>DAIOUB010000039.1:0-16898 GCA_036751735.1 Levilinea sp. | reverse complement strand
TGAGCGGCCGCAACGCCGCGCCGGCCGGCGGCAATATTTTCATCGGGGCGGGCGTTTATTTTTTGACCACGGCTGGCCATATCACCCTGGACAGCGCAAGTTGGACCACACCCCCGGCAGTGATCAACCTGGTGGGCATGGGGTCGCTGAATGACGGCAGCCCGGTGACTGACTTATATTCCAACATCACCATCGTGGGGATGCGTTCTTGGGGCCTGCGCGATCTGCGGCTGGTGCAGGCTTTAGGCACGACAGTATCTGCCGTCAACTGCATCGGCAGCGTCAATGTGAGCCGCGTGCAGTTTTTGACCGGCCGGGGGCTGGAGGTGGATAAGCAGACCGGGCCGGTGACGATTACGGAGAGTAACATTCGGGGCAGCAACCGTAGAGGAGCCTTTATTCACACCGATGGCAAGGTGGTGATCTCCAACAGCTCCTTCCATGACAATGCTGAGGACGGCTTATACATCCGCACGAATGAGAGTGTGCTGCTGAATGGGGTTTCATCCTCCGCCAACACGGGCACAGGGACCAGCGTTCAAACCGACAGTGTTAAGGCTGCGGTGAACGCGGTCTCTTCGACCTTCAGCAACAACACAGGCGGCGGCCTGGCGATGAGCGTGGTGGGTCCGGTGTGGTTAGATAAGATCAGCGCCACGCGAAATGGGGGGACTGGTTTGGCCGTCCTCAACCTGGACCCGGCCACCAAGGCGGCGTTCAGCCTGCTGCGCAGCACCGTCTCTGGTAACGGTGATAGCGGCATGGTTCTGGACACCGCCAGCGCGATCACTCTGGATGGGGTGATGGTGGAACGCAACGCGGGCACGTATGGGGTGCTCATCACCAACAGCGGGGCCTTCAAACCGGTGGTCATCCGCGACCGCCTGGGCCCGATGGTCATTCAGCGCAATGACGGCACCGGACTGTATATCCAAAGAGTGGGGGCGGTCACCCTCAGCGGGCTGAGCACGAACAACAATCTCAAAGGCGGTGTGCAGGTGGAGAACCTGGACAGCGGACAGAGCGTTAACCTGTCGCGGGTCAAGGTGACGGGCAACGGCCTGTCGGGGGGGGCGGTGAACACCAATGGGGGGGTGGTGATGAGCGACTGTCAGGTGGACGACAACGCCGTGGCTGGTTTCTATATTCAGCAGTTTACCCCCACGGCGGCCAAGCCGGTCACGATCCTGCGCTCCACCTTTAACCACAACCGGAGCGGCGATGGGCTCAGCATGATTGGCCGCGGGCGCATCACCTTGAAATCCATTCAGGCTTCGGGGAACGGTTTCCGCGGCGTGACGTTAAACCTGCGCGGGCCGGAGCAAGGCAAAACGCCGCTGCTGATGGACAGCGTGACGGCCAATGCCAACACCGACCAGGGTGTGCAGGTGATCACTTCCAGCAACGTCACCCTGAGCAAGATCACCGCCAGCGGCAACGGCGAACACGGCCTGCTGTTGGACGGCGCGGCGACGGAGGTCTCTCCCAGTATCATTTTGAAGGGCCGGCGCGGTCAGAACCAGTTTGCAGATAACACCGTGGGCGCGGACATTCGCGCCACCGGCAAGGTGTTGGTCAGCGGGGTGCAGGCCAGCGGCAACGGCCAGTTGGGCCTGCATATTCGCAATGATCACGGCGATCTGGGGGTCTCACTTTTGGAAATCTCCGCAGTTGGCAACGGCCTGACCGCCGAGGCCCCGGGCATTTGGGTGGAGACGGGCGCGTCTGTGACCGGCAAAAAACTGACGGCGGGGTCCAATTCGGATACCGGCATCGCGGTGACCAATACCTCTTTCCACCGCCAGGACCGGCCGGTGATACTGCAAGACGTTCAGGCCACCACCAACGGTGGGGATGGGATGTATATTTATTCCGACAGCCCGGTGACGCTTGCGGCGGTGCAGGCCACAGCCAACGCCGAGAACGGCTTGAGCATTCGCAGCACGAATAACACCATCGCCTCGCCGATCCTCCTGAACAATAAGGGCGGCGGCAACCGCTTTGTGGGCAACGGCCAGCGCGGCATTTACCTGCAGGCCGGCCCGGCGGTGCTGAACTATATTACCGTGGCGGATAACGGTTGGGACAGCGAGAATTTTGGCATGTCCTACGTGATCTCCAACCAGCCGCTGACGGTGAACTGCGGTGTGTTTTCAGGCAACTCGGATAACGCGTTATATTTTGCCAGCACGGCGGACATTCCGTTGACGCTTAACAATGTGCTCTTCCAAAACAACGCTCTGGACGGCAGCGTTCTGGATACGTACTGGACCCCGGGCGGGGTCAACGTGACCTGGAAACCTGGGACGTGTACGGGTTGGTAGGCTGAAGATTAACCAATTCCTCCAGGCGGGCAGCTTCGCCGCCTGGAGGGTTTATTCTTTGACTTCGCGAGGATGTATGCGGCAAGAACTGGTTCATATCGCCCTGGTGGTGCGTGATTACGACGAGGCTCTAGATTTTTACCTGAATACGCTGCAATTTGAGCTGATTGAAGACACCTACCAGCCGGAGCAGGATAAGCGCTGGGTGGTGGTGGCCCCGCCCGGCTCGCGGGGGGCCACGCTGCTGCTGGCGCGGGCGTCCACGCCGGAGCAGGCGGCTTTCATCGGCCGTCAGAGCGGTGGGCGGGTGTTCCTGTTCTTAAACACGGACGACTTCTGGCGGGATTACCAGCGCTTGCTCGCAGCGGGGGTGCATTTTGTGCGCGAACCCAAGCAGGCCGAATACGGCTGGGTGGCGGTTTTTGAAGATCTGTACGGCAATTTGTGGGATTTGCTGCAATTGAACGCCGATCACCGCATGGTGCAGCGCAGCGCTGGCTGGGGGGAACCGCCCGCGGAATAACCCCGGCAGGTTTTGGTGGTGAGGATCGGGAAAATGTGGTTTAATGAAACCGGCTGATGGCCTTCTTCAGCACGGGTTATTGCCCTCCGGGTCGTGGATTAGCGATCATAGTCAGCATCTTCTTGCGCCTTCTTGAGCGGGACGTTTTCCCATTCCAGCGGTGGGGACGTTCGGCGGCTGGGGGAGGCGAGAAATGGGCGGGTGAGCATGAATAGTGTCACTTTAATTGCGGCGGCGCTGCTTCTGTTGGTCAGCGTGCTGGTGAGCAAGATCTCGGACCGCTTTGGGGTTCCTGTGCTGCTGCTGTTTTTGGGTTTGGGCATGTTGGCTGGCTCCGACGGCTTTGGGGGAATTTATTTTGACGATCCGGCTCTGGCGCAGTTCATCGGCGTCAACGCGCTGGTGCTGATCCTGTTTTCAGGCGGGCTGGGGACGGAATGGACGGATGTGCGCGCTTCGGCCCGTGAGGGGCTGATCCTTTCGACCCTGGGCGTCCTGCTGACGGCCTTCATCGTGGGGAGCTTTGCCAGCCTGCTGCTGGGGCTGAGCCTGTATGAAGGCCTGCTGCTGGGATCCATTGTTTCTTCCACCGATGCGGCGGCGGTCTTTTCGGTGCTGCGCTCCAAGGGCATCAGCCTGAAGGGGCGGCTGAAACCGCTGCTGGAGCTGGAATCCGGCAGCAACGACCCCATGGCCATTTTCCTGACCATCGGCCTGATCCAACTGGTGACTCAGCCGGAGCTGTCTCCCTTCAGCCTGATCACGCTCTTCATCCGCCAGATGGCGCTGGGGGCGCTGGCGGGGTTTGTGATGGGCAAGGTCATGTTCTGGCTGGTGAACCGCATCAAGCTGGGACACGAGGGCCTGTACCCGGTGCTGACCCTGTCGCTGGTGTTTTTAACCTTCGGGGTGACGGATTGGGCGGGGGGCAACGGCTTCCTGGCGGTGTATATGGCCGGCATCGTTTTGGGCAGGGATGACTTTTTGCACCAACGCAGTCTGCTGCGCTTTCACGATGGGCTGGCGTGGATCATGCAGATTGCCATGTTCCTGACCCTGGGGCTTCTGGTGTTCCCCTCGCGGCTGGTGCCGATTATGGGGGTGGGGCTGCTGATCGCTTTCTGCCTGATGTTTGTGGCGCGCCCGCTGAGCGTTTTTCTGACCCTGGCATTGAGCCGCATGGGCTGGCGGGAGAAAACCTTCATCTCGTGGGTGGGGCTGCGCGGGGCGGCGCCCATCATCTTGGCCACCTTTCCGCTGCTGGCGCGGGTGGAACAGGCCGATCTGTTTTTCAACATCGTTTTCTTTGTGGTGCTGACCTCTGTGCTGCTGCAGGGCACCTCCATCCCGCAGGTGGCCCGCTGGCTGAAGTTGGATCTGCCGGTGGTGCCCAAGCGGGTGTACCCGATTGAGTTCACTTCGGTAGGCGGGTTTAAGAGCGAGCTGAAAGAGCTGCCTGTGCCGGTGGGCTCCTGCGCCATCGGCAAAGCTATTTTTGAATTGGGACTGCCCGAAGATTTTTTGGTGGTGCTGATCGCGCGTGAGAACGATTTTTTGGTTCCGAGCGGCGGCGTGGTGGTGCAGGGGGGCGATGTGTTCCTGGTGCTTTCCACCAAGGAATCGTTTGACGCCGTGCAGATGAAGGTGAGCCAGCCCGCCTGAGACGCAAGGCGGGATTCGCCGGTAGGAGCAGGCCGTTGGAAGGATTGACGGTCTGCCGGCCACCAGGGGGGCGTGCTCCGATGGGTGGGGGCACGCCTTTTGTTTAAATCGCCAGATACGCAGGTGCGCGCCTGCACATTGGCGGTAAAAATTCCCCCGGTTTTTTCGGTTCCCGATTACAATATTTTTTTACATCTTAACGGACGGAGGGACTGGGATGGCCATCCATTATTCTTTTCAGATGCAAAGCGATCATTTGCTGGTGAAAGCCTGGGGGGCGGACGATAACCTGGAGGAGGTCAAACGCTACGGCGAAGCGGTGATCCAGGCCGCCGTTGAACACAATTGTTCCCGCGTGTTGTGTGATGAACTCGAACTGGTGTACCGGCTGGAAGTGGCCGAAACCTTTTTCAGCGCGGAGCATATTTCTACGTTGGTGCCCAGCCTGCACCGTGTGGCCATTGTCACCCAGGCGAGCCAATTGGAAACGGGTAAGTTTTGGGAAGACGTGGCTGTGAACCGCGGGCTGTACGTGCGCATGTATGCTTCCCTGGAGGAGGCGCGAGATTGGCTGCTGAGCTGAGGCTCGCCGCCGGAAGGGCTGCCAGAGAGGAGCGCACATGGGCGTAGAGACCGGTGGCGGGCGCAAACCGCGCCAGATGACCCTGATGACCTACGGCTCGCGCGGGGACGTGGCGCCTTTTGCTGCGTTAGGCGCGGCGCTTCAGCAGCGCGGGCACAGCGTGCGGCTGGCGGCGCCGCAGGGGTTTGCGCCCCTGGCAGAGCGCTGCGGGCTGGAGTTTGTGCCGCTGGCGGGAGACCCCGAAGACCTTTCGCGGGAATTTGCCGACCAGGCAGGCGGCAGCTGGCTGCGCATGGTGAAGGGCATGATGGCGCATGTGCTGCCGCTGGCGCGGGGGGTTTTTGACCAACTGCAAAAAGCCGCCCAGGGCGCGGATATCATCGTGCACTCTTTTCTGATGACGGATGCGGGCCATACCCTGGCACGCCGGCAAGGCATTCCGGACGTATCGGCTCAACTGTTTCCGGTGTTTTTGCCCACGCGCGCCTTCCCAAACGTGGCTATGCCGGATTGGCCCCTGGGCGGCGGCTACCGCTGGGCCACCCATGCGCTGAACACGGCCGTGTTTCGCTACGGCGCGCGGCTGATGTACCGCCGGATCCGCCGCTCGGCCCCGGAACTGCCCGCGCTGGCAGAATGGCCTTTTGCGGGCCGCAGCCAGGGGCAGACCCCGGTTTTGCTGGCTTACAGCCCGGCGCTGCTGCCCCCGCCAGCGGATTGGCCGCCCTACGCCCATGTGACCGGCTACTGGCCTTTGCCCGCAGCCCCTGGCTGGCAGCCCCGGCCGGAATGGGTGCGCTTTCTGGAAGCTGGGCCGCCGCCGGTCTACTTTGGCCTGGGCAGCGTGCGCTCGCAGCATTTGCCGCGGCTGCTGGAAGCGGCGGTGAGCGCGGCGCGGGCCTGCGGGCTGCGGCTGGTATTGGGCACGTCCCAAGCGGCAGGCTGGGGTGGTGAGGATGTGTGCGTGGTGGAAGAAGCGCCCCATGAGTGGCTGTTTCCGCGCATGGGGCTGGTGGTGCATCACGGCGGGGCCGGAACCACCGGCGCGGCCGCGGCGGCGGGCGTGCCGCAGACGGCAGTGCCCTTTTCGGTGGATCAGACTTTTTGGGCGCGCCGCACCCGGCAGTTGGGACTGGGGCCGGCAGCCCCCGCTGCGCGCGAACTGGACGCGGCCGGGCTGGAGGTGATTTTTCGGCAGGGGGTGGAAGATGCGGAATATGCCCGGCGGGCGGCGGAATTGGGCCAGCGTATGCGCGCGGAGGACGGCCTGAGAGCGGCCGTCAGCCGGATTGAGGTGTGTTTGGACTCAAAATCTTAGATGAGGATGGAACCTGTGAACGTTGTGCAAATCTTTCAGTGGATCGGCCTGGGCGGGTTCATCGCCTGGGCGGTGTTGGAACGCGGCTTTTCCCTTTCCAAGCAGCAGCAGACGGGGGGATTGCGCCTGGCGGCTGCTTCGTACTGGTGGATCAGCATCAGTTGGTACGCCAGCCAGTTTTACGCCCTGGCCGATTCCTGGATGGGCGGCTGGACAACCTTTGCCGCGCTGCTGTGGGGCCTGCGCGGGTTGGGGGCAGCCCTGACGTTGGCCGGGGTGGCCTTGCGCTTTTTGGCACGCCGCGAACTGGGCAAGCAGTACAGCGTGCATGTGGAAACCTCGAAGAAGCACCAGTTGGTGACCACGGGGGTGTATCAGCGCCTGCGCCACCCGGCGTATTTGGGGCTGCTTTGCCTGTTCCTGGGCATTCCGCTGTGTTTGGGCAGCTGGGGCGGGCTGGGGCTGGCGGCGCTGCTGGGCATTCCGGCGGTGGTGAGCCGCATTCGTGTGGAGGAACGCTGGCTGCGCGAGTGGTTCGGCGAGGCCTACATGCGCTACGTCAGGCACTCCTGGCGGCTGATCCCGTACGTGTGGTAAATTCACAGACTGCGCCTGGCCGAAACTGAACCAGGCGCAGTTTTATATGGGCATTATCAGGGGGTGTTCGGCGGAGAGAGCTTGAACCTAAATCCACTCCGCTTCGACAGTGCGGTCATTGTGTATATTGCCGGTGTTCAAGGTTGATTTTGGCTCCAGCAGGAGCACCTGCACTTCTTCTTCAGCCACGGGGCAGTGTTCAACGCCCTTAGGAATGATGACGAACTCACCGGCTTCCAGCCGCATCTCCCCGCCGCGCAGTTTGATGATCAGACGGCCTTGAACGACCAGAAACATCTCATCTTCGTTTTCGTGGTGATGCCAGACAAACTCGCCTTTGAGTTTGGCCAGCTTGACGAAGGACTCATTGAGCTCGCCCGCAATACGGGGGCTCCAAAATTGGGTCATCTGGCTGAATTTCTCTGCGAGGTTGACGACCTTCATCCGTCTCCTGCCTTTCAGGGACGCGGTATAGCCGCCGCGGTCCTATTCTTCCGATGCCGGAAGCTCTGGCAGCCGCGAGAGACCGGGAATATCCTCGGAAGGTATAATGGGATGACTCTACTATACAGCGTATGATCCAAAAAGCAATTTCTGAAAAGCCAAATTTACCCCCCAACCTTTTCACCCTTTATCCGCTATATATACTGCGCGCACTTTCAACAGTGATCTTCTGGAGTTGGATGGACGAACAGACAGCGATCAAGCTTCTCAAAGAAGGTGACATCGGCGGCCTGGAAACTCTGGTGCGGATGCACCAACTGAAGGCTGTCCGGGCAGCCAAATTTATCACCCGTGATGCGGCGCTGGCCGAGGATGTAGTGCAGGACTGCTTTCTGCGCGTTTACCGTTCGATTGGCGGGTTTGACGCAAGCCGTGCCTTTGAACCGTGGTTTATGCGCATGGTGACCCGCGCAGCGGTCAACGCCGCTCAAAAGGATGCCCGCAAGGTGCCAATAGAATCCGAAGCGGCTGAACGCTGGTTTGAGAACCTGCTTGGAAGCAGCCTTCCTTTGGAGGCGGAAATCGAAAATAACACCCTTCGCCGCGAGATCACGCAAGCCATCGAACAGCTGTCCCCTCGCCAACGAGCCGTGATTGTGCAGCGGTATTACCTGGGTTGGAGTGAAAAAGAGATGGTCGCCGAGTTGTCCATTGCTCCCGGAAGCGTCAAATGGCTGTTGAACAATGCCCGAACTCGCCTGCGCGCTTTGCTTGCCGGAAGGAGCGTCAAATGAAGACGAACCCCCGCCTCGCCGAAGCTGTGAAGTCCATCGTGGAACGCGACGTTCAAGAGCCAATAGATCTATGGCCGCAAATCGCGGATCGGATTCAAAAAAAGGAAAGAGCATTCATGAATCCCAAATGGAAATTTGCCTGGTCCGTGCTTCTGGTCGTTTTGGCAGCCGTGATGATCACGACCATCGCCTATGCGCTCGTTACCTATTTTCGAAATGACCCTGGGATGGAAGCGGTGGATCAGGCGGGACTGGTGACAAACCTGGAAATGACGGCCGTGCCTGCCCCCAACCCAACGCCAACTGCGCTGCCGCCCGCTGACCCGGTGGGCGCAGCCCAAACCCGGCAAGGCGCGGCTTTAACCCTGGATTGGGTATATCTGGACGATGCCTGGCAGGCGATTGGCTTTTCGGCTGCTGGTCTGGCGGATGGTCAGCGCCTGGGACTGCCCCGAATTGGCTTTGGTGAGCTGTCCCCGCAGCAGTACCGCGGGGCTGGCATGACCCTCGCCCCCACGGAGCAGGGGTTAACGGGCCGCTACGTTGTGACTCAGATTGTCCGCAGCGAAAAAACGTACGGAATCGCGGATACCTTTGCGGATGTCACTGTGGAAATTCCCTTATTGGACGCCAGGGGCCAAGAGGTGGATACCTTCCGCTTTGCGGCGCCTCACCTTCTGATCCATCAAGGTACGTTTACCGGCGGGAACACCTATGCGGTTCGGGCTGCCGGCCAGGAAATTCGTTTGGAATGGATCAGTATGAGCCCGCAGGAGACGCGCGTCCAATTTTGTTCTGACGCCGAGCTGCGCCTGGAAACGGCGGCTATCCAATGGGCGCGGGGAGCGCAGCAAAGCCTCTCGCCGGATCAGGCACCGGCGGCCGCGGGGCGTATGCTTGCGGAGCGAACGGTGAAAGACGGCTGGAAATGTGCAGAAGTTCTTTTCCCTGGAGAGCCAGACCCCCAGAATCTGAGCGCATTTCGGTTGGTGCTGACCACCCCCCGCGAGGCGGGCACAGCCGAGTGGGAATTTAACTGGCCGATCTTGCCGCAGGGTCTGGAAATTCCAGGAATTGCGCCGGAAGAGTCTGCCGGCAACTCGGCGGCAGAGCCGACCCCGCTGGCATCGCAGGCAATCGGCGATCTTCGAGTGACCCTCCTGCAGGCGTATATGGACACGCTGCGGGCCGCTGTGGTGCTGCGGTTGGAAGGCACACAGCCTGGCGTGTACCCGGAACTCCTGTGGACCGACACGCAAGGGCTGCCGTTCAATACGGGCTACAGTGTTGAACTGGACCCTGCCGACCCACACCTGCTGACGGCATCCTTCACTTTTGACGATTCGTACAATGGTTCGTTTGCGGATTTGAGCAGTATGCCCGAAGGACGCTTTGTGGGGAATTTGGTGGTCAAAACGGATCCCTGGCAAACATATGCGCAGTCTTTCACCTTTCAGTTGGATTTACCCGTGTACCCTGTGGTCATCCGGCAGGTGCAGCAGGCGGTGACCTCCAACGGCATCGAAATCCGCCTGCAGAAAATTGAAATGACCCCCTCCTATTCTCAGGCATATCTTTGCTATCAGCTTCCCACCGCCAGCGGTGATTGGTACATTGATCATGAAACCACCTCGCTGCAAATCGGGCAGATCAGCGCGGCGGCCAACCGGATGGAATGGACGGAGGCTGTGGACAACGGCCGGTGTCTGACCCTCGGATTCCCGATCGGCGCTCATGGAGACCTGGAAGAACTGACGTTGACCATCAACGGCCTGCGCCAGACTCCTCCAGAAGTGATCCCTGAGGATCAGGTTCAAATGGCACGCGAAAAACTGCGCCAGCAAGGGATTGAGATGGATTGGGTGGTTGTTTCTGGGTCTGGCGGCGGGGGGGCTGGCCCCCAGATCACCCAAAAGCCTGAGGGGATGACGGATGAGGAAGTGATGGACCGTTTCTACGACGCGCTTGGGTATGGGTTCAGCGGATCTTGGGTGTTCACGCTGACGCTATCCCCCTGAACTGCTCCTCGATTGAAAATCATATTCTTACCCCTTTGGATCTCATCCATCTGAAGGGGTAAGATGATTCCACTCCCACCATCACCTGTGCGGCCGCTGGCGAGACCCACGGCAGAGGATTGCCCTGGATTTTGGCGAGGGACAACCCCAGAACATTTTTGCTATAATCAAGCAAGCAGATAAGCCCATTTGGATGAACGGAGGCTGTGATGAGCGCGGTTCGTTTTGATATGATCGGCATTTTTGTGAACGACCTGGCCCAGATGGTGGATTTTTACAAAAACGCCGTCGGCCTGGAGACGGATTGGAACGGCGAGGGGCCGTACGCTGAGTTTCGCCACGAGGGCATTCGCCTGTCCATGTATGCCCGCAGTGAGCTGCCGGGTCTGCTGGGCACACCTCCGGATTTTCCGCAGGGTCTGAACGGCACCTTTGAGCTGGCGCTAAACGTGGGCCAGCCGCAGAACGTGGATGTGAAATTTCAGGAGCTGGTGCAGCGCGGCGGGCGGGCGGTGTATGCGCCGCGGGATGAGCCCTGGAAGATGCGCTCGGCCATGATCGCCGACCCGGACGGCAATTTGATTGAGATTGCCTCGGATTTTTGGGAGTGACGCGGCGGCAGGCGTAGGGGTAGCAGCATGACCTTTGAAATTTTTCTGACCCTGGCGATTGTGGCCGCGGCGGTGGCGCTGTTTGCCACCGAAAAGCTGCGCGTGGATGTGATTGCTCTGCTGGTTTTGCTGACTGTGGCGCTGACGGGGCTGGTGCGGCCGGAGCAGGTGTTTTCGGGCTTTGCCAGCCCGGCGGTGATCACCGTGTGGGCGGTGTACATTGTTTCGGGGGGCCTGTTCCGCACCGGCGTGGCCGACAAGATTGGGCAGGTGGTGGCGCGCATATCCGGCACGAGCGAGCCGCGCCTCATCGCGGTGATCATGTTGGTTTCGGGGCTGCTCTCGTCTTTCATGAACAACATCGGGGCGGTGGCCGTGCTGCTGCCGGCGGTGGCGGGCATTGCGCGCCAGACCAAAATCCCGCTGTCGCGCTTGCTCATCCCCCTGGCGTTTGCGTCGCTGATGGGGGGCAACATGACCCTGATCGGCACGCCCCCCAACATCCTGGCGTCCAGTCTGCTGGCCGAACGCGGCTATGCCAGCTTTTCCTTTTTTGACTTCACGCCCATGGGAGTGCTGGTGTTTACGGCGGGGATTCTTTACATGGTTTTGATCGGGCGGCATTGGCTGCCCGCGCGCAAGAACGCCGAGGAGCTGCAAACCCAGCAGCTGCGCGCGTATTTCAGCGAAGTGCGCGTGTTGGCCGAAAGCCCCCTGGTGGGCAAAACTTTGGGCGAGGCGCGTCTGGGCGCGGAGTACGACCTGACGGTGCTGTCCATTTTGCGGCAGGGCAAGCCGGTGCGCACGGTGGGGCGCGATACCGCGCTGGAGGCGGGGGATTTGCTGTTCGTGGAGGGGGCGGCCGCCACGCTGCTGCGGGCCAAGCAACCCCTGGGTTTGGTGATGGAAGCCGAGCCAGAAATGACGCTGGAGCAGTTGGAAACGGAGGATTTTCACCTGGTGGAGGCCACCCTGGCGCCGCATTCCGCGATGGACGGGCGCACGCTGCGGCAGGTGCGCTTTCGCGACCGTTTCGGCTTTACGGCGCTGGCGGTCTGGCGCAAGGGCGCGGTGCTGACCCAGCGGCTGATTGATCTGCGCCTGCGCTTTGGCGATACCCTGCTGCTGAAAGGCCCGCGCGACCGCCGGGCGGCGCTGCAGGAGAGCGGTGAATTCTTGGTGCTGGAGCCGGTGACGATGGAGCTGCGGCGCTGGAATAAGGCCTGGATCGCTCTGGCCAGCCTGGGGCTGGTTTTGGCCCTGGCCACCTTCGGCGGCCTGCACATCTCTATCGCGATGGTGATCGGTGCGGTGCTGATGGTGCTGACGGGCTGCCTGACGATGGATGAAGCTTATCACAGCATCGAATGGCGCAGCGTGTTCTTGATTGCGGGGATGCTGCCGCTGGGGTTGGCCATGGAAAACACGGGGGCGGCGCGCTTTTTGGCCAACGGGATTGTCAGCGGGTTGGGGGCCTGGGGGCCGCTGGCGGTTTTGGCGGGCATCTTTTGGCTGGCGGGCCTGATCACCGAACCTATGTCCAACGCGGCGGCCACGGTTTTGATGGTGCCCATCGCCATTGATGTGGCCGTGGGCCTGGGGGCCGACCCGCGCGCCTTTGTGTTGGCGACGGTCATCGGCGCGTCCACCAGCTTCCTCACGCCGGTGGGGCACCAGGTGAATGTGCTCGTGTTTGGGCCGGGGGGATACCGCTTTTTGGATTACACCCGCGTGGGCTGGCTGTTGAACGTGATCATCTTCATTGTGACCATGATTTTTTTGCCGCTCTTGTGGCCGTTGTTCCCCTAACCGCGCTGGTTAACCATTCAGCCCCCTCCCGGATGCGCCAGGCAGCGCAGGGAGGGGGCTGTTGTTTATGGGGCAGGGGCGGGCTACACGGCAGGGGGCACAAAGCCCTCGATGTAGGTCTTGATGGTGGGCATGCCCACCAGGCGGTCGTAAAAGAAGTTGTTGACGATGTTGATCACCTCGGCGCGGGCAGCTTCGGCTTCGGCGGTCAGGCTGATGCCGGCTTCGGGGCGGGAGAGGGCGTCGCGCAGGCGCAGCAGATGGCGCACGATCTGGGCTTCCTGATCGCCTTCCAGGGCTTTGATCACATCCAAAATCAGGCGGTCGGCGGCGGCGATGAGCTCACCCTGGGGGATGCTGGAACCGGCGGAATAGGCGTCGTCAATGGTGCGGATGAGCGACCACACCTGATAGAGGATGGTGGCGGGCTCGTCAAACAGTTCGCGCAGGAAGGCGGCTTCTTCATAGCGGCCGGTGAGCCGGAAGATGTTGTACATGCGCTTGGCCACCTTGCCGTAATTGATGTCTTTGGTGAGGTATTTGCGCACCTCACGCTCCAACTGTTCCACATAATGATCCAGGGCGTTGGCCGAGACGTGCTGGGCCAGTTTGGAGAAGATGGGCACGGAACCGGCGTCGAGATAAACTTCCTGGAAATAGGGATCCAGGTAGCCGTCCAGGGGGATGATCTCGCCCTCGGGCTGTTCCCAGGTGACATCCAGCATGTTGCTGGCGTTGGCCAGCTGTTTGCGCAGCGGGTCGGCCACCACCCAGTCCAGCTTGCACCAGCCCGGGTCGTCGGCGGCCTGCTCCCAGGTGACCTCAGCGGGCGTGCCGTCGGCATGAAAGCCTTCGATCTTGCCCGCCTGAATTTGGGAGGGTTTCCAGGCGATGGGCGTTCCAGCCCGGCAGGTGCGGTCGCCGACGATGATCTCTTCGGGGTAGGAGCCGAATTTGACCTCGATGAGCTGGTAGGTGGGGCCTTGCAGGGCGCTGAGGGCCTTCTCGCGCATGATGCGTGCCAGGAGCTGGCAGGCCTCTTCGCGCGTGGGGGCCAGCAGGTTGACGCGCTCAAAATAGTCGCAGTCGCCGGGGTAAGATTGAATTTTGGATTGGGCCGCGGAGCCGGAGAGGGCCAGGGCGGTTTCCACCTGGCCGGGGATGTCAACAAATTCCACCAGCCGCCCGATGCGCCGGAAATATTCCAGCTCATCCTGGCTGAAATCCAGCATGGAGACGTTGTGGCCGAACACGCCGCTGCGTTCATCCATGGTGATGCTGCCGTCCTGCACGGCGGCCATATTGGTGAGCCACTGCAAGGCGTCGGCCTCGTTCACTTCCACACCCAGGCGGCGCGCTGATTCCAGAATGCGCTCCAGTTCTGCTTGAGCTTTGGGGTTCAAATCGGACATGTGCTTCCTCCAATCGGGCTGACAGAAAGGGACGGTAAGCGGCGGGGCCGGCGGGGTTTAGACCGCGGCGATTTGCGGCCGCCGGAAGATTTCCTGAAAGATGCGGGCCTGATCCTGGGCGTCGCTGAGGGCGTTGTGCTTCAGTTCGGTGCCGCTGTGCAGGTGTTGGGCGACGTGCTGGAGGGAGGTTTCGCTCCAAGGCACACCGGTGAGGCCCATGTAATAGGCTTTGATATCCAGGGCGCTGTGGCCAAAGGGGTTGCGGCCCAGGTAGCGGTGGAAATAATCGGCCACGAACATCCAATCGAAGGGGGCGTTGAAAGCCACGAACACCGGGCGGTGACCGGCGGGGGTGACGCTTTCTACCCATTCGGCAAAGTCGCGCAGGGCGCATTGGGGATCGCAGCCGGTTTGCGCCAGAGTCTCCAGGCTGAGGCCGGAGATGTCCAGAGCATCCGGACGGGCGGCGGGGCGGTCAGGCTTGAGCTCGCGGTAAAAGGTGACGGCGGGGTCGTTCACCAGACAGGCGCCCAGAGAGAGCAAGGCATATTCGCAGGGCACCGGCCCGGCGGTTTCAACATCGATGCTGATATAGGTTTCCAGAATCATGGATTGATTATACAGGTTTTGTCCCCGCGGTGCGACCAGGAAATTTGGGGGCGGGGCCTGTAAATAAACCGACTGCCTGGGGGTTGAGACCCAGACAGCCGGTGCAATTCGGAGCGCCGAAAAAGGGCTACTTACAGGATTTGGCGGTGGGGCAGAACTTCCACACTTCGACGCCTGTGCTGAAATTGTGCATGCTGATGTAGAAGGCGTTCTTGTAGAAGAGGATACTGTGCCCAAAGGAGGTCCTCTCATTGAGGCTGTCGCCCAGGCCGGGCAGGGAGGCCTGCTTCCAAATTTGCCCGTCGGTGGACGACCAGATCACTAGGCCGTCGGGGCTGCCGATGAGGGCGTAGAGGGTCTTGCCGTTGGTGAAGAGGGTGCTGTTGCGGCCGTGGTTGTTGACCGGGAATTCTGCGGCCTCGCCTACCAGTTCCCAAGAGATAGTGGCTGCGGCGCAGTCGGTGCAGCGGTACACCTGCGAAGGCTGATCGCCGTGGGTGGCGGTGATGATGTACAGGGCGTCCTTAAAGGCGGTGAGGCCGCCAATCGCATAGGTATCCCCCGAGTCGATGGGGGCTGAAACGCGAATCCAGTTGCCCCCGCTGCGGCGGTACAGCCCGCCCTGCGGCCCGACGGTGGCGGCAAAGCTGGTCCCGGCAAAATCTACAAAATCGAGGATAGCCCAGCTCTTATCGGGGCCGCCGAAGCGGTTGTTCCAGCGCTGTTCCCAGGTGCCCATGTCGCCGGAAGGTGAACACCACACCTGCGGGCCGTGCACCCCGCCCGCCCAGGTGGCGGCGCACAGGTCGCTGCCGATGATTTCCAGATGGTGGATGGAATGGTTATCCGTGTCGCCGAAGCCGCCAAAGACCACCGGCGCCCAGGTGAGGCCGTCAGCGGTGCGCCAGATCTGCCCGCCCTCTGAGGTGACCCAGTTATCGCTGGTGTTGGCCGTGGTGGCGTACAGGTAGCCCTTGTATTCCAGCAGGTGGCCGATGGTGACGTTGTTCCAGTTTTCAAAGCCGTCGGCGATGACGCGTTCCCAGCCGGTTTTGCCCTTGCGCCAGATTTGCCCGCCCATGGGGCCGTTGGTTCCGGCATAGAGCTGATTCTTAAAGAAGGCCAGGGTTTCACCCCAGGTAGTCCAGCGGCTGCCGAAGCCGTTCAGATTTTGCTGGCCGAAATAGGGCACGCCGGGGGCGTACACCTGAATGCGGTGGTTGTCGCGGTCGGCCACGAAAAGGTTGCCCTTCTTGTCCATCGCCAGGCTGAAGGGGGTACGGAACTGGCCCGAGGCCCCGCCCCAACTGCCGCCGATGCTGCTGAGGTAGGCGCCGGCTTTATCGTAGATCTGGATGCGGTGGTTATAGTCATCCGCTACAAAGACGTTGCCTTTGGCATCCACCACCACATCCTGCGGGCCGCCCAGGCGGTCGTGATTGTCGCCGCACAGGGTGGTGGAGAAGGTCATCACGTAGCGTAAATACTTATCGAACTTCTGCACGCGGCAGTTGCCTTCGTCCGCCACATACACATTGCGGGCTTTATCCACGGCCAGGCCTTGCGGGCCGCGGAAGCGGGCATTATCGGAGCCCATTTCACCGCGCACGCCCACGGTGGCGATCACCGCGCCGTATTTGTTCAGTTGGACCACGCGGTGCAGCTCGCCGTCGGTCACGTAGAGATTGCCAGCCGTATCGCGGGCGATGTCGCTGATGCTTTGGAACAGGCTGTCGGGGGCCCAGCAATCCCCGCCGCCCGCGAACACGCCCAAATAGGCGCCGTCGGCGCTGTTAAACTTGTAAACCGTGCAGCTCATGGCCACATACACGGTTTTACCGTCCGAGACGATCCCGTTGGGGCTGCCGTCCAGGCGGTCGGGGGGTTGGCCCCAAAAACCAGATTGTCCCACCGTCCAGGCGGTGGAGCCGTCGGGGTTGAGTTTGATCAGGCGCATGGCGCCTTCGCCGAGGATGATGGAGCCCTTCGGTTCCACTTCGACCGCGTAAGGTTCAAAGAAATGCTGGTCATCCGTGGGGATGGCCTCGCCGGTGGTGCCGAACTGGCGCAGATAAGCCTTGGTATCGGCGTTGTACACCAGCACACGGCGGTTGGGGCTGTCGGCGATGTAGATTTTGCCGCCGCCCTGATCCACGGCCACACCGTGCGGCTCGGCAAAGTGGGTGGTGTCATC
>DAIOUB010000038.1:0-20038 GCA_036751735.1 Levilinea sp. | reverse complement strand
CCCTGGCAGCCCTGCTGACGGCTTTTTACACGGCGCGGCAGATCACCCTGACCTTTTTGGGCCAGGCGCGCAGCGAAGCGGCCGAACACGCCAGCGAATCGCGCGCAGTGATGACGGCGCCGCTGGTGGTTTTGGCTTTTTTTGCGATCACCGCCGGTTGGGTGGGCATCCCCAAAGCCTTTCCTGGGCTGGGCGGGTTGGTGCCCAACTGGTTTGAGGAATTTGTGGGCGAGATGCTGTTGGTGCACGGCGAGTCGGCGCATCACAGCCTGGTGCCGCTGATCACCTCTTTGGTGGTGGCGCTGGGCGGGCTGGCGCTGGGCTGGTGGGTGTACCGAGATGTGCGCGCGGGGCAAAAAGACCCCCTGCAGAAGGCTCTGGGGCCGGTGTATACCCTGCTGCAGAACAAGTACTACTTTGACGAGCTGTACGGGGCCACCGTGGTGCGCTTCTCCCGCTGGGTGTCGGAGGTGTTCACCGACCGCTGGCTGGATCGGGGCGTGATTGACGGGATTCTGCACGGCATTGCCGCAGCGGGCTTGTGGCTGGGCAATGTGCTGCGCAACGGCTTTGACCTGCCGGTGATCAACCGCTTCCTGGGGGATACGGTGGTGGCGGGGGGCACGCGCCAACTGGGCGCGCAGACCAGCAAGATTCAAACCGGCCGGCTGCAGCAGTACATGCTGATGGGGTTGGCGGTGGTGCTGGTGGCCAGCGCGATCTTCTACTACTTCTTTGTGATGGCATAAGGGGAGCGCGGACGATGGATCTTCTGACCAATCATCTCCTGACCCTGATTTTGTTCACGCCGGTGGTGGGCGCGGTGGTGCTGCTGTTCCTGCCCGCGAAAAACCTCCGTGTGCTGCGCTGGGCGGCTCTGGCGGCCAGCCTGATTCCTTTGGGGCTGGGGCTGGGGCTGTGGGGGCGCTTTGACTCTTCGGCGCAGGGCTTTCAATTTGTCGAAATGATGCCGTGGTATCCGGCGATTCAATCCTCTTACCACCTGGGGGTGGATGGGATTTCGCTGATGATGGTGCTGCTGACCGTGGTGCTGACGCCGCTGGCGATTTTGGCCTCTTTCACGGTGGCGGAGCGGGTGAAGGCCTATATGTTCCTGTTCCTGCTGCTGGAAACGGGCATGCTGGGCGTTTTCTTATCGCTGGATCTGCTGCTGTTCTTTGTGTTCTGGGAAGTGGGCCTGGTTCCCATGTACTTCCTGATCGCGCAGTGGGGCGGGGCGCGGCGCAACTATGCGGCGCTGAAGTTCATCCTCTATACGATGGGCGGCTCTTTGGGGCTGCTGCTGGCCACCCAGATGATTGGGGTGGTGGCGGGTACGTTTGACCTGACCGAATTGTTCCAGATTTGGCCGGCGCTGAACAGCGGTACTTTGCTGGGGCTGCCGGTGGCAACGGTGAAGGCGGTGGCTTTTTGGGCTTTTGTGATCGCCTTTGCCATCAAGGTTCCGGTGTGGCCGTTCCACACCTGGCTGCCGGACGCGCACACCGAAGCGCCGACCGCGGGTTCGATGATTTTGGCCGGGGTGCTGCTGAAACTGGGCGCGTACGGCTTCCTGCGCCTGGTGCTGCCGCTGTATCCGCTGGAAGCGAAACTGTTCGCGGGCTGGCTGGCGGCGCTGGGGGCTTTGGCGATCATCTTCGGGGCGCTGGGCGCCTTTGGGCAAAAAGACTTCAAACGGCTGGTGGCTTATTCATCCATCAACCATATGGGTTTTGTGGTTTTGGGGATCGCCGCGGCAGCCGCGGCGGTGGGCAGCCAGGACGCGGTCATCGCGCTGAACGGCGCGGTGCTGCAAATGGTGACGCACGGCCTTTCGGCGGCGGGCATGTTCTTCCTGGTGGGCGTGATTTATGAACGCACGCACACACGCGACCTGACCGAATTTGGCGGGTTGTTTGCGCAGATGCCGGTGTACGGCGGGGTGCTGCTGTTCACGGCGATGGGTTCGCTGGGGCTGCCCGGGCTGGCGGGGTTTGTGTCGGAATTCCTGGTGGTGCGGGGGGCCTGGCCGGTGTTCACCCTGGCTACGGCGCTGAGCATGATCGGCTTGTTCTTCACCGGCGCGTACATCCTCAAGGCGCTCAAGATGGTGCTGCACGGGCCGCTGAACGAGCGCTGGAAGGGGAAACTGCCGGAGATGAGCCTGCGCGAAGGGATCGTGATTGCCCCGTTGATGGTACTGATGCTGATCCTGGGCGTGTGGCCGGCGTGGGCGTTGGAGGTGATCAATCGCACCGTGAGCATGATTAGCCTGGCGATGAGCCTGTGGTTCTGAGAGGTGAGCGATGCAGTTTCCTATCTTGAGCGTCTTAATCTTCTTACCACTGCTGGCCGGGATTGTGCTTTTGATGGTGCCAGCCCAGCGCAAAGATTGGATCCGCGGGATCGCCCTGGGCAGCGCCGCGGCGGTGCTGGTGCTGAGCGTGGCGGTGTATGCGCTTTACGATGTGGCCCAGGCGGGTTATCAGTTTGTTGAGACCGCGCCCTGGGTTCCGGCCCTGGGGATTCAATACCATGTGGGGGTAGACGGGCTGAGCCTGCCGTTGATGCTGCTCTCGGGGCTGGTGGTGTTTACCGGTGTGCTGGTTTCGTGGCATGTGGATGAGCGACCGCGGGAGTTCTTCTCCTATTTGATGTTCCTGGGTTCCAGCGTTTTGGGCGTGTTCGCTTCGCTGGATCTGTTTCAGCTGTTCTTCTTCTTTGAACTGGCGGTGTTCCCCAAGTACTTGATGATCATCCTGTGGGGGTCGCCCAAGACGCGCGAATACGGCGGCATGAAGCTGACCCTGTTCCTGTTCGCCGGTTCGGTGCTGGCTTTGGTGGGCGCGCTGGCGATTTACTTTGGGTCGGGGCTGCGCACCTTTGACATGCTGGCGCTGGAAAATGCTGGCTTTCCGATTGCGTTTCAGCAGCTGTGGTTCCCCTTCCTCTTCTTGGGCTTCGGCGTGCTGAGCGGCATTTTCCCCTTCCACAGTTGGGCGCCGGACGGCCACGTGGCCGCACCCACGGCGGTTTCGATGCTGCTGGCGGGTGTGGAAATGAAGGTGGGCGCGTTCGCGGCCTTGCGCGTGGCCATTATGCTGCTGCCGGACGGGGCGCGCTTTTGGGCTCCGGCGGTGCTGGTTTTGGCCACCATCAACGTGGTGTACGGTGCGCTGATCGCGCTGATTCAGAGCGATTTCAAGTATGTCATCGGCTTTTCGTCCGTTTCGCATATGGGTCTGGTGCTGATCGGCTTCGCCTGCCTGAACCAGGACAGCCTGCTGGGGGCGGGGATGCAGATGTTCTCGCACGGCATTATGACGGCTCTCTTCTTCTCTGTGGTCGGCATGGTGTACGACCGCACCCATACCCGCGAGCTGAGCCAGCTGGGCGGCTTGGTGCAGAAAATGCCCTGGGCGGCGGTGGGCTTCATCATCGCCGGTCTGGTGAGCATGGGCATGCCTGGGTTCAGCGGCTTTGTGGCGGAGTTCCCCATCTTCATGGGGGCCTGGCGCACGGCCCCGCTGGTGGCGATCATCGCCATCCTGGGGGTGCTGGTGACGGCGGGCTACATTCTGCTGGTGGTGCGGCGGGTGTTCTTTGGCGAGCTGCCCAAGCAGTTCCAGAATATTCCCGATATCACCTGGATGGATAAGCTGGCGATTGGGTTGTTGGCCGCGTTTATGATCGGGTTGGGTTGGTTCCCGTCGCTGATGACCTCGGTGCTGCAGCCGGGAGTTCAGAACATTCTTGGGCTGCTGGGAGGGTAGGCAATGATGACTGTTCCATTGGGTGACATGCTGCTGAAGATCCTGCCAGAATTGGGTTTGCTGGTGTTGGCGGCGGTGCTGCTGACCCTGGATTTGCTTTGGCGCAGCCGCCGCTGCCGCTATTTGGGCTGGATTGCGGCGGGGGGCGGCGCGGCGGTGATCCTGCTGAGCCTGTTGTTTGCCCGCCCGGGGCCGGAGCCGCTGCTGCTGTGGGGCGGGATGATGCGCCTGGACAGCACGGGCTTTGTGTTCCGCATGCTGTTTGTGACCGGCATGGCCATCACGGCGCTGTTTGCCACCGAGAACGAGGGCATTTGCGAACACGGCGAGTTCTTCACCCTGCTGGTCATTTCCACCCTGGGGATGACCTTGATGGCCTCGGCTGTGGATCTGATCATGATCTATCTGGCGTTCGAAACCGCCTCGATCCCGCTGTATGCGCTGGCGGGTTTCTTGATCCGCGACAAGAAGTCGGTGGAATCGGGTGTGAAATACCTGCTGTTTGGGGCGATGACCTCGGCGGTGATGCTGTACGGTTTCAGCCTGCTGTACGGCTTTACCGGCAGCACAAATCTGCATGAAATTGGCATGCAGCTGAGCGCGGGCACGCTGCCGATGGGATTGGGGGTGCTGACGGCGCTGCTGGTGGCGGTGGGCTTTGCTTTCAAGGTGTCGGCCGCCCCGCTGCATTTTTGGGCGCCGGATGTGTACGAAGGCGCGCCCACTTCGGTGGCGGGCTTTTTATCCACCGCGTCCAAAGCGGCGGGCTTTGCCGTGCTGCTGCGCATCATGCTGGTGGTGTATCCGGCGCTGAGCGGCCTGTGGACGGCGCTGATTGCGGCGCTGGCGGTGGCGAGCATGGTGGTGGGCAATCTGCAGGCGCTGAACCAGAAGAACATCAAACGCCTGCTGGCTTATTCCTCTATCGCCCAGGCCGGCACGATTCTGATCGGTGCGGCGGCGCAGAGCGATTTTGGCGTGACGGCCACGATGTACTATTTGATGGCTTATCTGGTGACCAACCTGGCCGCTTTTGGTGTGGTGATGGTGGTGGGGCGCGCGGTGGGTTCGGATGAGATCAGCGCGTACGCGGGCCTCAGCCGCCGCTCGCCGGGGACGGCCTTGATCCTGCTGGCGGTGCTGCTTTCTTTGGGTGGCATTCCCCCCTTCGCCGGGTTCATTGGCAAACTGCTGGTGTTTGGCGCGGCGGTGGAAGCCAACATGGCCTGGTTGGCGGTGGTGGGTGTGATCAATTCCATCGCGGCGCTGTACTACTATCTGCGCGTGCTGAAGGTGGTGTATTTGGACCGCGCGGAGAATGAGACCCATCCGCTGGCCATGACGCCCGCCTGGAAGGCGGCCTTGGTGGGCTGCGCTGTGCTGGTGGTGGTGTTGGGCGTCTTGGTTTCGCCGTTTTACACCTGGGCCAGTCAGGCGGCAGCAAGTCTGCTCGTTTATTGACTTGAATTTTCGCTTTTGATATAATCTCTACGTTATGATTGATCCTGCTCCTGGCGCGAACAACGGGAAACAAAAAGCCATCAATTTGGCATTGGCGGCGGTTGCCGGGCAGGTGGGGTGTTTAACCCTGGTCGTAGTACTCGGTTCTGTGCTATTGGGTTTGTGGTTGGACCAGCAATTTCAGACCCGACCGGTGATCACACTGATTTTGGTGGCGGTCAGCGTACCGATTTCCATCGTGCTAATGTTGGTCATTGTTCGGGGAGCGGTTGCGCGCATTAAGACGCAGATTGGATCCCCATCTTCGCAACAGAAGGAGGCAAGCGTTGGAAGAAACCAAAACTCGTAAGTGGCGCTGGGGCGTGAACCGCTGGTTGGTGCTGCTCTTTGCCATATTAACGGCTGTTTCGGTGAACTACTTCTTCCCGGTGCGACCGCATATTCAGGTTGCCGCAGAAGCTGTATCCAAGAAGCCGCTGTTTTCGTTGGGTGGGGATGTGTACCTGACCAACACCATGCTGGCGATGCTGGTGATGGATGCCATCGTCCTGGCGCTGGCACTGGCGGTGCGCAGCTACGCCAAGCGCGGCAGCCTGGTTCCCAAGGGCATCTACGGCGCGGTGGAAGCCTTGATGGAAGCGCTGTACAACCTGACCGAATCTTCAGCGGGCAAGTGGACCAAGCGCATTTTCCCCTACTTTGCGGCGATCACCCTGGTGGTGCTGGTGGCCAACTGGAGCAAGCTGCTGCCGGGGTATGAAACCATCGGCCTGCTGCACCATTCGGATCACGGCAACCCGGTGCAGGAGATTCTGCCCGGGCTGTATTCGTTGGTGCAGGGTGACGGTCATTCGGAAACCAAGGATGGGTATGCGCTGATCGGCTTCCTGCGCGGGCTGCCCACAGACCTGAACTTCACCGTGGCATTGGCGATCTTTTCGGTTTTTATGACCCAGGTGATTGGCGTTCGCGCGCAGGGGTTGGGCTACTTCCTCAAGTTCCTGAATGTGCGCACGATCTTCACCAAACCCGGTTTTGGCGCCATTGATCTGGCCGTGGGTATTTTGGAACTGATCTCAGAGCTGGCGAAAATTCTCTCGTTTGCCTTCCGGTTGTTCGGCAATATGTTCGCCGGGTTGGTCTTGTTGATTTTGATCGGCACCATGCTGCCGACTTTCTTGCCCTCGGGCATCTATTTGTTTGAGTTCTTCATCGGCTTGATCCAGGCCTTCGTCTTTGGCATGCTCACCATGGTGTTCATGGCGCAGGCCACGGTGGGGCACGGCGGTGAGGAACACTCGTAAGCGGAAATACCGAAGCGACCACGCTTGAAACCAGTTTAGATTGAACCTAGAGACTCAGGAGGAGACGTTCGAATGACAGGCGATATCGTAATGGCTGCAAAATTCATTGGAGCTGGTCTGGCGATGATCGGCGCGTTGGGTGCGGGTATCGGCATCGGGTTGAGTGTGCAAGGGGCTTTGGAAGGCATGGCCCGCAACCCAGATACCTACGGGACCCTATTGACGAACATGATCC
Organism: Levilinea sp.; assembly: GCA_036751735.1. Taxonomy (GTDB): domain Bacteria; phylum Chloroflexota; class Anaerolineae; order Anaerolineales; family Anaerolineaceae; genus Levilinea. Next base: position 13,265 of record DAIOUB010000038.1, on the reverse strand, counting down.
TGGGCATCGCTTTCTCAGAAGCGATCGCGATCTACTGCTTGGTGATCGCATTCTTAATGCTCTTCGTTCTTTAGTCCGAAGACCACCGCTAAAAAGGAAGGAGTACCGCCTTGGAAGGATTGGGAATTAGCCTCGGCTATCTGTTGGTACAGCTGTTAAACTTCTTGATCATGTTTGTGGTGATCAATGCCTGGGTGGTCAAGCCGATTATTCGCATGTTGGAAAAGCGGCGCGAGACGATTGCGCAGGGTCTGGAAGACGCCCGTGTGGCGGCGGACGCCCGCGCGAACGCAGAGCGAGAGGCCAGCCGGATTTTATCTGAAGCGCAAACCAAAGCCGCGGAGATCGTGCGCGAAGCCACCGACCGGGCTGAAGTGGCCGCCCGCGAAGTGCGCGCTGCCTCGGAAGCCGAAACCGCCAAAGCCCGTGAAGTGGCCCTGGCAGAAGTGGCCTCGGAACGCAATGTGGCCCTGGCCAGCCTGCGCAGTCAGGTGGCCAGCCTGGCGATTGCGGCGACGCAGCGCTTGATTGGCGAATCGCTGAAGGCGGATGAGACCCGTCAGCGCGCGCTGGTGGATGAGTTCTTCTCCGGCGTGCGTTCCGGCAAGGTGACGCTGGTGGAAGAATCTGGCCTGCGCGGCACCTCGGCTGAGGTCACCTCGGCTCTGCCCCTGACCGAAGCGGAGCAGGAAGCGGTGCGCCGCGACTTGCTGAAGACGCTCGAAAGCGGCGGGACGATCACCTTCCGCGTGGACCCGGCCATTTTGGGCGGCCTGGTGGTGCGCGTGGGCGACCGTGTGGTGGACGGCTCGGTGGCTGGGCAGCTTTCGGGCCTGCGCCAGAGCTTGCAGTAATTCGAACTGACTCCCTGCACACTTTGGCGGAATTGCATCCCGTTCCGCCAAAGTGTGTTGCTTTAAGCACGTGTTTCCGGGGCTTTTTGGGGATGGTACAATGGGAATGAGTACACAGGATAAACGGATGGGTGAGCAAGAAGGAGAGAACGTGACTGGCTTTGTGAAGAAAAATCTGGCCCAGCTGTTTCAGGGGTTTCCGCTGGCGGTGTTATCGCCGGCGCTGATCCCCGAAACGCCCATCACCGGCGTGGTGTTTGATTCGCGGGCGGTGCAGCCAGGCTATTTATTTGTGGCGCTGCAGGGCGGCTCTGTGGATGGGCACCGCTTCATCGCGGATGCGGTGGGGCGCGGGGCCAGCGCGGTGGTGGGTATGCAGGCCGGGCTGGAACCGGGCGTGCCGTATGTGCAGGTGGTGGAACCACGCGAGGCGCTGGCTTACCTTTCGGCGGCGTTTTATAACTATCCAGCTCGGCAGATGACGGTGGTGGGGGTGACGGGCACAGACGGCAAAACCACCACCTCGAACCTGATTTACCACATGCTGCTGGCGGGGCGCAAATGGGCGGGGATGATCTCGACCGTTAATGCCCAGATCGGCAGCGAGACCCTGGACACGGGCTTTCATGTGACCACGCCGGAGGCCCCGGAGGTGCAGCGCTATCTGGCGCGCATGGTGGCGGCGGGGCTGACCCATGTGGTGCTGGAATCGACCTCGCACGGCCTGGCTCAGCACCGGGTGAGCGCCTGTGAATTTGATGTGGCGGTGGTGACCAACATCACTCACGAACATCTGGATTACCACGGGAGCTATGAGGCCTACCGGGCGGCCAAGGCGCGTCTGTTCACCAGCTTGAATGAAACCAGCGTCAAGGCCCAGGGCAACCCGCGCCTGGCGGTGCTGAACTGCGACGACCGTTCTTACAGCTATTTGCAGGCGGTGACCTCGGCACGGCAGGTGGGTTACAGCCTGCATGCGGACGCTGGGGCTGATTTGTGGGCAGAAGATATTCACTATGACGCCAGCGGGCTGCATTTTTGGGCGGTGAGCCGCGATTTTCGGGTGAAGATCGATTCGCACCTGGTGGGGGCGTTTAACATCGCCAACATCCTGGCGGGGCTGTGTGCCTGCGTCTTCGGGCTGGGGATTGCGCCGGAGGACGCGGCCGAGGGGGTGCGGCAGCTGGCGGCCATCCCTGGGCGGATGGAACGGATTGACCTGGGGCAGGATTTCACCGCTATGGTGGATTTTGCCCACACGCCCTTTGCGCTGGAAAGCGCGCTGCGGGCGGCGCGGGAGATGACCCAGGGACGGGTGATCGCCATTTTTGGCTCGGCAGGCCTGCGCGACCGGCAAAAGCGGCGCATGATGGCCGAAGTTTCGGCCCAACTGGCGGATTTCACGGTGTTAACCGCGGAGGATCCGCGCACCGAGTCACTGGATGAAATTTTGGAAGAAATGGCCCAGGCTGCGCGGGAAGCGGGCGGGGTGGAGGGGGAGACCTTTTGGCGGGTGGCCGACCGGCGGGCTGCGCTGCGCGCGGGGGTGGCCCTGGCGCGCCCCGGGGATGTGGTGATGGCCTGCGGCAAGGGTCATGAACAGTCCATGTGCTTTGGGGCGGTGGAATACCCGTGGGACGACCGTACGGCTCTGCGTTCGGCGCTGGCGGAACACCTGGGGGTGGAGGGACCGTCCATGCCGCTGCTGCCCGAGGTGTGAGACCTGTTTGTAGGGAAACCAACAAAAAAGAACCGGTGCTTTCAGCTTCGAAAGCACCGGTTTTGAATTCTATGGCAAATGGGGGTTAGCGCCGGGAACCGCCGCGGTCACCACGACCGCCGCTGCCGCCGCGACCTCCGCGGTCGCCGCCGCGGCTGCCGCCGAAGGGACGCCCGCCGCGATCGCCGCCACGGTCGCCGCCGGAGGGGCGCTTGGGCTGATCGTGTTCGAGGGCTTCTTCGGGGGTCCAGCCTTCCAGCACCGCGGTGCGGGAAAGGCGGATCTTGCCGTTTTCATCAATAGCCGTGACCATGACGGTGATCTCATCGCCGATGGAGACGACATCTTCCACGCTGCGCACGCGTTCGGTGTCCAGCTGGGAGATGTGCACCAGGCCGTCCATGTTGGGGAGGATTTCGACGAAGGCGCCGAAATCGGTGATGCGCACGACCTTGCCGGTGTAGATGCGGCCGATCTGGGCGGTTTCGGTGAGGCCGAGGATGCGCTCGCGGGCAGCGGCTTCGTTTTCTCCGCTGGTGGCCGCGATGAAGACCGTGCCGTCGTCGGAGATGTCAATCTTGGTGTTGGTCTCTTCCTGGATGGCGCGGATCATCTTTCCGCCGGGGCCGATGATGGCGCCGATCTTATCCACCGGGATCTTGACGGTGGTGATGCGCGGCGCGTGGGGCTTCAGGTCAGGGCGCGGGGCGGGGATGACGGCCAGCATTTGGTCGAGGATATTCAGGCGGGCTTCGTGCGCCTGGGCGAGGGCTTCGGTCATGATCTCAGGCGTGATGCCAGTGATCTTGATGTCCATCTGCAGGGCGGTGATGCCCTTGTCGGTCCCGGCCACCTTGAAGTCCATATCGCCTTCGTGATCTTCGGCGCCCTGGATGTCGGTGAGGATGACGTAGCTGTCGCCTTCTTTGATCAGGCCCATGGCGATGCCCGCCACAGGGGCTTTAATCGGCACGCCGGTGTCCATGAGGGCCAGGGTTGAGCCGCACACCGAGGCCATCGAGGACGAGCCGTTGGAGGCCAGCACTTCGGAGACCAGGCGCAGGGTGTAGGGGAATTCGGCTTCGGTGGGCAAAACGGGCAGGAGGGCCCGTTCGGCCAGTGCACCGTGGCCAATTTCGCGGCGGGAAGAGCCGCGCAGAGGCTTCACTTCGCCGGTGCAGAAGGGCGGGAAGTTGTAGTGGTGCATATAGCGCTTGGAATCGGTGGGGGTGAGGCTGTCGATTTCCTGCGCTTCTTTGGGCGTGCCAAGAGTGGCCAGGGTGAGCACCTGGGTTTCACCGCGGGTGAACAGGCCAGAGCCGTGGGCGCGCGGGCTGACGCCGACTTCGCACCAGATGGGGCGGATCTCGGTGATGCCGCGGCCGTCGGGGCGGATGTGGCGGTTGGTGATGCGGTCGCGCATGACGCGCTTGTAGACGGCGTGGAAGGCTTCTTTGGCCTGACCGGTGAGGGTTTCATCCTCTCCGGCGAACTGCGCAACGGCTTCGGCTTCCATTTCATCCACAGCCGCGTACATTTCGGCTTTGGTGTGGGGGGCGTCGAGGACATCCTCGATGCGTTTGGCAAACAGTTCGGCGGCTTTATCCACCATACCGGCGTCGAGGGTGTAGAGGGTCACTTCGCGTTTGGCTTTGCCGATCTCGGCGGCCATGCGGGCCTGCACCTCAACCAGGGGCTGAATGGCCTGGTGACCGGCGATGAGGGCTTTGACCATCACCTCTTCGCTGATTTCTTCGGCGCCGCATTCCACCATGAGGATGGCGTCTTTGGTTCCGGCCAGGCGCAGGTTGAGGGTGGATTTTTCCATTTCGCTGAAGGTGGGGTTGATGACGAATTCGCCGTCAATGAGGCCCACGCGCACAGCGCCCACCGGCCCGCCCCAGGGGATATCGGAGATCATCAGCGCGGCGGAAGCAGCGTTGGTGGCCAGGATATCGAGGGGATTTTCTGGATCCGCGGAGAAGGAATAGAGGATGACCTGCACGTCGTTGCGCATTTCCTGGTTGAAGAGGGGGCGCAGAGGGCGGTCTGTGAGGCGGGCAACGAGGATGGAATCTTCGCTGGGGCGGCCTTCGCGGCGGAAGAACGAGCCGGGGATGCGCCCGCCCGCGTACATGCGCTCTTCGTATTCCACGGAGAGGGGGAAGAAATCCAAACCCAGGCGGGGTTTGGCGCTCATGGTGGCGGCGCCAAAGACGACCGATTCACCCAAAGTAACGGTAACGGCGCCGCCTGCCTGGTGGGCCAGTTTTCCGGTTTCAAACACGATTTCACGACCACCAACAACGGCGGTGTATTGTTTTGCTTCTGGTTTCATTTTTATAGTCTCCCTATAAATCCCGCCTGGTTAGGGACTGAGAGCGACCGAGAACGCAGTTTCTCAGCAGGTCTCAATTCCCAACCAACGGCGGCTTATGTTATTTCATTCGATGCGGCCGAAGGGTAAAAGTGACGTTTTCTGGGGAACCTCCTGGGGTTTGAATAAAAACGGGTAGATGGAGTTGTCTCCATCTACCCGTTGATGGACGCTGTTTACTTCTGGCGTAGGTTGAGACGTTCGGTAATGGCCAGGTAGCGGGCAAAATCTTTGCCGCGCACGTAGTACAGCAGGCGGCGGCGCTGACCGACCAGCTTGAGCAGGCCGCGGCGCGAGGATTCATCGTGCTTGTTGGCGCGCAGGTGCTCGGTGAGCTGGACGATGCGCTTGGTGAGCAAGGCGATCTGGACTTCGGGGGAACCGGTGTCCGTATCGTGCTTCTTGTAATCACCGATCAGTTTGGATTTCTCTTCTTTAGACAGAGGCATGACGCTGCTTTCTCCTTGAAAAAATATGTAGCAAGTCTCCTTAACCGCAGGCGTACCCGCGGAGAGGACCAGTCAGACCAACATTATACCAGAGAATTGGGAGGGGGGGAAGATAAAATCCGCGCGGCTCAGGCGGAGGGCGGCTCATCGGCGGCGCTCAGGCTGGAGTGCAGCAGGGGGCGCAGCTTTTCCTGCGTTTCGGGGGAGAAGGTGGGCAGCAGACGGCGGACGATGCGTTGGGCGGGGCTGGCGGGGGAGGAAGTGCCCAGCACCTGGCGCAGGTAGAAGGTGGTTTCATTGGGAGAGCGGCGCATGAGGGCTTTGACCACCTGCTGCAATTCGGTGTGCAGGGTGTTAGGGGCTTTTTGCAGGAGGGAGGTGAGGAGGGGGTAAAGCAGGGGCAGGTTTTCAAAAGAGACATCCTGCACCAGGCCGTGCAGGGCCATCAGCCCCAATGATTTGGCGGCGGGGGCGGGGTCTTCCAGCCAGGTGTAGATTAAATTGAGGTAGGCTTTGGGAGCTTCGCTGCGCAGGCGCTGGCTGCCGAGGATGAGCAGGGCTTCCAGATAGGTGCGGGATTCCTGGGGGCGGCACCACAGGGTGAGGCGGTTGAGCACCTCGTTCAGGTGGCTGGCGGGGATTTGCCCGAGGATGTAGGCGGCGCTGCGGCGCATTTCGATGTGATCGTCGCGCCAAAGTGCATCCGCCACCGCCAGGGCAGCCGAGGGATTTTCCTGAATGAGGGGGAAAAGGCTGAGTTCAAGCTGCTGCAGGATGACTGGCGGAATGTGGAAGGAGGGCAGAATATTGGCAGACTGAAGCGCCGGACTGGGCCGGTAGGTCAGGTCGGAATAATCCGAAAACAAGCCGCGCAGGGCAGCGGCGTAGGCTTCCGGCTGGGTGAAGTGCCAGCGGAGGTCTTGCAGCTGAGTGCGGAGGCGGGTGAGCTGTACGGCGGGCATGGGGAAAAAGGGGGGCGGTGAGCACTCACCGCCCCCCAGGGGTGCTTTAGTAGGCGCGGGCGAAATACACTTTGCGGGCAGCGGGCTGACCGCAGACGATGCAGCGGCCGGAACCGCCTTCCTGATCCAGAGGGATGCAGCGCGTGGTGGCTTTGGTGTCTTCTTTCACCTTGGCTTCGCAGGCGGCGTCTTCACACCACCAGGCGTAGGCCCAGCCGTTCTGCACGATATTTTGCAGGTCGGCGTAGTCCTTCGGCTCGTGGATGTTGCTGTCGCGGAATTCGGTGGCGCGCTGGAGCAGGCTGGCCTGAATGGTCTTGAGCAGTTCGCTGACCTGGGCGGCGATTTGATCCTGTTGAATGAGGGTCTTACCGGCTTTACCGGGGATGTCGCGGCGGGCGGCCATGACGGTTCCGTTCTGCACATCTTTGGGACCAATTTCCAGGCGCAGAGGCACGCCGCGCATTTCCCAATCGTGATATTTAAAGCCGGGAGTCACTTCGCTGCGGTCGTCCACTTTGACGCGGAAACCCGCCAGGGCGGCCTTGACCTGTTCGACCACGGGCATAACCAGGGAAAATTCTTCATCGGAGCGGAAGATGGGCACGATGACGATCTGGATGGGGGCCAGGCGCGGGGGCAAAATCAGGCCCTGATCGTCGCCGTGGGTCATGATGATGGCGCCGACGAAGCGGGTGGAAACACCCCAGGAGGTGGTCCAGCAGTGCTGGAGCTGGTTGTTCTGGTCGAGATATTGAATTTCAAAGGCTTTGGCGAAATTCTGGCCGAGGTTGTGCGAGGTGCCGGATTGGAGGGCTTTGGTGTCGCCCATCATGGCTTCGATGGAATAGGAATGCAGGGCGCCCGCGAATTTCTCAGTCTTTGATTTCAGGCCCGGCATCACCGGCACGGCGGCCTCGTTGACGGCGAAATCGGTATAGAGGTCGAGGATGCGCCGTGTTTCTTCTTCGGCTTCCTGGGCGGTGGCGTGGGCGGTGTGGCCTTCCTGCCAGAAGAATTCCAGGGTGCGCAGGAAGAGGCGGGTGCGCATTTCCCAGCGGACGACGTTGGCCCATTGGTTGATGAGGACCGGCAGGTCGCGGTAGGATTTGATCCACTTGGAATACATGTGGCCGATGATGGTTTCAGAGGTGGGGCGCACCACCAGAGGCTCTTCCAGGGTTTGCCCGCCGCCGATGGTGACCACGGCCAGCTCAGGGGAGAAACCTTCCACATGCTCTTTCTCTTTTTCCAGGAAGGACATGGGGATGAAGAGGGGGAAAGAGGCGTTGACATGGCCGGTGGCTTTGAAGCGGCCGTCGAGAGCCTGCTGGATGTTTTCCCATAAGGCCCAGCCGTAGGGGCGCACGACCATACAGCCGCGGACGGGGGCGTAATCGGCCAGCTCGGCGCGCTGCACCAACTGGTTGTACCATTCAGAATAATTCTCGGCGCGGGGGGTAAGTTTATCTTCGCTCATGTTGGTACTCTGCTTTCGTCAAGTTTTCGTTTTTCGGGCGGCCGGAGCCGCGGATGGATGAAAGAATTCAGGCGAGAAAGGCGGCGGCTTGTTCCACCGTATCGGCAAAGCGGATCCACTGCTTTTCGCGTTCGCCCAGCGAGCCGTTTTGTTGGGCAAAGAGTACATCGAAAACGGCGTGCCAACCGGGGCCGACGAGGATCAACGGGCGGGGCGGCAGCGAACCAATGATCAGCCGGTTCCACATGAGGGCAATTTCTGCCAGGGTTCCGGCTCCGCCAGGGAGGGCCAGGGCGGCGTCGCATTGGGTGATGAGCTGATCCAGGCGGTCGGTGAGGGTGGGCATGCGCCATTCTTCGTTGACCCAGGGGTTGGCCTGGGTGGGCCGCCACTGCTCGATCTCGGCGCAGGTCACGCCGATGACTTTGGCTCCCGCCTGCGCAGCGCCGCGCGAGACCGCCTCCATCGTGCCCATGTAGCCGCCGGTGAGCACGGTGTGACCGGCCTGCCCCAAAAGCAAGCCCAGGCGAAGGGCTTCGTCATAGGCGGGGGATTCGGGGCGGGGCGAGGCGCTGCCAAATACAGTGATGTTCATGAAGAGTCCTTAAGATTGGCCGGTGGACCCGGCCGGGTTCTGATCCCAGGTGCGCTGGTAGTTAAGGGCAATTTTTTGCAGCACGGCCTGTTCCAGGTTAATGCCTGAGATGTGGGCCAACTGGAGCAGATACAGGGTGACATCCGCCAATTCGGAGGCCAGGGCCTCGCGGTCCTGAACGCCGTCTGTCCATTGGAAGTGTTCCAACACTTCAGCGGCTTCTAAAGAGAGGGAGATGGCGATATTGCGCGGAGTCTGCGGACGCAGGCTCTGGGGCTGGTACCAGCCCTTCGCGCGCACCAAATCATCCATCGCCTGAGTTAATTCTTGCAGTTCCATGTTTCGCTTCCCTCTCGGCGGGTCTGCCGGTGAATGGGTCTATTATAATCGCAAACGTTTGCTTACGAAAAAGCTGGGTGGGTCGAGATCGCCCACCCAGCCTTTGGTTTTCTGGGGAAGAAGGGGGTTATTCGTCCTTCTTGTCCTGAATTTCCTTCTGGCGCGCGGCGATCACCTCTTGGGCAATGTGCGCCGGGACGGTTTCGTAGGAGCTGAATGCCATCTCAAAGATACCGCGGCCGCCGGTGATGGAGCGGAGCTGGGTGGTGTAGCGCTGCATTTCGGCCAGCGGGACGGTGGCGTTGACGATGGAGTGGCCTTTTTCGGTCTCCATGCCCATCACGCGCGCGCGGCGGGTGTTCAGGTCGCCGAGAACGTCGCCCATGTTGGCTTCGGGAACGATGATTTTGACCATCATGATGGGCTCTTCCAGCACGGGGCCGGCTTCGGCGAAGGCCAGCTTGAAGGCTTCGCGGCCAGCGATTTCGAAGGCGATCGGTTTGGAGTCGACGGGGTGTTCTTTGCCGTCGAAGACCGACACGCGGATGCTGTGCACCGGATAGCCAGCGAGGATGCCTTCTTTCATGGTGCTGCGGATACCCTTTTCGATGGCGGGCAGGTAGGAGGCCGAGATGGCGCCGCCGAAAATGTCGTTCACGAGTTCAAATTCGCCGTTGGGGGCGGGCTCCACACGCAGGTGGACTTCGCCGAACTGGCCCGAACCGCCGGTCTGTTTCTTGTGGCGGTACATGGCCTGGCCCTTCTTGGTGATGGTTTCGCGGAAGGGAACGCGGGGGATATCGGTGAGCAGGCTGACCTGGAATTTGGCTTCGGCGCGGCGCACGGCGACTTCGATGTGCTGATCGCCCATGCCCTGCAGAATGGTCTGCGAGGTAGCCGGTTCCATCATCCAGGAGAGGGTCATATCCTCTTCGCACAGGCGGGTGAGGGTGGAGCTGATTTTGGTGGAGTCGGCCTGGGTCTTGGGGTTGACGGCCACACGGAAGAGAGCGTTGGGGTAGGTGGGGATCGGCAGACTGAGGACGTGGGTGCGGTCGCACAGGGTGTCGCCCGTGACGGTTTCGCCAAGTTTGGCCACCTGGCCAATATCACCAGCGTGGATCAGCTTGACGTTGATGGTCTCTTTGCCGCGGGAGATGAAGGCGGAACCGATGCGTTCTTCGTTGTTGTGCTTGGGGTTCCAAACGCGGGAATCGGCCGAGATCATGCCGGAGTAAACGCGGAAGAAGGTCTGCTTGCCCACAAAGGGGTCCGCGGTGGTCTTCCACACATAAGCGGCCAACGGGCCGGAATCCACCGCTTCGATGGTCTCTTCACCGGATTTCCCGGCGGCTTTGGCAGCGGCGACATCCTTGGGGGAAGGCAGGAAGTTGATGATGGCGTCGAGCAGGGGGGCCAGGCCGATCATGGCGGTGCCGGCGGAGACCAACACGGGCACGAAACTGCCGTTGATGATGGCTTTGCGGAAGCCGCGGATGACCTCTTCCTGGGTCAGCTCGCCGGTTTCCAGATATTTTTCCAGGAGTTCATCTTCGCCTTCGGCAGCGGCTTCCACCAGGGCGGTGTGGGCGCTTTCGGCGGCGTCTTGGTATTCGGCGGGAATTTCCACCACGGTTTTCCCGTCGCCCTTGTAGGCTTTCAGGGAGAGCAGGTCAATGACGCCCTGGAAATCGGCTTTTTCACCCCAGGGGAGCTGGATGGGGATGAGGCGAACATCGGAATACTCTTCCATGGTGGCCAGGGCCTTCTGGAAGTTGGCGTTATCGCGGTTCATCTTGTTGATGACCAGGAAGCGCGGCAGTTTGAATTCGTTGCAGTAGTTCCAGGCGATTTCCGTGCCAACTTCGCGGCCAGAGACCGAGTCTAAGAGCACGACGGCCGCATCCGCAACGCGTAAGGCGGAGATGACCTCGCCGACAAAGTCCGTGTAACCCGGCGTATCCAGCAGGTTAATCTTTACATCTTTGTATTCGATCGGGATGACCGTGGTGTAGAGGGAGATGCCGCGGCGATGTTCTTCATCATCGTAGTCGGAGGCGGTGGTGCCATCTTCGATCTTGCCCATGCGTGTGGTGGCGCCCGTGAAATGCAGGAACGCCTCAGTCAGCATGGTCTTCCCAGCGCTGGAATGGGAGACCAGAGCAACATTGCGGATAAATTCGGCGGTATACTCTTTCATGAATCCAATCCTTCTCTTTTCAAACTGGAGTTTAGTGACTCGCAAATGTTAAGAAAGTCGTGGGTCCTGTCTACAGAAGACAGGTACGTGACTGGGGGTGCAAACCCTATTATTATATCAAGAGTTAGCGGTTTTGGGTTGACAGAGTGAGCGAAATCGCTTAGCGGATTCCTTAAAAGATGGCATTTTTCCCGTTTTTTGGGGTTTCTCGAGGTATATGAACGGGAGTATTCAAAGATGAAGACCCTTTTGGAACGATGGAGAAAATGGCTGCTGTTTAACGGGTGGTATTTGCAGCGGCCGCCGTGGGACACGGAAACGACCCCGCCGGAGGTGGAAGCCTATCTCCGGCAGCACCCGGCTGGACGGGCGCTGGAACTGGGCTGCGGCAGCGGACTGAACGCGGTGCGTTTGGGCCGGGCGGGCTGGGAGGTGGTGGGGGTGGATTTTGCGCTGCGGGCGGTGGGACGGGCGCGGCGGCGGGCAGCCCAGGCAGGCATGCAGGAGCGGGTGCGCTTCTTAACCGGCGATGTGACCCGCCTGGAGGGGGTGGAAGGGCCGTTTGATTTTGCGTTGGATATCGGCTGTTTTCACACCCTTTCGCCGCAAGGGCAGCAGGCAGTTTTAGACCGATTGGAGCAGCTTTTGACCCCGGGGGGAGAATTTTTGCTGTATGTCTGGATTCAGGTGGGGACAGGGATGGGGGTGAATGCCGAGGGATTAGCGCGCCTTCAAGAGCGTTTCCGGCTGGTGCAGCGCGTGGACGGTTGGGAACACGCCGGGCAGCCTTCGGCCTGGTTTGTGTTCGCGAAGACCGAGGGCTAAAGCTTTTTTTCCATGCGCCAGGCGGGTTCTTCCACGGTCTGCCATTCGCCGTTATGGTCAGGGTAAGACCAGATGCCGGGTTCATGCGCAACGATGTGGTAGCCCTTTTGGGTGTACAGGCGGATGGCGCGAAAATTGTCCTTGGCCACGTTGAGGGTTAAAAAGCGGAAGCAGCGGCTGCGCAGATCCTCTTCGACCATTTCCATCATGCGCGAGCCCAGGCCGGCATCGCGGTAGGTGGGGCGAATGCGAAAGCCGTAGAGATAGGCGCGGTCCACGCCGTCGGCCAGTTCCAGACGATCGCAGATGAATTGAATAAAGACCTGCCCGATGAGGCCCACCTCCGGCAGATCCGCCACCCACAGTACCGACAGCCCATCGCGGGCGCGGCGGTAGGCTTCGGCGTAGACGTTGCGGAAGTGCTGGTACTGCCCCTCCCATTCCATGCGGGCCAGGTCGGTGAAGACCGCCCGGCGGATGACCACAGCAGAGAGCCAGGCCGGCTGGGCGTGGGACGGGTGGGTGGGCGAGGGCTGCATGGGGGCGCGAACCTTATTCCTGCGGCTGGGGGTGATCTTTTAGCCAGGCTTCCACCAGGGGCCATTCCTCGGCGGGTGTGTGAATGCGCTGGTCGAGCCAGGCGGCGCGCAGCATGGTGAGGATTTGACGGTAGAGCGGGCCAGGGGGCAGGCCGCGGGCGCGCAGATCGTCGCCGCTGAGGGTGGGCTGAACGGCAGACCACAGGTGCGTGTAGGTTTCCAGAAGCTGGCGGGCCTGCGGGTTGGGGCAGGTGAGGTAGAGGGCATAACGCCCCAGCGGGGGGACTTTATCTAGCTCTTCGGTGATCTGGCTGGGCGGCTGGGCGCTGACGACTTCACAGCGCTCCGAGAGCCGTTGGGCGGCCTGAACGGCGGCGGTGAGGTCGGCCGGAAAGCGCAGGCGGTCGGCGATGGGGAAGAGCGCCTGAGAAGGGAGCTGGAGCATCCACACGGCATAGGCCAGGCGTTGGGCGGTGGGGAGGCCGCTGTGAGCAGCGGGGAGCTGCCAGGCGGCGGGAGGCGTGGTTTGCAGGGCGGTCAGCAGGGCGGGCTGCATGGCGGGGGTGTAGGTGAGGCTGGGGTGGACGGCCTGCAGCAGGCCGAGTTCTTCCAGGCGGGTGAGCATAAGGTTGGCGTTGGTTTCGGCCAGGATCAGATCCACCTCGTGGCGCAGGCGCGCGCCGGAAAGCTGGCGCAGCAAGGGCAGAGCTTCGCTCATCAGCTGCTGGGTGCGCGGCTCTATCTTAAAATGGAAACGCTGCTCAAAACGCACGGCGCGGATCATGCGGGTGGGGTCGTCCACAAAAGAGAGCGAGTGCAGCACGCGCACCCAGCCGCGGCGCAGATCGAGCAAGCCGCCCCAATCATCGTACAGTTCACCGTAATGATGACCGTCGAGGCGCAGGGCCAGGGTGTTGATGGTGAA
>DAIOUB010000037.1:0-20115 GCA_036751735.1 Levilinea sp. | reverse complement strand
TCTGCCTTAAAACAAGGAAAATTAGGATTCCCCTTATTGACTAGTCAGATTCTTTATGCTATAAAGAGAACAGAATATAGTTGACTTTAATACTAAAAAATTACATAGTCTGTAAACCTGTGGATGTGTTGACTCGAAGGAATAAATTGGTCGCAGAATGCGCCTGAGCGCATGAACCCCTTCGACGAGCAAAATGCGAAACCGGCCACGTTTGTGGCCGGTTTTTGTTTAATCGCTTTGGGCGGCGAAGAGAACTCATCGCCGCCGGTTGATTTTTCTTTCATATTTTTGCCGCACCCGAAGAAAGGGGAAATCATCATGCCGTTTCATTGACCCGCTTCACTCCCCATCGCCTTGCAGTGGACGTGCTTTCACGCATCGCGCAACCCATTTGCCGAGAAAGGAGGCTCACCTCAGTATCGCCTGTTTATTTCTGCACATCAATGCCCATTTCAATGCGGCCTGCAGAAAGTCAATTAATTAATGAATCTGTGAGAGATTGGCTAACCATAGCAATCCTGGGAGGGGTTCATGGGCACGACATATCTCGATAAACAATGCGCAGAGGCTGAAATCATCACCGCGCTTCCACACGAAACCGCTTCCGCGCAATTGCCACTTACGTATTGGGCTCTTAAGCGGGTGATCGACGTCGTAGGGGCTGCATTGGCGTTGATCTTTAGCTCTCCGCTTCTGGCCATGATCGCCCTTTGGGTTGTGATTGACTCAAAAGGTCCAGTGTTTTTTGTTCAACCACGCGTAGGTGCAAAAAGAATCCGATGCCAGGGCCGTTGGCTTTGGGCGCCCACTCGCTTCAACTGCTACAAATTCCGCACCATGATTCACAAAGCGGATCCCGCCCTTCATCAGGCCTATGTGGCTGCTCTCATCCAAAATGACCAACAGCAAATAGACCAAATCCAGGGTGAAAAAACAACCGCAAAAAAACTGGTCCATGACCCGCGCGTTACTCGTGTCGGAAAATATCTGCGCATGTGGAGCATGGACGAACTCCCTCAGTTCTTCAACGTCTTGCTGGGGGATATGAGCCTGGTGGGGCCCCGCCCCGCCATTCCTTACGAAGTGGAACTTTACCAGCCATGGCACATGCAGAGACTCTTGACCAAGCCTGGGCTGACAGGGCTATGGCAGGTCACCGCCAGAAGCTCCGCTGACTTTGACGATATGGTTCGTTTGGATATCGCTTACATCCAGAACCAGAATCTATCGATGGATTTAAAAATTCTATTCAAAACACCTCTTGAAGTGCTCAAACGATCCGGTGCATATTAGCTAAGGAGGGAGAAATGGACGTAACACAGATCGGTGTGATTGGCTGTGGATATTGGGGTCCCAATTTGCTCAGGAACTTTATGGAAATCCCGTCCTCAAATGTCAAGATGGTCGCCGACATTAAGCAGGACCGCCTTGATTTTGTCCATAAAAGTTATCCGGGCGTGCAAACCACTGCGGATTATCACGACTTGTTCTCTCAAGGTCTCGACGCTGTGGTCATCGCTACACCCCCTGAAACCCATTTTGCTATCGCCAAGGAGTGCTTTGAAAACGGCCTGCATGTTCTGGTCGAAAAGCCCATGACTCGCACCAGCCGCGAAGCCGAAGAACTGATGCAGATTGCCAAAAAGCATCAAAAAATCCTCATGGTGGGCCACACCTTTGAATACAACAGCGCTGTCCACGCCCTAAAGACCATGATCAAAAGCGGGGATATCGGCGATGTGTATTACATCGATACTGCTCGCCTCAATTTGGGACTCTTCCGTCCCGAACTGAATGTCATGTGGGACCTGGCTCCCCACGACGTCTCCATCCTCATGTACATTCTGGATATGGTGCCCATCTCGGTTTCTGCCTACGGCATCAAGTGCATTTTCCAGAACCTGTACGACGTGGTTTACATGAATCTGCTCTTCCCCAACGGCCTGGTCGCCCACATTCACACCAGCTGGATTGACCCCTGCAAGGTTCGCCGCGTCACCGTGGTCGGCAGCAAGAAAATGGTGGTTTACAACGACATCGAAGCCAACGAAAAAATCCGCATCTACGATAAAGGTGTTGATGTCCATCCTTACCCCAATACCTACGCGGATTTTCAATGCTCCTACCGCTACGGCGACCTGATCATCCCCAATATCCGCCTGGCCGAACCGCTGCGTCAGGAGTGCAATCACTTCCTGGAATGCATTCGCGATGGCAACGACCCCTGGACCAGCGGCGAAGACGGCCTGCGCGTGATTAAGATTTTGGAAGCCGCCGAGCGCTCTCTGGTCAACGGCGCCCACCAGGAGACGATTGTATGGTAGCCCCCGAATTTTCACGCATCAGCGCCGACGTGCAGTTGGGGCAGAATGTGCGTATCTACGCCTTCGTCAACCTCTACGGCTGCAAGATCGGCGATGAAAGCCGCATCGGCACTTTTGTGGAAATTCAAAAAGGGGTCGTCATCGGAAAACGCGTGAAAGTTTCCAGCCATACCTTCATCTGTGAAGGCGTCACCGTCGAAGATAACGTCTTCATCGGCCACGGGGTCATGTTTATTAATGACAAATACCCCCGCGCCACCACCGAGGACGGCTCTCCTCAAACGGAACAAGATTGGGTCTGCATTCCCACCACCATTCGTCAAGGCGCCTCCATCGGCAGCAACGCCACCATCCTGTGCGGCGTCACCGTCGGTGAAGGCGCCGTCATTGGCGCAGGCAGCGTGGTCACCAAAGACGTCCCCCCCTGGACGGTCGCCGCCGGTGTTCCCGCTCGCGTTTTGCGAAAAATTCCTCGGCCGGTTGTCGATTCACAGCCGTAATCTAGGAAGGATACCTCATGGAATTGCGCGGCTACCTCAACATTCTCACCCGACGCTTGTGGGTTGTGCTGGTCGTGTTTGTCATCACTACTGTCACGGCTTTCTTTGTCAGCACGCTCATCCCGCCCACCTATCAGGCCAATGTCAGCTTGCGGGTCAAAACGCCTCTCAGCGGTAACCTCAGCTATGTGCAGTATGAAACCTACTACGCCAACCGCCTGATGAACACCTACGCGCGCATTTCCACCAGTGAAAAAGTCCTGGACGAGCTCAAAGCCCAGCTAGGCGTCAGCAAGCTTCCCGACGTTGAAGTGCTGATCGTCCCGGATTCTGAGCTCATCCAAATCACGGTCAAAGATCAGGATCCGGCGTTGGCCGCGAAAGCCGCCAATTTGCTGGCCGAGATCATCGTCTCCACCAACACGCGCACCCAGGTCAACGAATCCGCCGCCGCAAACAACCTCACCATCCTGACCGACCGCCTGGCAGATTACAAAAACGAGATCGCTCAGTCTAATACCGATTACGAAACCCTGCTGGAAGAATCCACCAAAATCTCCGCTCAAATCGCCGTCCTCGATCGTTCCATTAAAATGAAAGAGGATGCCTACCAAACTCTGAAGCAGCAATTTGATCAAGCGTCTATCAACGAAATCACGGGACTGCTCGCCTATCAAAAAGATCAGGCTCGGCAAACCAAAGAATTGCTTTCTGCTGAAATTTCGACCCTCGAAACCGAGCTTGCCGACCTCAGTGCACAGTATCAGGAATGGATGCCAAAATCGGTGGAAACCGCCGAACGTCTCTCCATCACCCGCCAAACCATCCAGACCAAAGAGCAGGCCTATAACAACCTGCTGGCAGAATACGACGCCGCCCGCACCTCCACTGCTCTGCTCCAGAACTCGCAGGATTTGTTGGTCGTCAACCCCGCCGTCACCCCCACCGAACCCACGGGTCCCGGAAAAATGCTTGTACTGGCCCTCGGCGCTGCCATCGGCCTGCTGGTGGGCATCATCCTGGCCTTCCTGGTGGAATCCTTGGATACTCGCATCCAAACAGTGGAGCAGGTTCAGCATCTCTGCGGCTGCCGCATGATCGGACAAATTCCCATCCTGCATAATGCGGATAAACAAGACCCTCTCGCCAGCACCGATACCGCGGTGCAGAAAGCCTTCTGGACTCTCCGCGGGCACCTGGTCACCGACGCCCGTTCAAGAAATATCAAAACCATCCTGTTCACCAGCGCCAGCACCGGCGAAGGCAAATCCACCACTGTGTTCGCCACCGCTGCCAGCCTGGCCAAGCTCAAGCAGAAAATTCTGGTGGTCGACTCGGACGTGCGCCTGCCCAAGCAGCACGACTTGTTCAACAGCCCTCTCTACCCGGGTTTTGTTAACCTCCTCTCGCAAGAGGCCAACCTGGATCACGTCATTCAAAAAGACGCGCGCCCTGGCATGGATTTCATCCCCGCCGGCCTGCTCCAGTCCGATCCGTTGGATGTCTTTCAAGATCCAAACCTTGAAAGCATTGTAAATCAGCTCAAAGAACGCTACGACTTCATATTGATCGATACACCATCACTGGCCGTAGCCGAAACCAGTATCCTGGCCCAGTTAGCCGACGGTGTGGTCATCCTCGCCAAACTCGGCGAGACCACTTCACCCGCCTTACGCACGGCGTTTACACAGCTGGAAAACGTGGATGCCAAAATCATCGGCAGCATCGCCACCTACGTCCCCGTAGACCGCGCCCACGGCTATTACCACAAGAAACCATCCCGCCGCCTGCAGGTGCATTGGCCCACCCTTCCGGCGTGGCTGAATGTTGGCAAGCTTAAGAAACTCATAACCAAAAAGCCCAATCACGTAGAAAGGAGTTCCGAACCATGAAAGTCCCATTCGTTGATCTTTCAGCCAACTATCATTCCATTCAGGAAGACGTAGATGCAGCCGTGCACCGTGTGCTGAATAAATGCGACTACATCTTGGGACAGGCGGTCAAGGATTTGGAAGATAACTTCGCCGCATACTGTGAAGCCCCTTATGCCGTCGGCTTGGATTCGGGATATTCAGCCCTGGAACTGATCCTGCGCGCAGCGGATATTGGCCCCGGCGATGAAGTTATCACCGTTGCCAACACCTTCATGGCAACCGCCCTGGCCATTTGGCGATGCGGCGCGCGCCCCGTGTTGGTAGATGCCGACCCGGCCACCTACACTCTTAACCCCGCCTTGCTGGAAGCCGCCATCACCCCCGCTACCCGTGCGGTCATCCCCGTGCATCTCTTCGGCCAGCCTGCGGATATGGACCCCATCCTGGAAATTGCCCGCCGCCGCAACCTTTTGGTCGTCGAAGATGCCTGCCAGGCTCACGGCGCGCGATACAAAGGCAAACGCACCGGCAGCCTGGGGGATGCCGCCGCATTCAGCTTCTATCCGGCTAAAAATCTCGGTGCCTACGGGGATGGAGGCATGGCCGTCACCCGCCGCGCCGACCTGGCAGAGAAAATTGCCTGGCTGCGGAACGTGGGCCAATCGGCCAAGAACCTTCACACCCTGAAAGGCTTTAACCACCGTCTGGATACCCTGCAAGCCTCGATCCTGCTGGTGAAGCTTCCCCACCTGGATCAATGGAACGCTGCCCGCCGCAAGAGCGCCGCCCTGTACAATCAGTTATTGGCTGGCGCAGCCGTGGTCACGCCCCAAACTGCCCCTCAGGTGGAACACGTCTTCCACCTGTACGTCGTGCGCGTTCACCACCGCGAGGCCCTCATTCAGGTGCTGAACGAAGCCGGGATTGGAACTGGGATTCACTATCCCACCCCCATCCACATGCAGCCCGCTTTCCAGGATTTAGGATACCCCGTTGGCAGCTTCCCGGTCTCCGAAAGCTACGCCAGTCAGATATTGTCGCTTCCCATGTACCCCGAAATCAGCCCCGAAGCGGTTGCCTATGTGTGCAACACGATCAAGGCCTTCGTAAAGAACGGCCCCGCTTCCAGCACATAGCAGCCAGCAGCTGATGATGAAAAACCAGGGCAGCGCAGTATCCAAATCCGTGCTTAAAGTGATGCTAGGCGGCTCCGTCTCGCTGGCAGCCAATCTGCTCAGCCAGGTGGTTATTGCCGCCTACTTTGGCGCGGGTGCAGAAATGGATGCATTCCTGACTGCCCTGGTTATCCCAGCTTACCTGCTGTTCGTTTTGGTGAACGGCCTCTCTTTTGTGGTGGTCCCCGCGTTCATTCATGAAGATGCCGCCGGCCGCAGTGAAGATGCCTGGGGGCTGGTGGGCACCTTTTTCTGGGTCACCACCCTGGGCCTGGGCGGGCTGGCCCTTTTGGTGGCGGTCTTTGCCGACCCCATCCTCTCCATCACTGCTCCTAGCCTGCCTCCCGAAAAAATGCACACAGCGGCGCAGATCCTTTCCATCACCATCTTCACCCTCCCTTTGGGTGGGCTTCGCCTCCTGGCTGAGGGCGTCCAAAATGCCCGCAACCGCTTCTTCTGGCCCGCCGCCGCCACAGCCGCTGGCTCGCTGGGGAACGTCGCTGTTCTGCTCCTCTTCTACCCATCCTTAGGAAGCCTGGCTTTGGCCTGGGGCAACCTCCTCTCCGCGGCGCTGACGGCGGCAGTCCCCCTTCTGCCTGTCCTCAAGCACCATTGGAAAAAAGCCATCCCCCTTCGCGATGCCCGCGTTCGCGAGCTGTTTCAGCTCATGCTCCCTCTGGTGCTTTTTGGCCTGGTCATCCAAAGCTGGCAGGTCATCGAACGCTTTTTCGCCTCCTGGCTTCCCGACGGCGACCTATCCTACATCGGGTACGCCTCCAAATTATCTTCCCTGCTGGTTGCCATCCTGGCCTCCGGCATCGCCTCGGCCATCCTACCAGCCATGTCCCGCGCCCTCGCCTCTCAGGGTGAAACTGGGCTAACCCGTCAAATTGAGTTTGGCTTCCACCTCACCCTGGCCACCGCCCTGCCCGCCGTGGCTTATCTCAGCGCCGCCGCCACGCCGCTCCTATCTCTCTTATTTGAGCGAGGCGAATTCACCCGCACTGTCACCCTTTCCGTCTCGCGGGTGGTCTGGTTGGTTCTCTTAGGGGACGTGCTTTTTCGCATGTTGAACAATATCAACAGCCGCGCATTCTATTCCGTCAAAGACACGCGCACATTTTCCATTGTCAACTCGTTCATGATCCTGCCCTACGCCCTCTTGGCCTGGTTCCTTTCCCGGAACCTGGGCTACATCGGCCTGGCGATGGCCTTTCCCCTTCAGGCGGCTGGCACCTTCATCATCACCTTACTCCTGGTAACACGCCGGTTCCCCGAGCTCCAGGTAAAAGCGGTTGCCCGTCAATTTGGTATTTACGCCGGCCTGGCGGTCGTGGTTTACCTGGCGGTGTACCTGTTCACCAACGCCTTCTCCGCCGTGCTGCATCCTATTTTCGTGCTCCTGATCACCGCCGCGTTTTCGGGTCTGCTTTACCTCGGAACGGTATTGCTGTTGGATCCCATCATCACCCAGGCCTTTCTGGACTTGCTGCTTCCGCGCATTCGCGAAAAAAGGCGAAAAAATGCACCGCCAGCTCCCCAACCCGTCAATGCGCCATCGCCAAAACCTTAACCGTACCCAAGTAACTTTGAACAGAGGCCAGGTTTAATGATGACACCAGAGTCTGCTATGAACGCCAAAACACCCCTGCGTTTCGCTTTGATCAAGCCCGGGAACTGCATCCGCGAAGCCCGGCTGAGCCTCCACTTGCCTGTGGAAGGATATCTCTATGACAGCGGCGAATCGGTGACCGGCGCAGCCATCAAAGCCAGCCAGGCCGCGAGCGCTCGGCTGCATGTCATCAGCCGTGCCTTGCAGAACGCCGAAGAAACCATCGCCGGCATGCGTTTTATCGAAATTTTGGCCTTTGCCCCCTCCATGAGTCTGCTGGCTCAGCGTTTTTTGAAGTTTTGGGCTGAACTGCGCCTCCTGCCGCGTCTGTCCGCCTTCCGACCGCATCTCATGGTATGCATCGGCCCTGGGTATTTACTGTTGATACCGTGGCTATACGCAATTCTTTCAGGTTCAACTTTCGTCCCGCTCATGGTCGACTCGTTTTCCATCACCTACAAAAAGGGATTCGCGGCCCGTCTCCACCATGCTGTCACCCGCCTGGTTCTGCGCAGCGCCAAAACCCGCCGCATTCTCTCTTACTCGCACTACATCAAATCCGAAATCGAACTCGAAGGCATTTCGAAGGAGAAAACCCTGGTCTTCTCGCAGGTCTATGAGGATCGCTTCTTCTCCCCACCTTCGGAATCCGAACCCAGCGGCACCGTCTCCCCACCAAAAATTTTGTTTGTGGGCCGGCTCGACCTTCAGCAAAAGGGTCTTGATTTTCTCATCGAGATTGCCCGCTCGGTGGTTTCCGCACATCCCGATGTGATCTTTGAAATCATCGGCGAAGGCTCTGATCGGCAAGCGCTGGAAGATCTGATTGCCCAAAACCACCTGCAAGCCAATTTCCAAATTCTGGGCTACCGCCCCCAGGATCAACTCCTCACCCACATGCAGGCCGCCCATCTGATGGTGATCCCCTCTCGCCATGAGGGTCTGGCCAAAGTGGGCCTCGAAGCTGTATTCGCCAGCCTGCCCCTGGTAGCCTTTGACTGCGGTGGGGTGCGTGATTATTTGCGCGACCAGCACAACGGCTTTCTCATCCCTCGTTTTGATACGGTCCTCTTCGCTCGGCGCGTGAATGATTTACTCGAGGATGCATCCCTTCGCCAAACCATGCAGCAGAACGCCTGGCAGGTGGCCAATGAATTCCGCCAACCGCAGTACCCGCTGGCTGATGCCTTTCGCGATCTGCTTACCCAAGAAACCGGTTCATAAGGATAGATGCTTGTGCGCGCCCCGGTGAAAGTCCCCGCCCTCCCTCCCGCTCCAACCCCAGTTAAACCCACCTGGGGTCTGCGGCGCGCGCTCACCTGGAATTTTAAGACCATCTTCCTGCTCAGTCTGGCAGCGGGGTTAGCCGCGGGCACCGCATCTGCCCTCCTGGGATATTTCTCCATGGATTATGCCGTTTATTCGGTTGGCATGGTCGGTCTCGCCGCGCTGATCGCCATCACCGGTCAAGCCGAACGCGTTCTCCTGGCCATCATCCTGTTGGACGTACCTTTTGCCCTGGATTTCAACCCCCTCTACGATCCTTTTTTCGCCAGTGTGGGTGCCATCACCGGCTACAACATTTCCCTCACCACCCTCTGTCTGCCGGTGCTGTACCTCATTTGGCTGATGAAGTCCGCTTCCAAAGCCAACTCAGCGCCTGCCTTGCCCCTTTTTCCCAAATCTGCCTTATGGCTTCCCATTCTGTGGATCGTGTTCAACCTCCTCTCCATCCTGGCCGCCGAATCGCCTATGATGAGCGTCTACTCGCTCTTCCTGCTCATCCAATCGCTGCTTCTCTATATTTACCTCGTCGCGAATATCAAAACATCCGCTGATCTCAACTACATCCTCTTCTTCCTCTTTCTGGGCATCACCCTGGAAAGTCTGCTCATGATTGGCTTGCGAATCTACGGCCAAAGCTTCTCATTTGCGGGCTTTAACGCTCGTGTGGATCCTGACCTGCGGGTCGGCGGTACCTTAGGCGGGCCAAACACTGCCTCCACCTACCTCAGTATGCTCCTGCCGCTTTGCGCCAGTTATTTCCTCCTCGTCCGGCAGCACAAGCCCATCCTGACCACGCTTTCCCTCACCGGCTTCATCCTTGGCGTAGTAGCCCTCTTTCTCACCCTTTCCCGCGGGGGCTGGGTATCCTTCGCCATCGCTTTGTTCTTGTTCTTGTTTATCATCCTCTATTTCCGTCGGGTGTCTGCAAAGATTTTACTCTTAGGCATGTTTATCCTGGCTTTGCTCCTGTTGTTTCAAGACCTCATCACCAGCCGCATCACCGGTTTCGATGCGGGCTCCGCTGAAACGCGCCTGTACCTGATGGATATTGCCTTTCGCATGATCCGCGATCACCCCATCTTAGGGGTAGGGCTCAACAATTACGCTTTGGTCATGCTCTCGTACTTTGCCAATTACAACCGCTCGGTGTATCTCACCGTGGTACACAACGACTTCGTGCGCGTCTGGGCTGAGATCGGGCCAGGCGGTCTGCTCACCTTCATCGCCTTTCACCTGTATCTCATCCAGCGGGGCTGGGCAGCCTGGCGGCAAAAAGATGTTCTGTTCGGCGCTGTCGCGCTAGGCCTCATGGTTGCCCTCATCGGCCACACCGCCCACATGCTGGTCGAAAGTTTCCACGGACGCGTTTTGATGGAATTGTATTGGCTCATCGCCGGTATCATCACCGCGGCCAGCTACCAAAACCACACTCACCTGGATTCATCGGAGGCAGCCCCATGATTTCCGTCATCATGATCTGTCGTAATCAAAGCTGGAATATTGCCCGCCTGATTGAATCGGTCTTGCAGGAAACCGCCAGTTTTCCCAACACGCAAATCACCCTACTGGATTCCCTCTCCACCGATTCCACCTTGGAAATTGCCAGGCGCTATCCAATTGACATCCTGCGTTTCCTCCCCAATGCCCGCCTCACGACCAATATTGGACGCTATGTCGGCTACACCGTCAGCCGTGGGGAATTCTTGTTGTTTCTGGACGGCGATATGCAGCTCTCCCGCGGCTGGGTTCAGCAAGCCCTGGCGGTATTCTCTGCCCAACCGCAGGTCGCCGTCATCACCGGCGCCACGATAGATGTTCCAGTAAATTCAGACACTGTGGTGGAAGATGAATCCCTGCTGCCCACCGACCCCGCTCAAATCCCTCTTCCATTCATCGGCGGCGCCGGCATGTACCGCCGCGCCGTTTTGGAAAAAATTGGGCCATTTAATCCCTGGCTGATCAGTGATGGAGAACCCGAGCTTTGCATCCGTATTCGACAAAAAGGTTATCAGGTCATGATGTTGGATCGCCCAATGGTGTACCACTTCAGCGATCCCACCGACAAAATTTCCACCATGATCGGGCGCTGGCGACGCCGTCTATACATGGGTTTCGGACAAAATTTACGGAACAAGCTTGGTACCGAATACTTTTGGCCGTATTTTTGGGAACGCGGCTACGGCTGCGCCCCCTTGCTGGTGCTTGCCCTCGGCGCCGCCACGCTTGCCACCTCCCTCGTCACTCGCCAGGCAGGCTGGTTTTTGGCCTGGCTGGCACTGGTGATACTGGTATTGATTGCCGACGCACTGCGCAAGAAAAGCCTGTACCGCATGGTGTACAGCCTGGTGCAGCGCACCCTCGTCACGGCAGGGACCGTGCGCGGTTTCTTTATCACCCCTCAGAGGCCAGAGGACTTTCCCATGCAGTACGAAGTCATCCAACAAGCCTCGCCCACGGCAGACAAAGACAGTTAGCATGCAGCCCATCACCGTCCTTCACCTCATCAACGGCTTCGCCGATGCCAGCATCGAGCGCATTATCTTAAACTTTGTCACCCACCTGGGCACGCAGGAATACCGTTGGCACGTTTTGGGGCTCACCGGCGGCACACTGCTGCCAGAGTTCGAAAAAGCTGGGGCGGTCGCCGTTGATCTTTCCTTGCCCGAAAATGCCGTCTTGTCACCCAGCGCCTTCATTCGCCGCTACCTTCAGCAGCACCCGGCGGATATCCTCCATACACACACCATTAAATCCATCCTTCTGGGTGCGCGCGCCTGTGCCGGCCAGCAAAAGCCCCCCTTCCATATCGCCACCAAACATATTTTGACCCGCCCCTCTGAAAGGCGTCACGGCCTCTTCTATGCCGCCGCAGATCGGCTGGCGCTCTACCTGCCCAACCATCTGGTTGCGGTCAGCGACTTTATGCGTGCGCAGATTCTCGCCCTCCCTGGCATTCAAGAAGCCAAAGTCACCACCATCCGCAACGCCATCCACACCCAGGCCTACCACAGCCCCCATCTGCGCGCCGATTGCCGCGCCGCCTGGGGCATTGCTCCCACAGCAACAGCCATCGGCTTCATGGGCCGCATCGTGCAGGCCAAACGTATTGATATTCTACTAACCAGCTTCGCCGCCTTCCACCAGACCCACCCCGATTCCGTTTTGGTCCTGGCCGGGGATGGCGATCAGCGTCCAGCCCTGCAAGCCCTGGCTCACAGCCTGCAAATCGCCGAATTCGTCCGTTGGCTGGGTTTTGTGCAGGATATCCCCCGCATGCTCGCCGGTCTGGATATTTTCGTTCAACCCTCGGTGAACGAAGGTCTTTCTCTCAGTCTGCTGGAAGCCCTGGCAGCCGGAAAAGCTGTTATCGCAACCGATGTGGGCGGCACCGCCGAAGTCCTCGATCAGAATCGTAACGGCCTCCTCATCCCCGCCGGGTCACCCCAGGCCCTTACCGCCGCCCTGGCTCAATTGGCTGACCAGCCGGATCAGGCAGCCGATATGGCCCGCAGCGGGCGCGCTTATGTGGAGAACCACTTCAATTTGCAGCAGATGATCAGCTCCTACGACCGTCTCTATCACGCCGCTGCCTCTCCAAACGGCTTTACCCAACCCGCCGCTCAATTTCCGCCCAGGACAACCTCATGATCTCACCTTTCAAAGTCCTCATGATCTCCCACCTCCGCCGGTCGCGCACTTATGCCCGCTCGCTGATTATGGCCAAGAATCTGGTGAAGCGCGGCCACCGTGTCACCCTTCTGTCCACCGCAGAAGAGCGCAAGACCGGCATGACCGTGGATACTGAAGACGGCGTGCGTATGATTGAATCGCCGGATGTATTCACCGGAAAAATGCGCACGGGCTGGGATCTCTGGAACCTGTTCAACCGCATGCGCTTTATCGACAGCGACGCCGGCCAGTACGACATTGTGCATACATTTGAGACCCGCCCCGTGTCCATCTATCCCGCCCTGCGTCAACTCCGCCGCCGCCCGGCCCTCTTCCTCACCGATTGGAATGACTGGTGGGGCCGCGGCGGCATCATCACAGAAAACCGCCCGCGCTGGTACCGCTGGCTCTTTGAAGGGCTCGAAACGCACTACGAAGAAGCCTTCCGCTGCCGTGCAGACGGCCTCACCGTGATTTCTACCGCATTAAAGCAGCGCGCCGTACAGCTCGGCATGCCCCCCGACCGTATCCGCGTCATCTCCGGCGGGGCCACCCCCCAGGATTACCCCTGCTGGCCGGTTCAAGAATGCCGTCAGCGCGTTGGTCTGTCCTCCTCATCGCTCATTGTGGGCTTTTCCAGCATCGTCGCCCATTACGAGCTGGAGATGATCATCAAGGTCATCGCTGAGATCAAGAAAACCCTCCCCGACGCTAAGCTCATGATCACGGGCAAGCCCGGCACGCTCGTCCAGGGCCTGGCTCAGGAGTACGGCGTATCCGAAAACGTCTTCCTCACCGGCTACGTTTCTTTTGAAGACCTGCCTGTCTACCTGGGCTGCGCCGATCTTTTCATCTTGCCCTTCCCTGACAAAATCTACAACGTGGGCCGCTGGCCCAACAAGATCGGCGATTACCTCTGTGCCGGCCGTCCCATTGTGGCCAACCCCGTGGGCGATGTTAAAACCCTGCTGGATGAACACCCCATCGGCAGTCTGGCCGCCTGGGATCCGGCAGATTTTGCGGCCAAAATTCTGCAAATTTATCAAAACCCAGGCCTTGCCGCCCAAATGGGACAAGCCGCGCGCAAGCTGGCGGAAGAAAAACTGGATTGGCAGCTGCTCACGGAGCAATTGGAGGATTTTTACCTCCAGCTCTGGCTGTCCAAACAAACCCAATCCCTGACCTAAACGCCGCCCATACTGGGCAGCATTCGGAAAGGAATGACACCATTTTTAATGACAGGAGATGACCTATGAAAACAGCGGTAGCAATTGAAGAAAAACGCCTGGAAGGCATGACCGGAATTGAGGATTATCCCTGGTTCAAAGAACGCCACCGCGTATTCCCGGCCGTGTTCGAAGACCGCCAGCACAAGCGCGTGATGGACATCTCAGCCGGTATGGGCTGCGCAGCCCAGCGCATCCGCGACCTCTATCCCGCGAAAATCATCTGCAACGACATCACCCCCACCTGTGTGACCGCCCTGCGCAAAATCGGCCTGGAAACGGTCTCCTTTGATCTGGATGACGACACCCAGCCCTATCCTTTCCCCGACGGCTCATTTGACGCCATTGTCTCCCTGGTTACCATCGAGCACCTCATCCATGTGGATTACTTCATCCAGCAAATTCACCGCTTGCTGGAGCCCAACGGCTACCTGTACGTCTCCACCCCCAACTACGCCGCTCCAGAGTACGTCGGTCGGGTGCTGTTCACCGGCCAGAGCTACCATGATCCCCTGGGCGATCCCGACACGCGCTATGAGTTTTATGCCCACGTGCGCTATTTCACCTATAAAACCCTGCTGTCCTTTGTGGCCTCTTTTGGCTTTACCCCTGTCGCCGCCTACATCGCCAAGCCCGCCGGCAGTGCCCGCTTCCGCGAGCTGTCGCAAAAGAATCGTCTCGCCGCGGTGAGCATCCAATCCTTAATGACCCTTTACTATTCCGTTTTTCCGCCCACCTATGCGTCCGAACCGATCCTTTGCTTCCGCAAAGGTGCAGCCCCCGCCGGGCGCGAAAAATTCCGAAAAGTTGTCCTCTAACGCTTCCCCTAAGGAGATCTTATGGGCCTGCCGCTTGAAGTGGATCCAAATAAAAAAGGGTATGCAATCTACGAAAACATCGAATATCAGGACTACTGGAAAGGCCAGCAAAAAATCAAGCTGGATGAGCTGGAACATGCCCTGGTCACCCGGCTCTTGCCCGCGCATGGGCAGCGCATCTTAGACATCGGCTGCGGCTACGCGCGCCTGGCTCCCTGCTACATGGACCGCTTTGAGCAGGTCGTTCTGCTCGACGGCTCGCTCTCGCTGCTTCGACAGGCGCAGGAGCACACCCAAAACCGCGCCGTCTATGTGGCCGCCGATGCCGTGAAGCTCCCCTTTATGCCGGCAGCTTTCGACGCCGTCCTTCTCATCCGCGTGCTCCACCATCTCAGCGATGTGGACGCCAGTTTCGCCGAATTTAACCGCGTGCAGCAGGACAACAGCCTGTTCTTGTTCACTTATAACAACAAGCTCAGCCCGATGATTGTTTGGAAATGGCTCACCGGCCGCGTGAAATTCTGTCCCTTTGATACCGCCCCCTCGGTGGCCAATATCCATTTGCTGGCCCACCATCCCAAATTCATCCGCCGCTCGCTGCGCAAGGCCAATTTCAAATACCGCACCGAATTAGGTGCGGGCGTGATGGATAAGCTCGCCAATTACACCGGCCGGTTCTGGCGCCTGGTTCCCATGGGGCTTTTCCTGGCTCCCTTCTTTGGCTGGACTCATCTGGCCCCCTGGATGTTCTGCAGTAGCCACAAAAACCCAACCGCGGGCTCTCCACCTGCCCCAGCGGTTTCATCCGCGCTCTTTGCCTGCCCCCAGTGCCACTCCGCTCTGGATGAAGCTGAACAGAGTCTCGTATGCTCCAGCTGTCAGCGCGCCTACCCCATCGTGGACGGGATTTATGATTTCAGGTTGTGAGGCCTAGGCCATGTCCGCCGCATCCCTTCAAATCCGACATTCCCTCCCCCAAGGTCTGTGGCAGGATTTTGTCCTCCAGCATCCGCAGGGCAATATCTTTCACACCCCGCAGATGTTTCAAGTCTATGCGGCTGCAAAAAACCACACACCGCGCCTGTGGGCCGCCGAACAAGACGGCAAGATTTTAGCTTTATTCCACCCCGTGGAGCTGAGCCTGTACCCCGGCCCCGCGCGTCACTTCACCACCCGCGCCGTCGTTTACGGCAGCGCCCTGTGTCAGCCGGACTCCCAGGGTTATGCTGCCCTGGATGAACTCCTGCACCATTACCGCCGGAACGCCTCTCCGGCCGTGCTCTACACCGAATTGCGCAACTTGCACCAGCAAACCGGCCAGCGCGCCGTGCTGGAATCCAACAGCTTTATTTACGAAGATCATCTGGACTATCTCGTGGATCTCAACCGCCCACCGGAGGAGGTCTTCAGCCAGATTGGCAAACGCACCCAAAAAAACCTGCGTCAGGAGATGAAGAAAAACCGCGTCAGCGTGGAAGAGCTGCACAGCCGCGATCAAATCCCGGAGTGGTACCGGGTGCTGAAGCTGACCTACCAGGCGCGCAGCGTCCCTCTGGCCGACATCTCCCTGTTTTACGCCGCCTACGACATCCTCACCCCCCTGAAGATGGTACGCTTTTCTCAGGCCGTCGTGAATCACGCCGTCGCTGCGGTGTCAGTGGAACTGCTCTACAAAGACAGGGTCTTCGGCTGGTACGGTGGAACCCAGCGCGAGTTTAGCGCCTACATCCCCAACGAAATTCTCACCTGGAACATTCTGCAATGGGGTGCCGAACACGGCTACGCCCTCTACGATTTTGGCGGCGCGGGCAAGCCTGGAGAACCCTACGGCGTGCGCGATTTTAAAGCCAAGTTTGGCGGCCAGTTGGTGGATTTTGGGCGCTACGTGTACAAAAACCACCCCGTGCGCCTGGCTCTCAGCCAATCCGCTTACGAATTTCTGCGCCGCTGGCTCTATTCAGCCCGCCCTGGACCAAGCACGCCGACCCCTACAGAGCCGCCCTCACCGCAAAGTCCCGCCCATGAAGAAAAGGAGGCCGCATGAATCCGCAGCAGCCTGTACTCATCACCCCTGTCGATGAACACATGGGGTTAGATATCGCTCGTTCCTTGGGCCGCAAAGGTATCACCGTGTATGGCATGGATGCCCATGCCAAATCTCCGGGATGCTATTCAAAATACATCCACTTTGTTCCCGGCGCCGACCCAGAGGTCGAGGACGAGCGCCTCTTTGTCCAATCCCTGATCCAATTTGGTCAGCAGCAATCCGCCCGCACCGTGCTTTATCCGCTCAGCGACCGCCATGCCCTGGTGGTATCTCAATACCGCGGCGACCTGCAGCCCTATTTCGATTTCGTCATGCCCGATCATCAAACCATCGAGGAATTTGCCACCAAGGACGGCCTGCTGCGGCTGGCGCGCCAGTTCAATGTCCCCGCTCCGGCCTCTTTTTTTATTGAAAATCTGGAGCATCTGCACAGCCTCTGCCGCCAGCTTCAATTCCCAGCCATCCTCAAGCCCACCGAAAGCACCTACTGGCACACCGAGGCCATCACCCGTCTGCTTCGCCGCGGATTTTTTGCCGGGCGCGCCAAAGTCATCTATTGCCCAGACGAAAAAACCCTGCTTGAGGCTTATCAGACCATCGCCGCTCACGATGACCGCATGATTGTTCAGGAGGTAATCCCCGGCGAGGATGAAGCCCTGGTCTATCTTGCCGTCTATTTCAACCGCCAGTCTCAGCCCCTCGGTTACATCGCCGGGCGCAAACACCGCATCATCCCCACCGGGTTTGGTTCCGCCAGTTATGTCCGCACCATTCACGACCCCGAGTTGATTGATCTGGGCATCTCGTTTTTACAGCAAGCCCGCTATCAGGGCCACGGCGGCATCGAATTCAAGAAAGACCCGCGCGATGACCTCTATAAGCTCATCGAGGTGAATACCCGCTTTGGCATGTGGGACGGTCTGAGTGTGCTCTGCGGTGTGGATTTGCCCTACCTGTCCTACTGCGACGCCACCGGGCAGCCCGTTCCTCCCCGTTTCGAATACCAGGACGGCCTCATCTGGATTGACTGGCAGCGGGATCTGCGCGCCGCCTGGGATTACCGCAAGCAGCACAAGCTGACCGCCGCCGCCTGGCTGCGTTCCATCCGCGGCAAGAAAATGTCCGCCATCTATGACCGCGACGATTGGCGTCCGGGTTTCCGCTTCACATTGGGTCTGGCTCAAAAAGCCTTCGACCGTCTCAATACGAATTCCCGCTCAACGCGGCATTAATCCCCCAACGAGGTCCGCATGGATTGGAAAAAATGGTATGCCAAACGCGGCGGCGGTTTTGTTTTCAAACGCGGCCTGCATTTGCTCCAGCGCTACGGCCTGACTCCTGGCCTTGCTCAAAAGAGGATTGAAGACAGCGTCCGCCTCATGCAGCGTTACGGCTGTTCTCCCTCCTACCCCACCCCCGGGCAGGTGGTAGACCGTTACCCACGCTTTATCCAAAAGCTTCAATCCCTGGGGGCCGAAATCTGTGTGCACAGCTACCACCACATTGATCTGCGCACCTGCCCGCTGGAAACGGCCTTAGATGAACTGGGTGCCGCCTTGAAAGCCTTTGAACGTCACGGCATCCAATCCAGCGGCTTTCGCTGCCCCTATCTAAGCTGGCGTCCCGAATTGATTGCCGCCCTGCCCGCCCAGTGGTTTGAATACTCCAGCAACCAGGCCGTCACCCTAGAGCCCTTCTTACCGGTTGTGCCCGGTCAGGATCGAGACGTGTTCAGCACTATCAACCAGTTTTACTCACCGGCGTCAGCAGAAACCATGAAGGCCGTTCCTTATCATCTGGAAAATCTAATCGAAATCCCCCTCTTTGTCCCCGATGATCTTCAATTGCAGGACGGCTTGAAATTCAGCCAGGAGCAGATCGCCCAATTTTGGATTGAAACCCTCCAGCGCACCCACCGCAGCGGTGAGCTCTTCACCCTGCTCACACACCCTGAACTGGCGGATCAATTTGCACCCGCATTGGAGAGTCTATTGCAGACCGTCTCCAATCTCACCCCCAAAGTCTGGCTGGCTCGTCTGTGCGACATCAGCGCCTGGTGGCGAGAAAAAGACGGGTTCTCCGCGCAAATTACCGCCGACCCCCAGGGCAACATCACTATTTCGTTTCAGGCTTCCCCTCGCGCTGCCGTCCTCATCCGCGGCATCCCCACACCCCACGCCCGCCCCTGGTACGGGCCCGATCACCTGCTGGACTCTCGCAGCCTCATCTTGCCCGCCTCCACCGCAAAGCGCCCCTGGCTTGGGGTTCACCCCGATTTCCCCCCACAGGCGATCCGCTGGCTGCACGAGCGCGGCTACATCACCGAGCACTCCCTCGACCCCAGCGTGTATGTCTATTACCTCTCGCCGCGGGCAGCCGTTGCCTCTTCTGAGCTGGAATCCATCGCCGCTGAAATTGAGACTTCCTGCTCCACCCTGGTCCGCTTTGGGCTTTGGCCAGACCAGGCCAGAAGCGCCTTTGCCGTCACCGGGGATCTGGACGCGCTGTCTTTGATGGATTACGCCGCGCGTCTTGTTTCCTGACCTCGTTTATCCTCGCAAATTAAAGGAATGCAAACCACCCCCAGCCGCGTAACTTCTGCTGGGGATTGGGGGTTTTATCAGTCATACTGGCACTGTGACCTGCCCCCTCTGGGCACGAAAATCTATGCCCCATTTCACCCCACAGTATGCCTGAACGCAGATACACGTAGGAAATAAAACCGATATAGTTGCTGTGTGGTAGATCATTAAGCCGAATCAACCCATAGAGTTAGGATGACGATGATTACTTCCAAATTACTGTACTTAGCCTCTCGCCCCGTGGTGGGAACCTATGCAGGCACCATGCTGAAAATGGACGTTCGCCGCCACGAGGTCTTTCCCGCCGGTGCGAAAATAATCGCCGCCAATCATCCCACCACCACCGACCCATTTTTTATTGCTGCGATGGTTCGCCAGCAAGCCTACATCTTAATCAACGAGCTATTATTCCAGGTCCCCATTTTAGGGGAATATCTCCGCCGCTCCGGGCACATTCCGGTTCAGGCCGGCAACGGCCCTGCCGCTCTCGAGGCCGCTCTGGAACATCTCAAGCTGGGCCACACCATCATCATCTTCCCAGAGGGTGATCTCAGTCCAGAGCAGGGCGGGTTCCAAAAAGCCCGCACCGGCGTGGCCCGTCTGGCAGTGATGAGCGGCGCCCCCGTTGTGCCGGTCGGCATCCATCTTCAGCGGGAACGCATTCACACCATTAAATCCACTGTGCGCGGACGTGTGGAATATGGGCGCTGGTACCTACGCGGCGCTTACAATGTCACTTGCGGCAAGCCGCTTTTCTTCGGCGGTGATGTGGAAAATCGTCCCTATGTGCGCAGCGTTGCAGACAACGTCATGCATCACATCATAGAGCTGGCCCACGAGAGCGAAACCCGCTACACCCGCTTCCCCACCCCGCTCACCAGCCTGCCGCAGACTCCCTGATCTTATCAACGAATGTCCTTCGGGCGTTGGTGCAGTCAGCCAACGCCCGTTTTTATTTCCATCACCAAGTTGGATGTGAAGTGACGTGCGCCTCGATGGCG
>DAIOUB010000036.1:10623-20260 GCA_036751735.1 Levilinea sp. | reverse complement strand
ACCTATTGTATTTTACTTGTCATGACAATATAATATGCATAACAGGTGCGTACCCATGCCAACTGCCCACAACCGCTCTTTCACCCCCCTGTACTACCAAATCGAACAGGATTTGCTGCGCCAGATTGACAAAGGCGAGCTGAAACCTGGCGACCAGCTGCCCTCCGAGGCGCAGATTTCGCGCCAGTACGGAGTCAGCCGCATCACCGCCCGCCGCGCTTTGGAGAACCTGGTGCAGCAGGGCATTGTCTACAGCCGCCAGGGGATTGGCAGCTTTGTGGCCTACGCCCGCATCCGCGAGATGTCCGGCTTCCGCAGCTTCAGCGAAGACATCACCGCCAAGGGCTACCGGCCCAGCTCGCGGGTGGTGGAACTGAGCCTGGAAGAGCCGGAAGCGGATGTGGCCCGGCGGCTGCAGCTGCCGGAGGGCGGCAAAATTTTCCGCCTGCACCGCATCCGCCAGATGGACGACCAGCCGGTGGCCGACGAAGTGGCCTACCTGCCCGCCCACCTGTACCCCGGCCTGGATCAATATGATTTCAGCCGCGCCTCGCTGTACGAAGTTTTCCGCACCCGCTACGGGATCAACCCCACCTGGGCTGACGCCGAAATTGAAGCCACCTTCGCCGCGCCGGAGCTGGCCCAACGCCTGGGGCTTCAGCCCGGCGACGCGGTACTGGTGGCGCTGCGCCAGACCTATTCCGCCACATTTGAGGTGATTGAACTTGTCCGCTCGGTGTACTGCGGCAGCCGCTTCACGTTTTTCACCGGCCGCCAATTCATCGGGTAATACCGTCCATTTTGTTTCACCCACCCTAAGGAGGTCGTATGTTGTCCAAGTTTCGCCCCGTAATGGTTTTGTTGTTGGCTGCTCTGCTGCTCAGCCTGGTGGGCTGCGCGCCAAAAGCGGCTGCGGATGGCCCCAAGACAGTCAAAGTCTTGACCATGCAGCAAGCCGGGCCGACGCCGGAAGAAATGAACGCGATTGTGGCTAAGTTCAATGAAGCCAATCCCAACATTAAAGTTGAGATCGAGTACGTTTCTTACGATGCCCTGCACGATAAGATCGCCACGGCCATGGCCACCAACCCGCCGTCCTACGATGTCGTTCTGGTGGACGATATCTGGTACGCGGAATTCGCCAAGGCTGGCTATCTGTGGGACGTGACGGCAAAGATTGACGCGCAGACCAAGGAAAAAGTCTTCGCCGCTGCCTGGGACATCACCACGGTGAACGGCACGACCTACGGTATGCCCTGGCTGCTGGATGCCAAGTACTTCTTCTACAACGAAAAGATCCTGGCTGAGGCTGGCTTTACGGCCCCGCCCAAGACCTGGGAAGAACTGGTGGAGCAGTCCAAGGTGATCAAGGAAAAGGGCCTGGTGGAATACCCCATCGCCTGGTCGTGGGGTCAGGCGGAAGCCGTGATCTGCGATTATGTGGCCCTGCTGTTCGGCAACGGCGGCTCGCTGGTGGATGCCGAGGGCAAACCGGCCTTCAACAATGAGAAGGGTGTGCAGGCGCTGGCCTGGATGCTGCAGTCCATTGAGGACGGCATCAGCAACCCGGCTTCGGTCTCCTACGTGGAAGAAGATGTGCGCAATGTCTTCTCGCAAGGCAAGGCCGCTTTCGCCGTCAACTGGCTGTACATGTACGAGCTGGCCAACCTGAACGCGGACGAGTCCCAGATCACCGGCCAGGTGAAGTTCGGCCTGATGCCGGCCTTCGCGGGCAGCGGCGTGGAAAGCGCCACGATCAACGGCTCGATGGGCTTCTCCGTGATGGATAAATCCCCCAACCGCGAAGCGGCCTGGGAGTATGTGAAGTTCCTGACCAGCGAGTCCATTCAGAAAGAATACTCGGCCCACCTGCTGCCCGTGTGGAGCGGCAACTACGAAGGCGAGGCCCTGGACACGTTGACCAAGCTGAACGAAGCCACCCCCGTCACCGTGCCGGCCTTCAAGGCGCAGTTCCCCTTCTCGCACGTGCGCCCCAAGGTTCCTTATTACGCGGAAGGCTCCAAGGCCCTGCAATTGGCCATTCAGGAAGCCCTGACCAAACTCAAGACCCCGCAGCAGGCGTTGGATGACGCCGCGGCCAAGTGGGTCGAACTGCAAGCCAAGTAAACCTGTACCCGACCGGGGGGGTGAGGGGCGGCTGTCCCTCACCCCTTTTTCTTGACCTAACCCTTTTGTTGACCCGTCCGGCCAGTTGGGCCGCGCGGTCGTGATGGATGGTGCGATGACCCAAGCCTCAATCCCCCGCAAAACGCTCAATCTGCGCCAGCAAGAGATGCGCGACGGCATGTGGATGCTCTTGCCGGGCATATTAATTATCTTCATCATCACCCTCATCCCGGTGCTGTACACCTTTGTGCTCAGTTTTACCAGCACCCCGCTTTCCAACCCGCGCCCGCAGGATTTTGTGGGCCTGGCCAATTACCTGGCCTTCTTGAAAAGTCAGCAGTTCTGGCAGGCCATCTGGCGCACGTTTTACTTCACCGTGGTTTCGGTGGGGGCCGAGCTGGTGCTGGGGCTGGCGATCGCCTCGCTGATCCACAGCCGCCCGCCGGGCTGGAAATTCCTGCGCACCAGTCTGATCATCCCCTGGGCGGTGCCCACCATCGTCAATGGGGCCTTGTGGCGCTGGATTTACAACGCCGATTACGGCGCGCTGAACGGCCTGCTGATGAGCCTGGGGCTGATCACCAAATACCGCGCCTGGCTGACCGAACCTGCCACCGCCATGAACCTGGTGATCATCGCCGACATCTGGCACAGCCTGCCCTTTGTGGTGCTCATTTTGCAGGCGGCCCTGGCCACCATTCCGGTGGAGATGGAAGAGGCGGCGGCGGTGGACGGGGCCACGGCCTGGCAGCGCTTCTGGCTGATCCGCATCCCCCTGCTGCAGCCCGCCATCCTGGTGGCGCTCATCATCCGCACGGTGGAAGCCTTCCGCGTGTTTGACATCATTTACGTCATCACCCAGGGCGGCCCGGCCTTTGGCACGGTGACCATTTCCTATTTGACCTATCTGGAATCATTCTCTTACGGCCATCTCGGCTCCGGCTCGGCGATGTCCTTCTTAATCTCCCTGTTTACCCTGGCGATGGCTCTGATCTACATTCGCCTGTTCTACCGGCCGGAGGTGCGCGCATGAAACGCTATCGCAAAACGCTGCAAACCGCGGGCAAGCTGTTCCTGATGCTCCTGATCCTGCTGTTCATCTACGCGCCCCTGGCCTGGCTGCTGCTGTCATCGGTTTCCACCCGCGCCGATCTGCTGGCCACGCCCCCGCGCTGGATCCCCGAACACCCCACCCTGCAGAACTACCGCAACATCCTCATCCCCGGCACGGCTGTGTCGGAGGTGGCGCGCACCTTCAAATACACCCTGGCCAATTCCTTCCTGGTGGCCACCGTCACCACGGTGATCTGCCTGTTTGTGGGCTCGCTGGCGGCCTATGCCCTGGCGCGCCTGCGGATGAAATACCGCGACGCGATCTTTATGGGCATTCTCAGCGTGCGCATGATCCCGGAGATTTCGCTGGTGATCCCGCTGTACGTGGCGGCGGCCTTTTTGGGCTGGCGCGATAAGCCCATCATCCTGATTGTGACCTATTTGAGCTTTGCCCTGCCCTTTGCCATCTGGATGCTGACCACCTTTTTTGAGACGGTCCCCATTGAATTGGAAGATGCGGCCCTGATTGACGGCAGTTCGCGCCTGGGGACCCTCTTTCGGGTGGTGCTGCCGGTGGCGGCCCCGGGGATTGTCTCCACGGCGCTGTTCACCTTCCTGTTGGCGTGGGATGAATTCTTCTTCGCCCTGCTGTTCACCAGCACCATCCAGGCCAAAACGGTGCCGGTGGCGATTGCGGAGTTTACCGGCCGCTACGCGGTGGACATCACCGCCATGATGACCGGCGGCGTGTTGGCGGCCCTGCCCCCGGTGATCCTGGCCCTCATCTTCCAGCGCTACATCGTCAGCGGCCTTTCGGCGGGGGCGGTGAAAGGATGAGCGCAGCGGCTGAAATCACCGTGGGTGTGGATCTGGGCGGCACCAATGTTCGCGCCGGGGCGGTCACCGCGGAGGGGCAGCTTTTGGAATGGGCCGAAACCCTCATCGAGGCGCGCCGCGGGCCGCAGGCCGGGGTGGAGCGGATTGCCTCTCTGGTGGAAAAAGTCTCCGCTGGCCGCAGGCTGCTGGCGGTAGGCATCGGCGCCACCGGCCCCATTGACCGGCAGCGCGGCGCCATTCAGAACCCCTACACCCTGCCCACCTGGGAAGATGTGGATATTGTCCAGCCGCTGCGCCAGGCCTTTGGCGTGCCGGTGGCTTTGGAAAACGACGCCGACGCGGCCGCCTTGGGCGAGTGGTGGCAGGGGGCCGGGCGCGGCGTGGAGCGTCTGTTGGCGGTGACGGTGGGCACGGGCATCGGCACAGCCTTCATCTACCGCGGGCACATTTACCGCGGGGTGGACGGCTGGCATGGGGAGGGCGGGCATATCCGCCTGGACCCCAACGGCCCGCCCTGTTACTGCGGCGGACGCGGCTGCTGGGAAAGCCTGGCGGCTGGCCCGGCCATCGCCCGTGATTTGCAGGCGGCGGTGCGCCAAAAGCCCTCCTCGCGCATGCTGGAACTGGCGGGCGGCGAGGTATCGCGCGTGGACGCGGCCGTGATGGCCCAGGCGGCCCGTCAGGGCGACCCGCTGGCTTTGGAATGGACGGCGCGGTTGGGGGGCATTTACGGGATGGGGCTGGTTAATTTAATCCTGCTGCTGCTGCCCGACGCGATTGTGCTGGGCGGCGGGGTGATGCGCTCGTTTGATCTTTTTGAGGAACCGATTCGCGCGGCGGCCGCCAGTGTGCAGCCGGTGGTGCCGGCCGAGCGGGTAACCATTCAACCGGCCCAATTGGGCCAGCAAGCCGGGGTGTTGGGCGCGGCCCGCGCGGCCCTCGACCTGCTTCAGGAGACGGCATGACTCTTCATCAAAACCTCTATTTGCAGGACATCTTAAGCGAACCCGAAAGTCTGCGCACCGCTTTGGATCGTTACGCGGCGCAGACCCTGACGGATGTGGCGGCGCGCCTGAAGCGTGGGGAATTTTCCAACGTAGTCCTCACCGGCATGGGCGCGTCTTACTGCGCGGCTTACCCCACCTGGCTGCGGCTGACGGCGCTGCCCATCCCCGTGTCGTGGGTGGAGACTTCGGAACTGCTGCATTACGCCCCCGGACTGGTGAATGCCCGCACCCTGCTGGTGGTGATTTCGCAGTCTGGGCGCAGCGCCGAGATCCTCAGCCTGATCTCCGGCGAGGAGGTGGCGCACCCAGCCCTGCTGGTGGGCGTGACCAACGACCTGGAAAGCCCCCTGGCTCAGCAGGCCCAGGTGGTGCTGCCGATTCACGCCGGGCCGGAGCGCACGGTGAGCACGCGCACCTACCTGAACAGCCTGGCCACCCTGCTGTTGGCCGCCTGCCAGCTGCTGGAAAGCCCGCTGGAACCGGCGCGGACGGCTCTGCGCGCGGCCGCGGACAGCGGCGAGGCTTTTTTGGCCCATTGGGAAGAACAGGTATCCGTGCTTCGCCATAGTTTGGGGCTGCCGCAGCGCATGATCATCGCCGGGCGGGGGTCTTCTTTGGCGGCGGTGATGAACGGCTCGCTGATCCTCAAGGAAGCCGCCAAGGTGACCTACGAGGGCATGAGCGCGCCCTATTTCCGCCACGGCCCCCTGGAACTGGCGGATGAGCATTTGACCCTGTGGATGTTCGCCGGGGCGGCTAAAACCCGCGGCCTGAACCGCGATCTGGCGGTGGAGGCGCAGGGCTGGGGCGCGCAGGTGCTGTGGGTAGACAGCCAGCCTGATCTGGAGCTGCAAACCCTGCTGATCCCCGCGGTGGACGATTTCGCCCGTCCCCTGGTGGAAATTTTACCCTTGCAATTGTATTCGCTGGCGGCAGCCGAGCTGAACGGCATGGAGGCAGGCACCTTCCGCCGCATTGGCAAGGTGACCGACCGGCAGTAGCTTTTATTACCCTGGAACGGCTTTGGAACGCCGGGGGTTGACCTGATTCAGGGTCAATCCCCGGTTTGCAATTCGGGGCGCAGGCTGGGGGTTTTGAGATACATCAGGCTGAGGCCGAAGGTGATGAACAGGACGATCCCGGCGGTCAGATAGGGCAGGCTGATGTTGACATCGAATAAACTGCCCGCCCACAGCGGGCCGACGATGCGCCCCAGGCTCATGAAGGCGTTGTTTAACCCCATAGCCATGCCCTGACCCATATCCGTGCTTTTCGAGACGTCGGAGGAGATGGTGGGGCGCAGCATGGCATTGCTGAAGACAAAGAAGCCCACGGTCAGCAGCACGCTGGTGTAGCTTTTGGCCTGCAGCATGAGGATAAAGCCGACGGCCGAAGCCAGCAGCGAGGCTTTGATGATCCAGTTCTCGCCCAGGCGGCGGGTGGCCGGGCCGGTGAGCGCGCCCTGGATGACGGTGGAGACGATGCCGATGACCATCATGATGGTGCCCACCTCAGCCGGGCCGTAATTGAAGCGGTGCTTGGCGAACAGGCTGAAAATGCCCTCAAAGTTGGCCAGGGCGAAGTTGACCAGGAAGGACAGGAAGAACAAAAAGCCCATCGGCCCCCACAGCGATTTCCACATCAGGCCGAACTGCGGGCCGTTGAAGGTTGCCTTGGAGCTGCGCTGCTCGGCGGGCAGCGATTCGGGCAGTACCCACCACACCAACAGCAGAGCCGCCGCGGAAAGGGCTGCCGCCACGAAAAACGGCATGGAGAGCGAGTAACTGCCCGCCCAGCCGCCGATGCCGGGGCCGAGGATCATGCCCACGCCCATGGCCGCGCCGATGATGCCCATGCCGCCGCCGCGGTTCTTCTCGCTGGTGCTGTCGCTGATGTAGGCCATCGTGGTGGGCAGGGTGGCCGAGGAGAGTATGCCGGAAAGCGCTCGCGCCGCGATGAGCATCCACAGTGATGTGGACAGCCCAAAGAAAAGCTGCGCCAGGGCGTTGCCCAGCACGCCGATGAGAATGACCGGTTTGCGGCCGATGCGGTCGGATAAACTGCCCCAGATGGGGGAAAAGATGAACTGCATCACGCTGAAAATGGCCATCAGCACGCCCAGGGCGGTGCCGTTGGCTCCTAAGTTCTCGGCATAAAAGGGCAGAATGGGGATGATGATCCCAAAGCCCAGCATGACCACAGCCATGGTAAAAAATAAAATGGCCAGA
This sequence comes from Levilinea sp., assembly GCA_036751735.1. Classification (GTDB taxonomy): domain Bacteria; phylum Chloroflexota; class Anaerolineae; order Anaerolineales; family Anaerolineaceae; genus Levilinea. The sequence continues at coordinate 13,008 of DAIOUB010000036.1, read as the reverse complement.
TTGCGATTGATCTTCATAACCTACACCTGTATGCGCCCAAGATGATGAAATTACTTCGTACAGCTAACTAATTCGTCCGCTATTGTATGCCAATCACCCCCCGGCGTCAAGGAGAGCCTACGCACAAAAAAAGCACCCCAACCCGAAGGCTGGGGTGCATTGGTTGGTTTTCAACGTTCTGCTTACTGGGGCAGCAGCACCGTATCAATCACATGGATCACGCCGTTGGAGGCTTCGATGTCGGTGATAATCACCTGCGCGTCGTTGATGTAGACCTTGCCGTCTTCGACCTTCACGGTCACTTTCTGGCCCAGAACGGTCTCGGCTTCGCTGAGGGTCACCACGTCGGCGGCCATGACCTTACCGGCGACTACATGGTAGGTGAGGATATCCACCAGCTTCTGCTTGTTTTCGGGCTTGAGCAGCTCTTCCACCGTGCCAGCGGGCAGCTTGGCAAAGGCTTCATCGGTGGGGGCAAAGACGGTGAAGGGGCCTTCGCCTTGCAGGGTTTCCACCAAACCGGCGGCGGTGACCGCGGCCACCAGGGTCTTGAAGCGTTCGTCACCGGCGGCGATGGCCACAATGTCTTTCTTTTCCATTTCAGCGCCGCTCATTTCATCCGCGGGGGGCAGCAGCACCGTGTCAATCACGTGGATCACGCCGTTGGAAGCTTCGATATCGGTGAGGATGACCTTGGACTCGTTGACCATCACGCTGTCGCCTTCCACCTTGATAGCCACTTTCTTGCCCAGGACGGTTTCGGCTTCGCTCAGCTTGACCACATCGGCGGCCATGACCTTACCGGCAACCACGTGGTAGGTGAGGATATCCACCAGCTGCTGCTTGTTTTCCGGCTTGAGCAGTTCTTCTACCGTGCCAGCGGGGAGCTTGGCAAAGGCTTCATCGGTGGGGGCAAAGACGGTGAAGGGGCCTTCGCCTTGCAGGGTTTCCACCAAACCGGCGGCGGTGACCGCGGCCACCAGGGTCTTGAAGCGTTCGTCACCGGCGGCGATGGCCACAATGTCTTTCTTTTCCATTTCAGCGCCGCTCATTTCATCCGCGGGGGGCAGCAGCACCGTGTCAATCACGTGGATCACGCCGTTGGAAGCTTCGATATCGGTGAGGATGACCTTGGACTCGTTGACCATCACGCTGTCGCCTTCCACCTTGATAGCCACTTTCTTGCCCAGGACGGTTTCGGCTTCGCTCAGCTTGACCACATCGGCGGCCATGACCTTACCGGCAACCACGTGGTAGGTGAGGATATCCACCAGCTGCTGCTTGTTTTCCGGCTTGAGCAGTTCTTCTACCGTGCCAGCGGGGAGCTTGGCAAAGGCTTCATCGGTGGGTGCAAAGACGGTGAAGGGGCCTTCGCCTTGCAGGGTTTCCACCAAACCGGCAGCGGTGACCGCGGCCACCAGGGTCTTGAAGCGTTCATCGCCCGCGGCGATATCTACGATGGTCTTGGGCGGTTCCGGGGTGGGTTCCGGCATGGGCGCCTCGGTGGGCTGCGGCGGGGGCGGGGGGGCGGTGGGGGCGGGGGTAGCCGCCGGAGCGCAGGCTGCCAATACCAGGCTCAATACAATCAAAGTTCCAATCAGGGTCTTGCGGGTGCTTTTCATGATCTTCTTTCTCCTCTGTTTCCTCTAATAGGTTGTGTATGCGTTTACCTGTAAAACGTTCATGTATGGGCCTATTATGCGCGGTGCTGGGGGCAAAGTCAAACCAACTTACGACTTTGTATAATGTTTTTGTACAATATTTGTAAACTGGCTTGTACACTCTCACCCCCGTTTTGGGTTGGAACCTGGGCGCTAGTATTCAAAAATCCCTCACTTTTGGCATTTGCGCGTCAGGCCCATCGTGCTATACTGGTATCAACATGGAAATTCGGAAAGGAACCAAAACGATGCAGCGTCCACCGCAAATTGATGAGATTGATAAGCGAATCGCCGATTTGCTGGTTGAAAACGGCGAATTATCCTGCGCCGAGATTGCCGCGCGCCTGGGCACGCTGACGGAACGGGCTGTGCGCTACCGCAAAGAGCGCCTGGTGCGCCAGGGTTTCATTCGTATCTCGGCCATTTCCAGCCCGCGCGCCCTGGGGTACACGGTGACGGCGGATGTGTTCATTGTGGTGGAGCCGGGGCAGGTGCTGGCCGTGGCGCGCCATCTGAGTACCTATGAGCAGGTGACGTATGTGGCCTGTTCGATGGGCGAAACCGACGTGTCCATTCAGGTGGTGGCGCATTCCAACGAGGAACTGCACTATTTCGTCACCGAAACCATCGGCAAAGTGACCGGGGTACTGCGCACCACCACCATGATCGTGCCGCTGGTGATTAAGAATGTGTATGACTGGCAAATTCCCCAATCCAACTGCCG
>DAIOUB010000036.1:8466-10523 GCA_036751735.1 Levilinea sp. | reverse complement strand
GTGCTGATCAACGCCCTGATCGGTTATTTGCAGGAAGCCCGCGCGGAACGGGCAATTGAAGCTCTGACGCAGGCCATGTCCACCGAGGCCACGGTGCTGCGCGCGGGGGAACAGCGCCGCATCCCCGCCGAGGAACTGGTGCCGGGGGATATGGTGCTGCTGGCGGCGGGCGATAAAATCCCCGCGGATCTGCGCCTGCTGCGCGTGCGCGATTTGCAGCTGGCCGAAGCCGCGTTGACGGGTGAATCCGTTCCGGTGCTGAAACACCACGAGGATGGTTTGCCTGAGGAGCTGATGCTGGCGGAACGGCGCAATATGGCTTATGCGGCCACCTTCGTCACCGCCGGGCAGGGTCTGGGCGTGGTAGTGGCTACCGGCGACCACACCGAAATTGGACGGATTTCCCGCCTGATCGCCGAGGCTTCCAGCCTGGAAACCCCGCTGACCCGCAACATCGCTGCCTTCAGTAAGCTGCTGCTGTATGCTATCCTGGCCCTGGCGGCGCTGACCTTCTTGATCAGCGTGGGGCTGTACCGCCACCCGCCGGTGGAGGCCATGCTGGCGGCCATCACCCTGGCGGTGGGGGCTATCCCCGAAGGGCTGCCCGCGGCGCTGACCATCACCCTGGCGATTGGGGTGGCGCGCATGGCGCGGCGGCAGGCCATCATCCGCAAGCTGCCCGCGGTGGAATCGTTGGGGAGCGTCACGGTGATTTGTTCCGACAAAACTGGAACGCTGACCCAAAACCAGATGACCGTGCAGCAGGCATTGGGCGCGTTGGAGCGCTGCGGCGGCGGGCGGGCCTGTTACACTTTCAGCGGATCGGGCTACGACCCGCAGGGGAAGGTTCAGGTTCAGGATCAGCCGGTGACCTTAGCCGAAGACGCCGCCCTGCGCGAGGTGCTGACCGCGGGGGCGCTGTGCAACGATGCCGGGCTGGTGCTGGAAGATGGCCGTTGGAACGCCAACGGCGACCCCACCGAGGCGGCCTTGCTGGTTTCGGCGCGCAAGGCGGGGTTAGACCTGGCGACTTTAACAGCGTCGCATCCGCGCGTGGATGTGATCCCCTTTGATTCGCAGAACCAATATATGGGCACGCTGCACACCTTCCCAGAAGGACGCCGCCTGTACGTCAAAGGCGGGGTGGAGGCTGTTTTGCAGCGCTGCGTGCAGGCGATGGACGCGGCCGGCCAGCCCGCGCCCCTGGATGCGGCCGCGATTCACACCGCGGTGGATGAAATGGCCGCCCGCGGGCTGCGCGTTTTGGCCTTTGCCCGCCGCGACCTGCCCGCTGAGCAGACTCAGGTGCGGGAAGGCGACGCCCAGGGGCTGACCTTTTTGGGCTTGCAGGGCATGATGGACCCGCCGCGCCTGGAAACGGCCGAGGCGGTGCGCAAGTGCCAGCAGGCCGGTATCCGCGTGAAGATGATCACCGGCGACCACGCCCTGACCGCGCGCGCCATCGCCCACCAGATCGGCATGATCCCCAGCCCGCAGGCTGAAGTGCTGACCGGGGAACAGTTGGCGCGGCTGAGCGACGAGGAATTGATCGAGGCGGCGGTGCGCACGGATGTGTTTGCGCGCGTTTCGCCGGAGCAGAAGCTGCGCCTGGTGGAGGCTTTGCAGGCGCGCGGCAACGTGGTGGCCATGACCGGCGACGGGGTCAACGACGCCCCGGCCCTCAAGCAGGCCGATATCGGCGTGGCCATGGGCATCACCGGCACCGAGGTGGCCAAAGAGGCGGCCGAGATGGTGCTGACGGATGACAATTTCGCCACCATTCAGGCCGCGGTGGAAGAAGGGCGCGGCATCTTTGACAATTTGACCAAAATCATCGCCTGGGTGCTGCCCACCAATTTGGGATTAGGGCTGATCATCCTGCTGGCCACCTTCCTCAACGTGCCGCTGCCGGTGCTGCCCATTCAGGTGCTGTGGATCAACATGACCATCGGCGGGGTGCTGGGGCTGGTCTTGGCCCTGGAACCCAAAGAGCCGGATATTCTGCTGCGCAAACCGCGCGACCCGCGCGCTTCCATCCTCAACCCGGTGCTGTTGGG
>DAIOUB010000036.1:0-8366 GCA_036751735.1 Levilinea sp. | reverse complement strand
TTTTGCAGGCGGCCTTCACCTATCTGCCGGTGATGAACCACCTGTTTGATACCGCCCCCATTTCGGCTTTGGCTTGGGCGGAGATTTTAGCCGTCAGTCTGCTGGCTTACGGCGGGGTGGAAGTGGAAAAAGCCCTGCGGCGGCGCGGACGGTGACTTTTAGGGAGGAGCATGAAAACTCGACGCATTCTGCAAGGAATTTTCTGGGTGGTGGTCTATCTGGCGCTCACCCTGGCGCCCTTGCTGATCCTGCTGGTGGGGCAGCGCCCCCCTGGCCGGGCGCTCTACCGCGATTTTTCGGTGGCGTTGGGCTTTGCGGGCCTGGCGATGATGGCCCTGCAGTTTGCCCTGACGGCGCGCTTCCGCTTCTTAAAAGCGCCCTACGGCAGCGACATCGTCTATTTCTTTCACCGGCAAATTTCGCTGGTGGCCTTCGTCTTGATTTTGGCCCACCCGCTGCTGCTGTTTGTGTTTGACCCGCAGACCCTGGGTCTGCTGAACGTGTTCAGCGCCCCCTGGCGGGCGCGTGCGGCGGTGACAGCTACGCTGGCGCTGATCGCATTGGTGCTGATCAGCATTTTCCGCAAGCAGTGGAAGATTGAATACACCCAATGGCGCATCTGGCACGGTTTTTTGGCGGCGGCGGCTGTGGGGCTGGGGCTGGTGCACGCCGTTTTGGTGGGCTATTACATCAACACCCCCGCCAAACAGGTTCTGTGGGTGGGGTACGGCCTGTTCTGGGTGGGGCTGCTGGTGTGGGTGCGCGTGATTAAACCGCTGCTCCTGCTGCGGCGGCCGTATGTGATTGAAGAAGTGCGGCCCGAACGTGGCAGCGCCTGGACCCTGGTCATGCGCCCCGACGGTCACCGCGGCTTCCGTTTTCACCCCGGCCAGTTTGCTTGGATCACGGCGGGCAGCTCGCCCTTTGCGGATGCGGAACACCCCTTTTCCATCTCTTCCAGCGCCGAAGATCCTCAGCGCCTGAGCATGACCATCAAGGCCCTGGGTGATTTCACCCGCACGGTGAAAGATTTGAAACCCGGCCAACGCGTGTATCTGGACGGGGCCTTTGGCGCGTTCAGCGTGGACCGCCATCCCCACGCGCGCGGGTTTGTGTTCATCGCCGGGGGGATCGGCATTACCCCCATGATGAGCATGCTGTCTACCCTGGCCGACCGCGGCGACCGGCGGCCCCTGTGGCTGCTGTATGCCAACCGCGACTGGGAAAGCGTGACCTTTCGCGAGGAGTTGGAGGCTTTAAAACAGCGTCTGGATCTGCGCGTGATCCACTTTTTAGAAGATCCCCCCGCGGACTGGCAGGGCGAAACAGGCTACATCAACGCGGAAAAATTGGCCCGCCACCTGCCCCCGGAGCGCGCCCAAAATATGTACGAGATGTTCATCTGCGGTCCCAAGCCGATGATGGACGCGGTGGAAAAAGCCCTGGTGCAGATCAAAGTCCCGATGGGCGACTTCCACTCCGAACGTTTTGACATGGTGTAATCCAAAAGGAGGGCGGTATGCGGCAGCGGTATACGACCTGGTTGGCGGTGGGCATGGGGGTGCTGATTGTGATCGCGGCGCTGATTTTTGCCCTGGTGCAAAGCGCGCCTTGAAACACACGCTGGTTTAAGACACAGATTTGTGCGACCTCACCCCTGGGGGGTGGGGTCGTTTTCTTGTTCTGCCACCTCGGTCAGATCGTTGCGCGAAAGCTGCTGCGCGGGGATGCCCAGGCGGTAGGCCGCCGAGGCGATGGCATGCGAGGCCACCGGCGCGGCCAACAGGAGCAGCCCGATGAGTACAATGTCCTTCCCTGGGGAGACCGGCGTCCAAAACAGCCCTGCCAGGAGCAGCAGCACCACCCCAAATACGCTGACTTTGCCGGTGGCATGCAGGCGGGTATAGACATCCGGCAGGCGGATGAAGCCGATCACGCCGATGACGGAGAAGGCTGTGCCAATCAGCACCGCCAGGATCACAATCAGACCGAAAAGGGTTTCCATCGCCGTCACCTTACCTTATAAAACGCGCTGATCGGCCAGATATTTGGCCAGCACGATCGAAGCCATGAATCCCAGGGCGGCCAGCCCCAGGGCCACGTCAAAATAGATGCTGGTGCGCTCGATCAGGGCGATCAGTACCAGCACTGCCAGCGCCAGAGTCCCCACCAGATCGGCGCCGATCAGGCGGTCAATCACGTTTTGACCGCGCCACACGCGCCACACACACACGCCGGTGAGGACAATGTGCACGGCCAACGCGAAGACCAAAGTGCGTTCTACCCAGATTTCGATCACGGCGCCTCCCTGGTTTCGCTGCTTTCACCGAGGATGGTTTTAAGCATGGCACGGTGCTGGCGCAGCAGTTCAACGCGCTGGGCCACCGAAAGGCTCATATCCAGGCAGTGGGTGTACATGCCGCCCTGCTCGTCAATGGCCACCACCAGTTCCCCGGGGGTGAGGGTGATGGCGTGGGCGCTGAGGGCGGAGATCAAATCGGACTGTTCCTCGCAGGGGATCTTTAAGATGGCGGGCTGGATGGGAAGTTTGGGGTCCAGCACGATGCGCGCCACCTGAACGCCGCTGCTGACCATATCCGCCAGAAGCATCCCCAGGTAGCGCAGCAGGGTCCACAGCACCCGCGGCAGGGTTTGAATGCGCTCGGGGCGTTGGCCCATGCGCAGCAGCAGCATGATCCCCAGGGCAATGAGCGCGGCGGCGATCAGGTTGCTGGTGACCAGACTGCCGCTGAGGGCCAGATAGACACCGGCCAGCAGGAAAAAGGTCAGAACGCTGCCCATTTAACCTCCTAAAACCAGGGCGATATAGGCGGCGGGGTTGAGCATCCATGCCGCCGCCTGCACGCATAGGTTGACGAACGGTTCGGCCCAGATGCCGAGCACCAGTGAGAGGCTCACCAGAATGGCAGGGGCCAACAGGCGGTCGCCGCCGGCTTTGGGCTTGATTTCACCCTGGGCGGGCAGCCACCAGATATTGCGGTAAGCGCGGGCCACATACACCAGCGAGAACAGGCTGCCCGCGGCCAGACCGGCCAGCACCCAGCCGTCCCCCAGGGCCAGGCCGCTGCGCAGCAGGGTCAGCTTGCTGATGAAGCCGTTGGTGGGGGGGATGCCTGCCAGGGCCAGCCCGCCCAACAGGAACAGCGCGCCGCCCAAGGGGGTGAATTTGCCCACCCCGCGCAGGGCGCTGAAGGCGGCGGATTTGACCGGCGCGCGGCTGGCTGTGGCCCCAGCGATCATCAGCAGGGCAGATTTGATGAGACTGTGGTTGATGATGTAAACCAGGGCGGCCGTCAGCGCCAGGGGCGTGCCCCAGCCGATGCCCACCAGGATGAAACCAATCTGCCCCAGGGTGGAATAGGCCAGCATGCGCTTGGCATGCTGCGCGCCCACGGCGGTCAGCCCGCCGAAGATCACGCCCACCAGGCCGGCGGCGATGAGAAAGGCGCGCAGTTCGGCGGCGAAGGGCACAAACCACAGGGTGGTCATGCGCAGCAGGCCGTACACGCCCACCTTGACCACCACCGAAGACAGCATGGCGCTGACGGCGGTGGGGGAGACGGTGTGAAAATCGGGCTGCCAGAAGTGGAAGGGGGCCACGGCGCTTTTCACCAGGAAAAACACCACCAAACAGGCGGCGGCCACGCCCGTCAGCGGGCGGGTGGGGTCGGCGGCGATGCGCGCGGAAAGGTCGGCCAGGTTGAGGGTGCCGTACGAGACGTACAGGCTGCCCGCCGCCACCAGCAGGAACAGGGAGGCCAGCAGGCTGATGAGGAAATACTTGTAGGCCGCTTCCAGCCCCAGGGGGTCATCCGAGATGGCGGTGAGGGCTGCCCCGGAGATGACCAGCAGCTCCGCAAACACAAAGAGGTTAAACAGGTCGCCGGTGAGGAACACGCCGGTCAGGCCGGTGGAGAGGGTCAGGAAGAGGGGGTAGAAGGTGGGGAAACGCGAACAGCGGTCGTTGCAGCCCAGGGCGTAGATGAAGCCGGTGGACAGCACCGCCTGAGCCATGACCACAAACAGCGCGGCGGTTAGATCCGCCGTCAGGCTGATGCCGTAGGGGGCGGCCCACCCGCCCAATTGGGCCACCTGCGGCCCGTGCGCATAGACGCGCGCCAGCAGGTACAGGCTGGCGGCCAGGGCGGTGAGGATGACGCCCAGCGACCCGTAGGCCTGAAGGCGGCGGCGGTGGCGCAGCAGCAGCCCCACGGCCGCCCCAGCCAGAGGGATGATGACGGGAAACAGCACCCATTGCGGTTGGTTCATGGGCCTTATCCTTTCAACTGGCTGACGTCGTCGCTGTCGCCGGAGCGGTAGCGGTGGACGATGCCCGAGAGCATGGCGGTGACAAAGGCGAAGCCGCCCATGCTGATGACCACGGCGGTGAGCACCAGTGCCTGCGGCAGGGCGTCGCTGTGCTGCAGCGGGTCGCCTACATAGGCGGGGACTAACCCCCGGTAGGCGCCGGTGGAGAGGAGAAACAGGTTGATGGCGTTGGAAAGGATGATCAGCCCGACGGCGGAGCGGATCAGGTTGCGGCGCAAAAACTGATACAGCCCCAATGCGAACAGCAGGCCGATGGCAAGCGCAGTGAGCAGTTCCATAGGTTAACCTCCTTGCCGGGGGGCGGCCTCTTCACCAAAGGCCAGCGTGTCTAACATGCGCGCTGCGCTGCCCAAGACCACCAGGAAGATGCCGACTTCGAAAAAGAAAGCGGTGCTGAGGGCAAAACCGGGCGGCAGGCTCAGCCCCCACAGTTTGCCAAAATCCACCGCGCTCAAAAAGGACCCGCCGATCCAGGCCCCCAGAGACGCGGAAACCAGTACGGTGAGCAAGCCCGCGGCCACCAGGGGGGTAGGGTGCAGCCAGGGCAGGCGGCGGCGGGCCTCACGGTTGCCGTAGACGATGTGCCACAGGCCGGTGGCCAGGGCCACCATCACCCCCGCGGTGAAGCCGTCGCCGGGCTGGTCGTGGCCGTACATCATGTGCACCACGGCGATGACCATGGAGAGCGGCAGAATGGCGTCGGTCAGCAGCCGCACCAGGGCCGAAGGCCGCTGGCCGCCGATGCCCATGAGGATAGAACGGTGGGGCTTATCGTCCGCGGGCATTTCATGCGCGGCGCGGTACAGACCCAGCCCCCGCCGCAGCAGGGTGTAAACTCCCAGGCTGGCCACAGCGAAGACGGTGATTTCAATCAGCGTGTCAAACCCGCGGAAATCCAGCACAATGGCCCCCACCACGTCGCGCGCGCCGGTGAGGGGTTTGGCGCTGGCTTCGTAGAACGGGGTTACCTGCGAAACGCGCGGGCGCGAGGTCAGGCTGATCAGGGTGACCGCGGCCATCCACAAGCCGCCCGCGGCCGCCAGCAGGGCGTCGCGCACAGAGCCAGAGGCGGTGCGGCGGTCGTTGGCCTGCTCGCGCAGGGGGCGGGGGATGCGGCGCAGGGCCAGGATGAGGATGGTGGTGACCAGCAGATCCACCACAATCTGCACCAGGGCCACATCTGGCGCGGGCTCCAGCGCGAACAAGACCGCCACGCTGAGGCCAGAAGCACCCAACGCCAGGACGGCCATCAGATCGCGCTGCAAAAAGACGCTGGCGGCGGAGGCGCCCACGACCAGCAGCAAGGCAAACAGGCGCAGCACCCCCAGCCCGCCCGCCAGGTCGGGGGTGGGCACGGCCAGGGACTGAAATGCGATGGGCTGGCGCAGCAAGGCGTAGGCCACCAACAGGCTGGAGGCGGCCAATATCACCGCCAGGTAACGGCGCAGCTTGCCGCTCTGGGTGCGCAGGGAGATCGCCGCGGCGCGGTCCAGCAGGCGCAATGCGGCACGGGCCGGGGTTTCCAGGTTGGGGCGGCCGGCCCACGCGGAGAAAAATTCCTGATCCGCGATGACTCTGGCGCGGCGGTAAAACAGGAACAGCCCCAGGCTGACGGCGATGACGCTGAGCACCAGGGGCGGGTTGATGCCCGTCCACAGGGCCAAAGAGACCTTCACCGGCCCGCCGTAGGCCGCGCTGGCCGCGGAGGCCAAAAAGGCGGCGATAGGCTCCGGCTCCGGCAGGCTGGTGAGCAGCAGCGAAAGCCCGGCGGGCACGGCGCACAGCACCGCCACAGCCCGTGCCAAAGGCCGCGCCGGGGGCTGGGCGGCAGGGCGTTCGCCGAAGAAGGTGTCGAAGACAAAACGCCCGGCCTGGGCCAGCATCAAGGCTCCGGCGATGACGGTGCTGGCGGTGAAGACCAGGCTGGTGATGGGCGGGATATTGGGATGGGTGACGGCGGCCAGCAGGGTCTCTTTCGCCAGGAAGCCGAACAGGGGCGGCAGACCGGCCATGCTCAGCCCGGCCACCCCAGCCGCCAGGCCCAGCCCGCGGTGGGTCTTCCACAGGCCGCCCAGCTTGGTCAGGTCGCGGGTTCCGGCGGCCAGGTCCACGGCCCCGGCGGTGAGGAACAGGGCGCTCTTATACAGGGCGTGGGCGGTGACGCCGATGACGAAGCCTTTGAAGGCGATGGAGGTATCCTGTCCCAGCAGCATCATCAGCACCCCCAACTGGCTGATGGTGGAGTAGGCCAGCAAGGCTTTCAGATCGCGCTGGTGCAGGCCCAGCCAGGCTCCGGTCAGCAAGGTGATCATGCCCGTCAGGCTGAACAGCCAGAACCACAGATCGGTGCCGCCCAGGGCGGGGTTCAGACGGGCGATCAAATACAGACCGGCTTTGACCATGGTGGCGGAGTGCAGGAAGGCGCTGGCCGGGGTGGGCGCGCTCATGGCGCCCGGCAGCCAGAAGTGGAAGGGGAACTGGGCGCTTTTGGTGAAGGCCCCCAGGGCGATGAGCACCAGGGCCAGAGGGTAGTGCGCGTGGGCGCGCAGGGTGGGGCCAGAGGCCAGAATCACGCTCAGGCGCGTGCTGCCCGCCATCTCTGCCAGCAGCAGCAGTCCAAACAGCAGGGCCAAACCGCCCCCGCCGGTGATCCAAAAGGCGCGCAAGGCCCCGCGGCGGGCGGCCTCATCCTTATGCTTAAAGCCCACCAGCAGGAAGGAGACCACACTGGTGCCTTCCCAGAAAATGAACAGGGTGATCACGTCCCCGGCCATCACCAGCCCCAGCATGGCGGCCGTGAAAAGCATCAGCAGGCTGAAAAAGCGCGGCGCATCTTCGGGGTGGTCTGCGAAGTAGTAGCCAGCGTACAGCACCACCAACACGCCGATGCCGCTGATCAGCAGGGCGAACAAGGCCCCCAGTCCATCTAAGAGGAAGGCGGCTTCCAGCCCCAGCGAAGGCACCCAGGGCAGGTTCAGGCGCAGCGGATTTCCGGCGGTGATGCGCGGCAGCACAGCGGCCACGCTGAGGAAAGCGGCCAGCGGCGCCAGGGAAACGAGCACTCCCAAACGCACGGATGAGCGCGCAGAGCGAGCCCACAGGCTCACCCCGAGGGCAGCGAGCAAACAGAAGAGGGGCGCGAAGAAGACCCACGCCAAAAAATTCATATTTCAATCCTCCCTGGAAAATGACGGCGGTGTTTCGCTGGCGGTCAGGCCGTCTGCTTTAAAACCGATCCTCCATCTTTAAACCAAGCCGGGGTGGTGTTCACCCACCCCAGCCGGATTCAACGCTGTGTGATGAACTGCTTCTATTATAGGGTTATATGCCCAGTTCGGTGCGCAGACGTAGATAGTTTTGGATGCGTTCGCGCGACAGCCAGCCCAAGATCTGGTTTTCGGCGATCACCGGGGCCTGCGACAGGCTGCTTTCATCCATTTTTTGCAGCGCGCTGAGCAGCTCGGCCTGGGGTGAGAGCACCAGCAGGTTCTCCCGCGGGGACATGAGCTGCCCCACGGTGACCACCGGCCAGGCGCCTCGCGGCACACGCACGATGTCTTCCAGCGACACCCAGCCGCGGATGCCGTTGCCCAGGCTGTCGGTGACCAGCAGCACGCGCTGGCTGCCGCTGAGGACGTGCTCGCGCACCACCTGTTCCAGGGTGTGATGGGCGGCGGCGCTGTCCACGCGGCGGTCCATCACCTCGGCCACGGTCAGGCCGCGCAGGGCTTCCTGCAGGCTGGTTTGAGCCTGGCTGGAGGCGGCGGCGTTGCGCAGGAACCAGCCGATGAAGATCAGCCACAGGCCGTTGAAGGCGCCGCCGGTGAGCAGCGAGAACAAACCCACGCCCATGAACCCGTAGCCCACCCACTGCCCGCCGGTGGAAGCCACGCGCGTGGCGCGGGCCAGGCTGCCGGTGCGCATCCACACCAGGGCGCGGAAAATGCGCCCGCCGTCCAGGGGGAAGCCGGGGATGAGGTTGAAGACCGCCAGCATCAGGTTGATGCGCGCCAGCC
>DAIOUB010000035.1:12958-20350 GCA_036751735.1 Levilinea sp. | reverse complement strand
TCCAGCGGGCGCGGGGCGATTGCGCCATTTATCACACTTTCGCAACGATCCGCCCACGATGATTGACATTCCGCCGAAAATCACTACAATAACTTTATACGCGCAGTCGTACATTTTTTATTGCATATAATGTCAGTACATTCTGACATAACTGCGACAGCCCGCCGAACCACCCAGCCCCACCTTTAAATTCGTCTAACCAGATTCACCACCGATTAATAATTGCATAGTCACTTGTGTTACCACAGGAGAACCGATGACCGCTTTAGAAATTGTGGCGCGTGATGGTAAAAAGATGGTTTGGATCCCCGCGGGTGAATTTATCATGGGCAGCGAAGAATTTGGCCCAGAGATGCCCATGCGGAAAGTTCACCTCCCTGGCTATTACATTGACGCCTATCCGGTGACCAACGCCGAATATAAACGCTACATGACGGCCACCTACGCCATCGCCCCGCGCCACTGGGGCGGCATGGAGATCCCCCCCGGGCTCGAAAATCACCCCGTTCACCGCATTTCCTGGTTCGAGGCGGTCATGTACGCCGAATGGGCCGGCAAACGGCTGCCCACCGAGGCCGAATGGGAAAAAGCCGCCCGCGGCACCGACGGCCGCCGCTGGCCGTGGGGCAACGAGTTCAATGAGGATAACGCCCTGGTGTGGGACCGCGGCGATTACCTCATGACCGCTCCCGTCGATGCCCACCCCGGCGGGGTCAGCCCCTACGGTGTGCATGAAATGGTGGGGAATGTGGAAGAATGGTGCGCGGATTGGTACGACGCCTACCCCGGCTCCCCCTACAAAGGCAAAGCCTTTGGCAAAAAATTTAAAGTGCTGCGCGGCGGCAATTCCTTCTTTACCCAAAACCATGCTCGCTGTGCTTACCGTTGTTTCACCCGCCCGGAAGATTCCGGCGTGGATAATGTCGTCGGCTGCGGTTTCCGGGGTGTGCTGGATTCAGCGGACTTGTAAAGTAACGGCTCGGCCGGCCTGCGCGCCGCATCTTATCAGCAGAGGAGGTGGTTTCTCGCCCAGTTTGGCTGTGAATCCGGTTTTGTCATCTCTTCAGTCGTCCTTCCGCCCTGGGTGACTCCGGGTGGAAACAGCTCCGCTCTCTTTTTCATGGAGCCCGTAGGAAATCGAATCATTCACCTTTGCTGATCACCGAATTATTTAAGGAGAAAGGCCAAATGAGTACAGCCTCGGCTAAACCAGTTGCAAAAAAGAAGCGCTCTTCCCGCATCCCGCTGACCTACGTGGTCGCCCTGGTGCCGGTTGCGGCCGCCCTCAACATCGTCGGCGGACAAATTAACACCATCCTGAAACTGCCCATCTTCCTGGATATGATCGGCACGGCTGTGGCCGCCATCGTCCTGGGCCCCTGGTGGGGAGCCTTGGTTGGCGCCATCACCAATATCGTGTCCTCCTTCATCAGCGGCCCCATCGGTCTGCCCTTTGCGGTCGTCAACGTGGTGGGCGCGTTGGTTTGGGGTTACGGTGTGCGCTGGGGTCTGGGTAAGAAATACTGGAGCTATTTCCTCCTGAACATCATTGTGGCTTTCCTGTGCTCGGTCACCGCTGTGCCGATTTACGTCTTCGTCTTCGGCGGCGCGACCGGCCACTTTGCCGATATGATGACCGCCGCCTTCCTGGCGATGGGGCAGAACCTGATCGTCTCGGTGTTTTCTTCCAACATTCTGGTATCCCTGGCGGATAAAATCATCGCTGGTTTCGTAGCTCTCGCCATTATCGAAGCGCTGCCTGCTAACCTGACCGCGAACATCCAGCTGCCGGCTGCGGCAGGTGGGTTGAAGAAGGTGCTGTGGATCGCCGGCGGCGTGATCGTTGGCGCAGCCATCACGTTGATTGCCCTGGCCGTGGCGAAGTAATCCAAAGGAGAAGAATTCATGGAAAAGCGTCCCGCAACTGTTGGAACCAAAGAAGGCCTGGGGGCTGGAATTATCGGCCTGGGTCTGCTTTTGGGCTTTCTGCCCAGCGCCTCCCAAAAAATCGCTGATCTGGACTTCGTCCAGAGCGAACCTTTTGGCATCATGACCGGCGCCGTGTTTGTCCTGGCCGTGTTGACCGCTCTGGCCGGCCTGGCCGTCATCCTCGCCAAGTTCGAAGACGCGGAAGAGTAGTCTTCCGAAAACCCTGATCAAGCATCAATGGCGAGAGCGCATCTGCTCTCGCCATTGATTGCCAGCCTCACCGTAAGGAGTCGCTATGAGCGGCGAAAAACCCATTCTTGAGATTAAGGACCTGACCTTTACATATGCCGGAGCCGAAACTCCGGCGCTGAAAAATATCAACCTTCAGATTTTCGAAGGAGAATATGTTGCCTTATTGGGTTTGAACGGGTCCGGTAAGACGACGCTGCAGCTGTGCATCAACGCGGTGATCCCTCACATGATCATGGGCGACATGGAAGGCAGCGTTACCGTTCAAGATTTGGACACCGCCGAATACCCCACCCGCGAGCTGGCCAAGATTGTCGGCGTGGTCTTCGACAATCCCGAATTTCAGCTCAGCCAAATGTCCGTCGCCGAAGAGATCGCCCTGGGGCTGGAAAACCTGGGCGTTGCTGTTGACGAAATGAACCCCATCATTCATGAAGTCCTCGATATCGTTGGGCTCAGCGGTCTCGGCGACCGCTCCCCCTTCGAGCTGTCGGGCGGGCAGCAGCAGCGCCTCTCCATCGCCGCCGCTCTGGCCATGCGCCCTCAGATTCTGGTTATGGACGAACCCACCTCCAATGTAGATCCCATCGGAAAAGAAGAGGTGTTTGCAGTGGCCGCCAAGCTGAACCGCGAGCGCAAGATGACGGTCATCATGGCGGAACACGAAGTGGAAGTGATGGCAGCCTATGCCAACCGCATTATCGTGATGGATCACGGCGAAGTCATCCTCAACGGCACCCCCACCGAGGTCTTTAGCCAGCTGGATGTTTTAGAAAAGGCCGGGCTGCGCGTTCCCCAGGTGACCGAGATGGCCTACCGCCTGGAGCACGAGCGCAGCGCACATTGGAATGGCGTCTATCCAGTGACCACCGAAGAGGCCTTCCAGCGCATCGCGCCCTTGTTTGGAGGCAAAAATGACTAACCCCGTCATCGAATGTCAAAATGTGTGGCATATCTACGGCGGTTCTGTGACCGCTGTGCAGGATGTTAACCTGAAAATTTTCCCGGGTGAGATCATCGGCATTATCGGTCAAAACGGATCGGGCAAAACCACCCTGGTGAAGCACTTTAACGGTTTGCTCAAGCCCACCAAAGGCAAGGTGCTGGTCAACGGGCGCGATACCGGCCCCATGCGCGTGCAGGAACTTTCTGCTTCGGTGGGGTACGTCTTTCAAAACCCCAACCACCAGCTTTTTGCCCGCACGGTGGAGGCCGAACTGGAATTTGGCCCGCGCAATTTGGGTCTGCCCGAAGATGAGGTGATTGACCGGCGCGAAAAGGCCATTGAATTCTTTGGCCTGGAACCCCTGCGCCACAGCCACCCTTACCGCATCGGCTTCCCCCTGCGCAAACTGGTGGGCATGGCCTCCGTCTACACCATGCGCCCCGCTGTGTTTATTCTGGATGAGCCCACCACCGGGCAGGATAACGTCACCACCCGCATTGTCTACCGCCTGATCCACCGCCTGCGCGATGAAGGCTCCACGGTGCTGTGCGTGGCCCACGACATGATCCTGCTGGCCGAAGTTGTGGAGCGCATGGTGGTCATGCGCGATTCCTTGCTGATCGCCGACGCCCGCCCGCGCGAGGTATTCTCGGACCGCGCGCTGATGGGCAGCACCCATCTGCTGCCGCCCCAGATCACCGAATTGACCCTGCGGCTGAAAGAGCAAGGCCAGCTGCCCCAGGTGAGTTTGAGCGTTTCGGAATCGTTGGATGTGTTTGCCCCAGTTTTCGGGGGCAAACCTCAAGGAGGTCAGGCATGAGAGGCGTCGTCATCCCCATTAGCATGGTCCCCGGGAATTCGGTCATCCACCGCATCTCGCCCCTGCCCAAGCTGCTGCTGGCGGGCTGTGTGTTGGTGCTGTCTTTCTCCACCCGCAACCCGGCCATCTTGGGCGCGCTGATCGTCTTGGGCATGGTGATGGTCTCTGTGGCCAACATTTGGAAGCCCTTCCTGCGCGTCATGGCCATCCTCTTCCCCATTCTGCTGACCCTCATCACCCTGCAAAGCATTGCCCCGGCCTTTCCGCGCCCGTGGACGCCCATCGTTTCGATGGGACCGTTTACCATCTATCAGGAAGGCATCTACAGCGGCGTCACCATGGTGGAGCGCGCCACCAGCATGACCATCTTTGCCCTGGCCGCCATCATGACCACCCACCCCAGCGATCTGTTCGCCTCGCTGCAAAAGATCGGCATGCCCTACGTGCTGAACTTCATCCTCACCATGACCCTGCAGCTCATCCCCATCCTGCAAAAAGAGTTCACCACCGTGCTCAGCGCGCAGAAATCCCGCGGGCTGAAAGGCACCGGCTTTGCCGCCGTGCTGCCCAGCATGGTTCCGGTGTTTGTGGGGGCCATTGAGCGCGTGCAGCAGCTTTCCATCTCGCTCGAATCGCGCGCCTTTGGATCATCTGGGGCCAAAACCAGTTACCGGTCGGTGAAGGTCTCCTGGGTGGATTACCTGCTGATGCTCTTAACCACCTTCGGAACCTGCGGCCTGCTGTACTGGATCATCGCCGACCCCTCGCTGGATTGGAGCCGCACCCTGATCTTTGCACCCTGGCTGGCAATTACCCTCTTCACCCTGGCCACCATTGGCTTCTTGATCTTTGTGATCATCGCCATCCGTGTGGTGCTGCGCGCGTAATTTACGACGAAAGGACGCTCAAAATGAAAGATATGCCCGAAGTGATGCATCACATTAACCTGCGCAAAGGGGATGTGGGCCGCTATGTGCTGCTGCCCGGGGATCCGGGGCGCTGCGAAAAGATCGCCCAATATTTTGATAACCCCCAATTTGTGACCGAAAAACGGGAGTACGTCACCTACACCGGCACGCTGCTGGGTGAAAAGGTGGCAGTGGTCTCCACCGGCATCGGCTGCCCCTCCACCGCCATCGCCGTGGAAGAGCTGGTGGCCATCGGCGCCGACACCTTCATCCGTGTGGGCACCTCCGGCGGCATGCAGCCGGAACTCATCCCCGGCGAACTGGCCATCCTCACCGGCGCCATCCGCGACGAAGGCACCACCCTGCACTACCTGCCGGTGGAATTCCCCGCCGTGGCCGACACCGAGGTCGTCACCGCCTTGCGCGAAGCCGCCATCCAGAACCAATGCGGCTACCATCTGGGTGTGTCTCAATCCAAAGATTCCTTCTACGGCCAGCACCAGCCCGAACGGATGCCCGTGGCCAGCCACCTGTTGGAGCGCTGGAAGGCCTGGAAGATGGGCGGGGCGGTCTGCTCGGAAATGGAAGCCGCCGCCATTTTCATCCTCGGCAGCATCTACCGTGTGCGCACCGGCGGGGTCATGCTGATCATGGCCAACCAGGAAGCCCCCGGCCCGCGCGTGGTGTACGATGACCTGCACGGCACGATTTCGACCGCGGTGGGCGCGCTGAAGATCTTGATCGAACGCGACCGCAAAGCCGCACAGGCCGCCTAAGGAGACCGCATGGAAACCCCCGATCAATTGCAGCATCACATCCACATGAAAAAGGGCGACGTGGGGCGCTATGTGCTCTTGCCGGGCGACCCCGGGCGCAGCGAAAAGATCGCCAAATATTTTGATAACCCGCAGTTTGTGGCCCAGCACCGCGAATACGTCACCTACACCGGCACGCTCCTGGGCGAAAAAGTGTCCGTCACCAGCACCGGCATCGGCTGCCCCTCCACCGCCATCGCCGTGGAAGAGCTGATCGCCATCGGCGCCGATACCTTCATCCGCGTGGGCACCTCCGGCGGGATGCAGCCTGGCATCAAAACGGGCGATGTGGCCGTGGTCACCGGCGCCATCCGCGACGAAGGCACCACCCTGCACTACCTGCCGCCGGAATTCCCCGCCGTGGCCGATGTGGACGTGGTTTTGGCGCTGGAAGAAGGCGCCCGGCGCGCCGGAATCCGCAGCTGGCGCGGCATCAGCCAATCCAAAGATTCGTTTTACGGCGAGGTAGAACCCTACCGCATGCCGGTGGATAAGCGCCTGGAAGACCGCTGGAAAGCCTGGATCGCCGGCGGGGCGGTCTGCTCCGAGATGGAAGCCGCCGCCATTTTCATCATCAGTTCCATTCACCGCAAACGCGCCTCTGGCGTGATGCTGATGGGCAGCATGGCCGAAGAAGATCAGCCGCATACCCCGGAAGAATGGAAGGCCATGGAGGCGCTCTTTGATGTAGACCGCGCCATCCGCGTGGCCATCGAAGGGTTGAAAGCCCTCATCGAACAAGACCGCCAGCGCGGCGCTTAGGCGCCGGCTGTACTCACGGGATGGGGCGGGCAACGCGCCCCATCCCACATTTTTTTATTCATTGGAACCCAGCATGGCTACGAACGATATTGAGTATCTGGCAAAACACCATCCGGTGTATTTAGAGCGCGTCAACCGCAATTATTGGATCAACTTCATTTTGCTGTCTTGTGATTCGGCCATCTTCACCTTCTCCCTGGCCATGCTCTCGCAGGACACCATTCTGCCCTTTTTCGTTTCGCAGCTCACCCAAAGCAAAACCCTGGTGGGGCTGGTGCCGGCGCTCTTCTTCCTGGGCTTTTATCTGCCCCAACTGCTGGGCGCCTACCTGGCCAACGGGCGGGCCACGCGCAAATGGATCATCTTCGGCATTGCGGTGGCCGAGCGCGTGGGCATCTTGTTCATCGCGCTGGTGGCGCAGTTTGCCTTGCAGCTGCCCCCACCGCAAACGCTGATCTTATTCTTCACCGCCTACACTCTGTTCGCCATCACCAACGGCCTCATCGGCCCGGCCTATGCCGATTACATCAGCAAAGCCATCCCGCGCCGCCGCGGCTTATTTTATGGGGTCATGTATGGGCTGGGCGGGCTGATTGGGTTTGGGTCTTCGTGGGTGGCGCGTTACTTCTTAGACCGCTACGCCTTTCCGGCCAATTTCCAAACCCTCTTTTGGGTGGGTTTTGCCGCCTCCTTCATCTCGCCCTTCATCATCGCCGCCTTCCGCGAAACGCCCCTGCCCGAAACCAGCGCGCCCCAGCCGCTGCGGGCCTTTTTGGCCTCGATCCCGGGACAGGTGCGCCAATATCCCCAGTTCCTGCGCTACCTGGCGGCGCGCGCCCTGGTGGGGCTGGGCCTGATGGGCAACGCCTTTTACGCCCTATACGCCATCCAAAAGTTTGAGCTGAGCAGCGGCAGTCTGGGCATTTTCACCATGATCATCCTCCTGGCCCAAAGCGCCCTGGG
>DAIOUB010000035.1:0-12858 GCA_036751735.1 Levilinea sp. | reverse complement strand
ATCGGCACATCGTTCTGAATGTAATGCGCCGTGGTGCAGATGTAGCCCCCGCCCTGCCCTAAGATCTGACAGCGAGCGCGCACCTCATCCACCACGTCCTGGGGGGAACCGTGGGGCATGGTGTGCTGCAAATCAATGGCTCCGTGGAAGGCGATGCGCCCGCCGAATTCCTCTTTGATGCGCGCCATATCCATCATAGAAGCCCGCGGCTGCAGAGGGTTGAGCACATCAATGTTCATATCGTCAATCAGCGCGCCGATCAGCGGGTAAATCGCCCCGCACGAATGGTAGATGATCTTTAACCCGTAGGATTTAATCACCGCGTTCAGGCGTTGGTGGCGCGGCAGGATGTACTTGCGCCACAGGCGCGGCGACATAAGCAGGCCGTTTTGGATGGCCACGTCGTCGTAGGTGTACACCCAGTCAATTTTGCCCTGGGCGGCGCGCATCAGCGCGTGCACATTGGCGATCATCACATCCGTGTAGCAGTCCATAATGGCGCAGGGCACTTCCGGCTTCTCCAACAGGTCCACCAGGAAGCGGTCCAGCCCATACAAGGCCCAGGACGATTCAAAAATCCCGCCCACATCGTAGCGAATGGGGTAACGCACCTCGCGGTTGAGGGCGTCAATCTTGGCGGTCAGGCTGTCCCAGCGCCAACCCTCCGTCTTGGGCCAGCGCGGCCAGCTTTCCACCTCGGCAGCCGACTGGGCTTCGGCCAGTGGGAAACTGGCATATTCTTCATAGGTGCTGAATTCGTTGCTCACCTTGCGGCGGTGACTGCCCCAGCGGTCCAAAAAAGTTCCGTCGGGCAGCTCCTGGCGGGAGGGGCCGATGAGGTCCGGCGACACAATCCGGCAGTCCACCCCCAGCAGGCGCAGCAGTTCCTCTTCGTCCCGCGCCTGTAAATAGTCCAACAAGCGCGCCTGAGTCTCCGGCACGGCCCAGTAATCAAACGGCACCCGGTCGGGGGTCTGGCGTTGAATCGCCCGCAGCACACGCTCATAAGGCGACATGGCATCCGCGCTGGGGCGGCCGTATAGGTGTTCCAGCCGCTGACGCGCTTCCTGGGGGGTTGAGGGGGTCACAAATGATGTCATCAAACAGCCTTCCTTCCCGTAACGATAGTGATAAAACCATTATACTCGCCCACGCGCCGCGCGGTTTCGCGATACAATGAGGTCAGTTCTCATCCTGAAGGTCAACCTTGTGAACGATCTGCCCCTGCCCGACATCCTGCAAAAGACCGCCCTGTTTTCGGGGCTGGAACCTGCCGCCCTGCAGGCCGTGCAGTTGGCTGCGCATGCCTGCCAAAGCGCGGCGGGCAGTTATTTCTTCCTGCAGGGCGACCCCGCTGAGCGCGTCTTTTTGCTGACCCGCGGGCGGGTTAAGCTGACCCAGATGAACCCGGACGGCAGCCAGGTGCTGCTGCGCGCGGTAGGCCCCAACACCCTGTTTGGTGCGGTGGCTCTGGCCCAGGGCGAGCTCTACCCCGTCAGCGCCGAGGCCGCGGAAGACAGCGGCGGGGTGTATTGGGGCGCGGCTTCTTTAAAGGAACTGGCGCTGCGTCACCCGCAGATGGCTCTCAACGCCATGAAATTGATGGCCGAGCGGGTTCAGGAATTTCAGGAGCGCTTTCGTGAACTGGCCACCGAGCGTGTGGAGCGCCGCCTGGCGCGGGCGCTGCTGCGGTTGGCCAGCCAGACCGGCCGCAAGGTGGCCGAAGGCGTACTGATTGACCTGCCCCTCACCCGCCAGGATTTGGCCGAGATGACCGGCACCACCCTGTTCACCGTCAGCCGCATCCTGAACCAGTGGGAAACCCGCGGGCTTGTGGCCCTGGGCCGCGAGCGCGTCATCGTGCGCTTTCCCCACGGACTGGTGGCCGTGGCTGAAGATTTGGTGCCGCCGCAGGCCAGGCAGCCTTAGCCCCATTTGCGCCAGCGCAAGGAGCCTCACCTGCTTTACCGGTAGAATGAGAAAGAAGGGTACTTCCGATGAAACCAGGCAGACTTTCCCCCCAAATGAGCGTCGCGGATGTGTTGGAGCGTTGGCCGGAGCTGATTCCAACCTTCCTGGAACACCGCATGGCCTGTGTGGGGTGCAGCATGGCCGCTTTTGAGACCCTGCAGGACGCTGCCCGCATTTACGGCATCCACCCGGTGCGTTTTTTAGAAGAATTGGAAGCCAGCCTGCCGCCGCAAGAACCCTGCGCAGACGAGTGCTGACCTCCGCGCGCCTGCGTCTGGCGCCCTGTTCCCGACCCGATTCCAACCCCATCTCCACTTTCTGCTAACCCCTTGCTCACCCCCGGCGGCTGCTTCGGCGCGCCGGTTAGGCCGCCAGCCGCCTTTTTACTGGCCGCGGGCCGCATCTGCGCAAGTTTTTTGGGGAAAAGTGCGTTTTTTTAACGAAAATTCGGAAAAAACCTGATAAATATCATGGTTGTAATGTGACCTAAGAGTCCTATAATGAGAAAAGATTAATCTTTTAACCCCCTTTTCTTAAATGGGCCATTATCGGTTGTGTAGAAGCGCACACGAGCCAGTTTGCCCCATAGAGCATTTTTCGACCTCACGCCGGCAACCGGTATTGGTGAGGATTATTAATAATTAAGAGGAGGTGGCCTATAACCAAATTTTGGGTTGACCGGCCCCAAACCGGAAGCCGCACCTTAACAGGCCGTTCTTAATCATCGCCTCATCGCAACATTCGTTCGAAACCAACCATTCATTTCTGTTCATGGCTGGAAAAATCATCAATCACAGTAACTGGAGGTTTTGAAGGATGAATATTATCTTCATCGTACTGGGTATGTCGGCGATTTTCTATGTCGCGTACCGCATCTACGGCACCTTCCTGGCCAAAAAAGTCTTTGCTCTCAACAACGAACTCAAGACCCCCGCGGTTGAGATGGAAGACGGCCTGGATTATGTGCCCACCGAGCCTAAGTTCCTCTTAGGGCAGCACTTCTCCGCCATCGCCGCCGCTGGCCCCATCACCGGCCCCATCATCGCCGGTATCGCCTACGGTTGGGTCCCGGCTCTGCTGTGGATCCTGGTCGGCTCCATCTTCATCGGCGGCGTGCACGATATGGGCGCGCTGGTGGCCTCGGTCCGCAATAAAGGCCGCTCCATCACCGAAACCGTGCGCATGAACGTGTCCAAAAGCGCCTGGATCCTGTTCAACCTGTTCGTCTTCGTCACCCTGATCGCCATCGTGGTGGCCTTCACGGATGTGACCACCTCGTCCTTCGTGAACACGATTGACCTGGGCAACGGCGAAATGGTG
The DNA here is from genome assembly GCA_036751735.1 of Levilinea sp. Lineage (GTDB taxonomy): Bacteria > Chloroflexota > Anaerolineae > Anaerolineales > Anaerolineaceae > Levilinea. The sequence goes on along the minus strand of DAIOUB010000035.1, from coordinate 9,567 downwards.
GGCGGCGGCGCCATCGCCACCTCCTCGCTGCTCTACCTGGCCCTGCCCATTGTGATGGGTCTGCTGCTGCGCTACACCAAGCTCAGCCTGACCTGGGCCACCATTATCTTCCTGCCGCTGGTGGGTGTGGCTATTTGGGTTGGCAAGTACATCCCCTTCAATTTGCAGGAGATCCTGGGTCTGGCCACTCCGTTGGAAGCGCAGAAGGTGTGGAATGTGTTCATCATGCTCTACTGCGTGGTTGCGGCCGTCATCCCGGTGTGGGCGCTGCTGCAGCCCCGCGGTCACCTGGGCGGTTACTTCCTGTACGCCGCGGTCATCGTAGCGGCCATCGGCGTGCTCTTTGGCGGCTTCAAAGTCACCTACCCGGCCTTCACCAAACCGATGGGGGATGGTTTCTGGACCCCCATGTTCCCCATGCTGTTCATCACCGTGGCCTGCGGCGCCTGCTCCGGCTTCCATTCGCTGGTGGGCTCCGGCACGACCTCCAAGCAGCTCAAGCGTGAAACCGACGCTAAAGTCATCGGCTACGGCGCCATGCTGTTGGAAGGCATCGTGGCGGTCATCGCCCTGTCCACCGTGATGATCCTGGCCAAAGACAGCGAACTGCTCACCAAGTCCCCCAACTTCGTGTACGCTTCGGGTATCGGCGCCTTCATGCAGTTGATCGGCGTCAGCCCCGCGCTGGGCATTTCCTTCGGCTTGATGGCCTTCACCACCTTCGTGTACGACACCCTGGATATCTGCACCCGCCTGGGCCGCTATATCATCCAGGAACTCACCGGCTGGAAGGGTTGGTTCGGCCGCATTATGTCCACCGTCATCACCGGCGGTATGCCCATGTTCCTGATCCTCATCACCATCAAGGACGCCAAGGGCAATCCCGTTCCGGCATGGAAAGTCTTCTGGTCCACTTTCGGCGCCTCCAACCAACTGTTGGCGGCCCTGGCCCTGGTGGGCATCACCATCTGGCTGCTCAACACGGCCAAGAACAAGAAGGCCTGGTTGTTCACCTTCATCCCCGCGGTGTTCATGTTCATCATGAGCTCCTGGGCGCTGGTTCGCATGTTCATCACCGCCACGGTGGTGGACGGCGTGTTCGCCTTCCCGGCGGGCGCCAACATCATCGTGCCCATCGCCTGCCTGATCTACCTGGCCCTGGCGGTTTGGATGGTGATCGAAACCACGCGCGCTGTGGCTTCCCGCAAGGGCGGCCGCATGGTGGCCCCTCCCGCGGCTGCGGACTAACAACTGAATATCACAAGGGATCAAAAATGGGGCTGTCCGCAAGGGCAGCCCCATTTTGTTATCCGTCAGCGTTTGAACCTTTGTCTTATCAATGATCGGGCGCTTCCAACGCGCGGATCACCCGGCAAGGGTTGCCCGCCGCAAATACGCCCTCCGGGATGTCGCGTGTCACCACGCTGCCCGCGCCGATGACGCTGCGCGAGCCGATGGTGACGCCGGGGCAGATCACCGCTGCGCCGCCCACCCACACATCCTCGCCGATGGTGATGGGCTGGCCCGCTTCCAGCCCGCTGCGGCGCTCCTCGGCGCTGAGGGGATGGGTGGCGGTGTAGATCTGCACGGCGGGGCCAAACATGCTGCGCGCGCCGACGGTCACACGGGCCACATCCAGAACCACGCAGTTGAAATTGAAATAGACATCCTCCCCCAGAGAAATGTTGCCGCCGTAATCGCAGTAAAAGGGCGGCTCCAGCCACACCCGTTCCCCCAGCGACCCAATCAGCTCGCTCAACAGGCGGCGGCGCTCATCCTGGGCTTCCTCACGGCTGGCGTTGTAGGCCCGCAGCAAATCGCGGGCGCGGCGGCGCTCCATCACCAACTGCGCATCCGCAGCGTTATACAGCTCCCCACTCAGCATTTTTTCTTTTTCGGTTCGCATGAACCCTCCTCATCGGTGTGCATCTGCGTCCTTGATTGTACAGAACTTTTCCAATCTGCACAGGGGGCGCGGTCAATTTCTGCGGTTTCACAAGTCGCCCGTCAGCCCGCAGACAGCGTGGTATAATAGCGGCCGGTTGTGACCCTGAAATGAACGAACTCTTGCGCAAAACGCGCTTTTTGGAATGGCTGCTGCTGTTGGGAATGGTCGTGGGTGCCCTGTGGGGGGCGCGCCTGGGGCTGTCGGCTTTGCCGTTCCCCGATTTCCGCGTACTGCTGCTGCTCTTGTGCGGGGTGTTCCCGCTGGCGGCGGTGGCCCTGGGGTGGGGCGCGCGGCTGCGTCATTTTAACCTGATGGAAACTCTCAGCGCCAGCACGCTGGCCTTTGGCCTGCTGATTGTCCTGTGGCTGGACGCCAACAGCCTGATCTACCTGCCGGTGTATTTTCTGCTCAGCGCCCTGGGCTATGAAGGCGCCCTCAGCAGCGGTCAGACCCGCGCCAAACGCGCCCACGCCTGACCTTCCCCCCCATTTCAGCCGATATTTGACTCCGGGCGGCGGCCTGTATAGGCTCGCGCCGTCTTGCCCTCTTCACCCGCCTCGAAATCTTGTTATACTGATGGTAGAAACACGGCAGGGTTTGCAACGGAGGTGAACTTGTGGATACGCGACCTACCATCATGGTCATCGGCGCCACCCGCGGCACCGGCATGGATGTGGCCTGGCTGCTGCCCCGCTACGGCTATGAACTGCTGATTTTAAGCCGTGACGGTCAAAAAGCGCGGGAACTGTTCACCAGGCGCGCCCAAATCCGCGTGGGCGATATCACCCAGCGCGATACCATCCAAAACGCCTTTTGCGACGTGGAACACGTCATCCTGACCGTGGGCGTGCCCCAATGGGTCTGCCGCGAGGAGCAAATCCGCGAAGTGGAATATCAGGGCACCTGCAACGCCATCGAGGCTGCCCTCAAGGCGCAGCTTCCCGGCAGGCTGGTGTATATGAGCTGGATCGGTCTGGGGCAGCCTTCGCTGTGGTGCTGGCTGCAGGACCGCCTGAAACCCCACCAGACCCAATGGCGCAGCCGGGCGGAAGAGGCCCTGCGCAGCAGCGGACTGAACTACACCATCGTGCGCGCCGGGCTGCTCAGCAACGCCCCCGTAGGGATGCACCCCGTGCGCCTGGATCAACGCCCGCTGCCGCTGGGCCTGCGCTGTCGCAGCGGACGCATGGACACCGCCCTGGCCATGATCCACAGCCTGGCGCGCCCCACCGCCAACCGCGCCACCTTCAACGTCTATTGGGGCCCCGGCGACCAGGCGGATAAAGCCTGGAAAGACCAGTTTGACCAGCTCCAGCCAGACCCGCCCGCCGCGCAGGCGGGCCAAATCTGACCTGCACAGCCCAATTTCACACCGCAGACGCCAGGGGGCGTATAATGGGGCCTGCGTTTTTATTTAATCGGTATAGATCAGGTGAGTCACCATGAAAAAAGGCGTGCTTTCCGCCGTCATTGCCTACGCCCTGTGGGGCATTTTTCCCATCTATTTCAAAGCCCTCAACGCCGTCCCTGCGCTGCAAATTCTGGCGCACCGCGTGGTGTGGTCGTTTGTGCTGCTGGCGGCGGTGCTGCTGGTGCGGCGCGAAGTGAATGGTTTTCGCAAAGCCGCCCTCCACCCGCGTATGATCGCGCAGTATGCCCTGGCGGCGGTGCTGTTGGCCGTCAACTGGGGCATGTACGTGTGGGGGGTGAACGCGGGTTATGTGGTGCAGACCAGCCTGGGGTATTTCATCAACCCCCTGGTCAGCGTGCTGCTGGGCGTGATTTTCTTGAAAGAGCGTCTGCGCCCCTTGCAGTGGCTGGCGGTGGGGATGGCCGCCCTGGGGGTGCTGTATCTGACCATCAGCGCGGGCGAACTGCCCTGGATTGCCCTGGTGCTGGCCTTTTCCTTCGGCCTGTACGGCCTGGTCAAGAAGACCTCGCCGCTGGCGCCGCTCTTCGGCCTGTCTCTGGAGACTGTGATCCTGTTCCTGCCGGGGCTGGCGGTGCTGATTGCCGTGGGGGCCGCCGGAACCGGGGCGTTTGGCAGCCTCAGCCGCGCCCAGGACGGCTTGATGATCCTCAGCGGCCTGGTCACCGTCATCCCCCTGCTGCTGTTTGCCACCGCCACGCGCAGTGTGCCGCTCTCCACCATCGGCCTGCTGCAGTACATCGCCCCCACCACCCAGCTGCTGTTGGGCGTGTTTCTGTATCACGAGCCTTTTTCGCAGTCGCGCCTGATCGGCTTCAGCATCATCTGGGCCGGGCTGCTGCTGCTTTCGGGTGAGACCCTGCGCGGCTGGCTGCGCACCACCTCGGCCCCCGCCAACAGTTAAGCGCCAGCCCCGCCGGAGAGGGCGGGGCTGGGTGAATTTTATTTTTCAAAGGGCGGCAGGCCGCTTTTGCCGCGGCAGTACACCGCGATGGCGTCGCGGAAAAATTCCGGCAGGTCGGGGTGCACCCGCTCGTAGTTGATGCGAAAGGCCGGATCCTCCGCGTAGGACTGCCCCAGCGCCCGCGCTACCTCATAGGTGCAGGGGTAAAAATAGCCGATATGCTTGTGCCAGGCCAAAATCACCGCCTGCACATCCGGGCTGGCCGGGTCGTGATCCATCAGGGCGGCCAGGGCCAGGGTGTTGTCTCGGGATTCTTCCAAAATGCGTTTTTTCTGCTCTGGGGTGTAGCTTTCCCAGCGCTTCTGCGAAAGGTCCACCATCTCAGCTCCATAGCGGCGGCGGGCTTCATCCGCGTATTCTTTTTGTTGTTCCTCACTAAAACCATCGTACAGCGACTTTTCGTCCATGGGGACGCCTCCTTGTAGATGCTGGATCGTTTGATCCAGGGTGTGCAGCAAACGGTTCAGCCGGTCAACCCGCTGCAGCAGGTTATGCCGGTGCAGGTGAAGCGCGCGCAAAACATCAAAATCAGGCATTTCCAAAACCGTCTGAATGTCCTCCAGACTGAAATCCAGCTCGCGGAAGAACAGAATCTGCTGAAGCCGCAGCAGGGCTGCCTCGCCGTACAGGCGGTAACCATTCTGCGGGTTCCGGGTGGGGGTCAACAGGCCAATCTGGTCATAAAAACGCAGCGTGCGCGGGCTGACCCCCGCCAGTTTTGAGAGCTGTTGGACGGTGTACATGCTGATTTTTCACCTCGCCCCTATGATAAACCATGACGTAACGTTAATGTCAAGGGGGGAAAGCAGAAAGGGGGGCTAAAAGGGGAGGGTGCGTTCGGGGATGCGCATGAGCGAATAGCACACGGGCTGGAAAAAGCGCGGCCAAAAGGCGGCGGCCTCAGGGTTGAAGGATTCAAAATCCACGGCGCAGCGGCGAAAGCCGCGCGCGCGGTGATCTTCCAGCGCGGCGCGCAGCAGAGCGGCCGCCAGCCCCCGCCCGCGGTAGTCGGCGCGCACGAAGGCACCGGTGACGGCGATGGTATCCGGCGCGCTGACGATCTCGGCAGCCCCCTGACTGCTGCTCTCCAGGCGCAGATAGCCCACCGGCTCCTCGCCCGCCAGGGCCAGCCAGGCGCTGTTCTCCGGCCGGGTCAAAAAATGCCGAAAGGCCGCGGCGTCATCCGGTGTGTGGGGGGTCATGAAGATGGGGGGCTCAATGTAATGCCGCCAGTGTTCGGCCTCGATCCGCGCCAGCCGCCGGGCATCTTCCAGCCCGGCCTTACGCAGGGTCAGCTCCGCGGGCACAGCAGCTTCCAGCGGCTCCAGGCCGCGCAGCGCGTCCACCACCACCATGCCAAAGCCATTCCAAAACCAGGCCTCACGCCCGGCGCTGTCGTTGGCCAGCAGGCTGAGGGCGTGCACCTCACAGCCGGAGCGCGTCCACAGCTCGGCCGCGGCGCGGTAGAGGGCGCGAAAGACCGCCTCGGGCTGTTCCGCCGCCGTCACCGCCCATTCCGGGCAGTAGGCCCCGCGGCGCGGCGTGTCGCGAAAATTATCCAGCACGTACCAGCCCAACACCCCCACCAGGCGCTGCCCTTCCAGCGCCGCCAGGGCGCACCCCGCCGCGCTGCGCTCCGCCAGGCGCGTTTGCGCCCAGGCCGGGTCCTCCGCGCTGGGGGGCAGTTCCGGCAGTGCCGCACGCAGCGCCGAAAAACGCGCGGCAAACAGACGCGCCGCCGCGGGAAGGTGTTCAGAAGAGAGGGGCAGAATATGCATGGGTCACCTGAAAAAAAAGCAGACCGGATGAAATTGATTCTAGCACAGGTTAACCGCCGCGCTTGACAGCCTTTGCGGGTTGGTTATAATCCAATTCAGAGTATATCTGTCCATTATTGGTATCTTGCGAGAAAGGGAAATACAAGGTGACTCCGATGAAAGCCGTCCTGTGGTTTTTTATGCTCAGCCTGGGGCTGGCCGCCTGCCAGCCGTCCCAGGCCGCCGCGCCCCCCTCGCCAACGGCGGCGGTGACTGCCCCCCTGCCCAGCCTGACCCCCACGGCTGCTCCCAGCCCCACGCCCCTGCCCACCGCCAGCCCAGCCCCCACGCTGACCCCCACCCCCACGCCGCACCCGCTGACCATTCAGGCCATGCGCCAGCGCGACTACCCCGGCAGCGATATCACCATTGAGGAAGTCCTGGCCCCCGGGGCCAATTACCAGCGGCTGCTGACCTCCTACCGCTCCGAAGGGCTGAAGATTTACGCCCTGCTGACCCTGCCCAACGGCGAGCGCCCCGCGCAAGGCTGGCCGGCCATTGTCTTTAACCACGGCTACATCCCGCCGCGGGAATACCGCACCACCGAGCGCTATGTGGCCTATGTGGATGCGCTGGCCCGCGCCGGGTACGTCGTCTTTCGACCCGATTACCGCGGCCACGGCTTTTCGGAAGGCACCGCCAGCGGGGCTTACGGCAGCCCGGATTACACCGTGGATGTGATCAACGCCCTCACCTCCCTGCAGCGCCTGCCGGAAGTGGACGCGCAGCGCGTGGGCATGTGGGGACATTCGATGGGCGGGCACATCACCCTGCGCGCCATGGTCACCCGCGGCGACATCCGTGCGGGGGTGATTTGGGCCGGGGTGGTGGCCTCCTACCCCGATCTGCTCAACCGCTGGCGATCCACGCCACCGCCTTCCGTCAGCAGCGGGGCGCGGCGCTGGCGCGACCGCCTGGCGGATGAATACGGCAGTGTGGAGCAAAACCCTGATTTCTGGGATTCGATCTCGCCCATCCACTACGTGGCCGATCTTTCCGGCCCCATTCAGCTGCATCACGGCACCGCGGATGCGGACGTGCCCGTGCATTTCTCCGAAAGCCTGTACCGCGCCGCCCAGGCCGCCGGTCAGCCGGTGGAGATGTATCTCTACGAGGGCGACAACCATAATATTTCCATCAATTTCTCCACAGCCATGGGGCGCACGGTGGCCTTCTTTGACCGCTATCTGAAATAGGCGCGCCTGGGCTGAATATACAAAGCTTATACATTGTGTATACGTCCGCTCCCTTTGCCGCTATACTGACTCTATACGACAGCAAAGGGAGCGAATCATGAATCGAGATATTGCACGGCAGTTTTCGGTGATCTTCACCACCCTCTTCGCCCTGGTTCTCAACGGGGCCGCCAACGCCCTGCCCCTCAATGGGCGCGCCACAGGCGAAATTTCGGACAGTTTCAACGTGCTGTTTGTCCCCGCCGGTTACGTCTTTTCCATCTGGGGGCTGATCTACATCGCCCTGCTGGCCTACACCGTGTACCAGGCCCTGCCCGCCCAGCGCCAAAACCCGCGCCTGCGCGCCACCGGCTGGTGGGTGTCCCTCACCAGCATCGCCAACGGGGTATGGATCGTGTTCTGGCATTACGGCCTGTACACCCTCTCGCTGGTCACCATGCTGGTGCTGCTGGCGGCCCTGCTGGTGATTTACCTGCGCCTGAAGATCGGCAAAACCCGTTTTTCCACCCTGGAAAAATTCACCGTGTCGGCGCCCTTCAGCATTTACCTGGGCTGGATCACCGTGGCCACCCTGGCCAACGCCACCGCCCTGTTCTCCTACCTGGGCTGGAACGGCTGGGGTATCAGCGACATGGCCTGGACGCTGATCCTGCTGGCGGTGGGGGTGGGGGTGGCGGCGGTGATGGCTTTCACCCGCTCGGACATTGGCTATCTGCTGGTGCTGGTGTGGGCTTTCGCGGGCATCTCGGTGCGCTGGGCAGCCCTGCCGCCCCTCAACGCGGCTGGGTACGCGGCCGCGGGGTTGGTGCTGGCGCTGCTGGCGGCCAGCCGGCTGCGCCGCCCGGCCTGCGACTGACCGTTTGACCTTAATCATCAGCAAGACCGCCGTGCGAAACTGCACGGCGGTCTTTGTTTACTTTTCGCGTTCGCACGGGCAGCCGGCTTACTCGCTGCGGGCGATCATCTCAATTTCAATCTGCGCGTTGAGCGGCAGCGCGGCCACGCCGATGGTGGTGCGGGCGGGGTAGGGGGCCTGGAACTGCTGGGCGTAGACCTCGTTCATGGCCGTAAAATTGCCCATGTCAGTCAGGAAGACGTTGACCTTGATGACGTGCTCCAAATCCAAACCCGCGGCCTGCAGCACCCCGCGCAGATTGGCAAAGCATTGGGCGGTCTGCGCCTGAATGCCGCCCTCGGCCAGTTTGCCGGTGGCGGGGTCAATGGGCGTCTGTCCAGAGAGGTACACCAGGTCGCCGGAGCGAACCGCGTGCGAATAGGGGCCAACTTTGGACGCAGTGGGGCTGGTAATTTCAATACGGGGCATAACGATTCTCCTCCATACATGCGATCAGATCGGCTGTGCAGCGGCCCGTTTCGTTCAGCCGCCTTCGAGCTTGCGGTTGGCCGCGATCCGCCGCCGCTCGATGGCGGTGGGGATGGCCATTTCCAACTGTTCAAACGTCACCGGCTTAAACACATACCCGTCCGCCCCCAAACGGATGGCCAGTTCCACCATATTTTCCGCCGTCTCCCCCGTTAACATCAACACCGGCAGGTTTTTCCAGGCGTCGCGGCCGCGGATGAACCCCAGCAGTTCCATCCCCGACACCCCGGGCATGTTGATGTCCAGGAAGAGCAGATCGGGGGTTTCGCCAGCCAACAAAGCCTCCACAGCAGAGGGCGCGGCGTTGAACGTGCGGCAGGTGTATCCGAGCAGTCGAAACATGGCCTCAAGGGCTTCACGAACCTGGGCGTTGTCGTCTACTAACCAGACGTTTTTCATGAGCACCTCATTCCAATTGGGTTTTCAGGGCCAGGGCAATTTCGGGGGTGATGCCCGGCAGGGCGGTTAACTCTTCTTCGGTAGCCTCCAGGATGCGTTCAATGGAACCAAAGCGTTTTAACAGCAGTTGGCGGCGGCCGGGGCCGATGCCGGGAATTTTATCCAGGCGAGAGGCCAGACCTTCGCGCGTGCGGCGGCTGCGGTGGGCGGTGATGGCAAAGCGGTGGGCTTCGTCGCGCACCCGCTGGATGAGGTACAGCCCCTGCGAATTGCGCGGCAGCAGCAGTGATTGGCTTTGGCCCGGCAGGAACAACTCTTCCTGCTGCTTGGCTAACCCTACCACCGGCACGCGCCCCAGCAGGTTAAAGCGCTCCAGAACAGCCACCGCCCGGCTGAGCTGACCCTTGCCGCCGTCCACCATCAGCAGATC
>DAIOUB010000034.1:13680-20458 GCA_036751735.1 Levilinea sp. | reverse complement strand
CCCGCTGGGTCACGGCGGACAGCGGGGGGCATTGGACGGCCGATTTTTCGACGACGGGAGTGTTGGATTTTGAACAGACCACCCTGGATATTCAAGCCGGAACAGGGGGCTGGGTGATGCAGGAAGAAGCCGACCGGGATACCACGGCGGTGTTCTGGCGGGTGTACGTCCCCTTTATCCAGGCGGAGCCGAGCGCTCATCAGATCCGCGCTTATGATTGGCCGGAGGGCAGCAGACTCACTTTGACCCTGGACGACCCCAGCAACGGCCCCGGGGTGGATTACAGTGCCGAGGCTTATGCCAACTGGGATGACCCCTGGCACGATCACACCCTGGCTGTCTTTTGGATTGAGGACTTTGACCTGGCGCCGGGGGTGGAAGTTCAGGTGACGGATGGGGAGACAACTCGCACGCACGTCATCACCCACCTGAGCGGCGGGGGAGCCAGCGAGAGCCTGGAGACCGTATGGGGCAGCGCTTCGCCCGGCAGCGAGGTAAAGGTTTGGGTCGGGGGACAGAATTACGCGGAACGGCATGTGACGGCGGATGGAAACGGGGATTGGACAGCAGATTTTTCGACCCCCGAGAGCGCGTATGGGCCGGGGAGTGTGGTGGTGGATTTGCAGCCGGGGACTTCGGGTCAGGCGCAGCAGGTGGATGGGGAAAATAATGCCACGATCTGGTCCTGGCGCATTATGGAGGACCCCTGGGTCAGCGTTTCGCTGAATGAAAATCTGATCGAGAGCGGCGAATGGCGGGAGGGGCAGGAGGTGTACCTGACGGTGGACGACCCCAGCACCCCGCAGAACCCCGATTTCAGCCGGAGGTCGAACGCCAGTTATGTTCCCGAAGGCCCGGATTATAACTTTGTGCAGTTCAACAATTTTAACGACCCGTACCTGTATAAGGCGGGCGACATGGTGCACATCAGCGACGGCGAGCGGGAGGTGAGCTACACCGTGGAGCCGCTGGCAGTGCTGGGCTATGATTTACAGGCGGACACGGTGTGGGGTCAGACGAACCCCAACCGCAGGGTGATCGTGGAATTTTACGGGGACGGCACGGCCACGCGCCTGACGACAGCGGACGGCAGCGGAAACTGGCTGGTGGATTTTTCCACGCTGGGGGTGGAGGACATGGAGCAAAACCTGTTCGACCTGAAGGCGGGGATGAATGGAAATGCTTTTGTGTTCAACGGCGATCAGGGCCGTTCGGACCTGCGCCTGTTCTTAACCGATTTTCAAGATCTGCCCGCCAGCAGCCTGGTGTTCGGTGTGGAGACCAACTTTAACCGGGAGGTGTGCGATTCCGAATCAACCGCGTTGTATGCGCAGTTGATGGAGAGCCTGTTCGTTGAGATGGCTGACGGAGATCTGATGCCGGCCGCGGCCGTGGGGATGGCGGTGTCGGGGGATGGGCTGACGGTGACGGTGGGCTTGCGGCCGGAGGCAAAATGGTCGGACGGGCAGCCAGTGACCGCCCAGCATTTTGTGGACGGTTTTTTGCGCCTGCTGGATGCGGATATGGGCAGCGATATGGCTGAGCTGCTGTTTCTGCTGACCAACGCTCAGGCGTACTATGAGGGAACGGTGACCGACCCCGATCTGGTGGGGGTGCACGCGGTGGGGCCGCTGACGCTGCAATTTTCGCTGACCGAGCGGGCAGCTTACTTTGGGCATATCTTATCTCACAGCTGCCTGGTACCCGCCCGGCTGGATTTGATGCAGCAGCACGGAGAGGATTGGAATTTGCCGGAGAATCTGGCGACCAACGGCCCTTACCAGCTGGAGAGCGCGCAGGCGGATGAATGGGTGCTTAACCGCAACCCGCACTATTGGAATGCGGGGCGCGTGGCGTTTGCCCAGACGGCTTTTCGGCAGATCCCCGCGCGCGGGGATTTGGCGGCGGCCTACCGCAGCGGGGAAATTGACGTGTACCAAAACGTGTTTACTACTTACGCATTTCAGCCGGACCTGCAGCCCGACCTGACGTCCGGCCCGCTCATGGGCTTTCACCTGGTGGCTTTCAATGTGCAGAAAAGCCCCACGGATCAGGTGCTGGTGCGCAAAGCCCTGGCTTCGGCGGTGGACCGCGGGCAGGTGCTGGCCGCGTTGGGCACACCCTGGCGGCCGGCGGCCACCGGCGTGCTGCTGCCGACGATGCCGGAATTTCAGACGGTGGGTTATGCCTACAACCCTGACCAGGCCCGCGCGTATCTGGCGGCCGCGGGTTACCCTGGCGGGGTGGGCTTCCCGGAATTGGTGCTGTACGCCAACGATAACAACCAGATGATTTATGAAGCCGTGGCGGCCCAGTGGCGGTCGGTTTTGAACATTCCAGTGCGGACGGTGTATCTGCACAACCGTGCCTATTTCCGCCACCTGCGCGCCTGTTTTGACGACCCGGCCCAATGCGATCAGCAGGCTTTCCGCTCCACCTGGTACCTGGATTATGCCGATCCCGATAATATCCTCTACGGCCTCTTAGACCCCAACAGCTCCTGGACAACGTTTTCCAGGCTCTTCCCTACAGGGTGGAATAACCCGGCTTACCACACCCTGGTGATGAACAGCCGCGGCGCACTGGACGAAGCGCAGCGAACGGCCGATTTGCGGGCGGCGGAAAAGAAGGTGGTGGAAGAGGATGCGGTGGTATTGCCCCTGTTTTTCCATGAAACCCTGTATCTGGTGAAGCCTGGAATTCTGCCGGTGATGGACACCTATTCACTGCTGGCCAGCCGCTGGGGGAATGCGGACAGCGACGGGGACGGCCAGCACGATTTGCTGGATCCTTGCCCGCAGCAGGCGGCGAACACGTGCGAACCAACCGATTCGGCGGCCAGTGTGATCACCCCGGCCGGGGGGAGCTTCCAATCCGCCAGCGGGGCGGTGGAGTTGAGCGTTCCGGCGGGAGCCTTGACCTCTGAAGTCACCCTGACGGCCACCAGCGAAGGCACCTTGCGGCTTTCGACGCCGTTGGGGCTGCTGGAAACGGCCGCGACCTATCAGCTCGGCCCAGCGGGGACTCAGTTTGCCGCCCCGGTGACGGTGACCCTGCGGTGGGAGGACGACACCAATAACGGTGTTGTGGACGGCACCTGGCTGAAAGAGGAAGATTTGATCCTGTATAAGAACGGTCAGCCGCTGACGGCGCGCTGCGCGGAATACAGCGGCTGCGACATGCAGCTCAACCAGATTTCGGTGCCGGTGACTTCTTTCAGCCAGTTTGCGCTGGGCGCTTTGCTGTCTCTGCCGCAAATTGAATCCCTGACTGGGCCAGAGGGGGTGTATCCGGTGGGCAGTGAAGTGAGCGTGCAGGCGGTTTTGGAAAATAAGCACGGTTTGGATTGGGTGGAGGGGCGCTGGTATTGGGGAGACGGCAGCAGCAGCCCGGCCACGCGCAACGTGACCTCGATGACGGATACGCACACCTACACCTCAGGGGGGATGCACCGCATTCAGCTGCGGCTGTCTTACGGCAGCGGCCCCAGCCTGATTCGACCCTGGCGCTATGCGGTGGTGGTGGATCCCAAGGGGGATGCCCTGGTGGGCAGCGGGCGGATTCAATCTCCGGCGGGGGCGGTGGCGGCCCTACCCAAACTGAGCGGCCCGGCGCAGTTCCAGATCTCGGCGCGCAACACCGGCAGCCGGATAGAGCCGCAGGGCAGCTTCCGTTTTTCGCTTCCGGCGGCCCGGCTGACTCTGGTGAGCACGCAGTTGGACTGGCTTGCGGTGAAGGGCAAGACGGCCTATTTGCAGGGCAGCGCCAAGATCAATGGGAAAAGCGGCTACACGTTCCTGGTGAGTGCGGCGGATCAGAACCGGCGCGACCGCGTGCGCGTGCGCATCTGGCGCACGGCTACGCAGGAGGTGCTGTACGATTCGCGCTGGGGGGCTGAGCTGGATGCGGATCCTGGGCAGACGGTAGGCCCAGGCACGGTGATCATTTACGACCGGAACCCCTAGCCGTTGACGGCTTGCGGGCAGGCGGAAGGGGCGCTTTTTCAAGCACAATCTGCTTCTGGCGCTCCTTCCGCTGCGGGTCTTTTTCCACAAACAGCGGCTGGCGGGTGAAGGGATCCATCTCGGTGTAATACATCAGGCTGGCGTAGGTGGAAGGGGTGGGGGTGAAGATCTGTACCTGCTCTGGATGGGTTTGCAGCTGCTGGCTGGTGAACTGGCGCAGGGCGAGCATGTCGGCTTCGCTGCAGCCGGGGTAGGCGGCGATGAGATAGTAGGTGAGGTACTGCTCTTTTTTCACCTCACGGCTGAGGGCGTCAAACTGGGCTTTGAAATCCAGCAGGCTTTGGGGGCCGGGCTTGCCCATTTTTTGCAGCACATGCGCCTGGGTGTGTTCGGGGGCCACCTTCATTTGACCGGAGACGTGGTGCTCGACGATCTCTTTTAAATAGGCACGGCCAAATTGACGGTCTTTGAGAATCAGATCGTAGCGGATGCCGGAGGCCACAAATACTTTGCGCACGCCGGGAAGTTCGCGCAGCCGGCGCAGCAAGCGGGTTTGTTTGCTGTGGTTGGGGCGCAGGGCCGAACACACCACCGGGTACAGGCAGCGGCGGTCGGGGCAGGGGCCTTTGGTGACCTTCTTGTCACATTCAAAGCCGTACATGTTGGCGGTGGGGCCGCCGACATCCTGCAGGATGCCCTTGAACCCCGGCAGGGCGGTGAGGGCGGCGGCTTCGGCCAGGATGGAATCCTCACTGCGCCAGCGCACGGTGCGGCCTTCGTGAACGGCGATGGCGCAGAAATTACATTCGCCGTAACACCCGCGGTGGGTGGAGATGGAAAAACGGATGGTTTCCAGGGCGCGGACGGGCCCCTGGGCTTGATAATGGGGGTGCTGGCCGCGCTGGAAGGGCAGGGCAAACACCGCATCCATCTGCGGCTGCGTCAGGTAGGGCGCGGGGGGGTTATGCACCAGCCAGCGGTCGCCGTGGCGCTGCGCCAGGCGGCGGGCGGTGATGGGGTCGTTGTTTTGATAAAAGTTGTGGAACATTTCGATGAAGGCCAGCTTATCCGCGCTGACCTGTTCGAAAGAGGGCAGTTCCAGGGCGTCCTCAGGCTTTTGGGGGGCGATATAGCACAGGCCGCGCACGGCGCTGGGGTCGGCGCCGGAACGCAGATGGGCGGCCAGTTCCAGCACGGAGCTTTCGGCTAAACCGTAGAGCAAATAATCGGCTTTGGCGTCAAACAGCAGCGAGCGGCGCAGGGCGTTGTCCCAATAATCGTAATGGGCCACACGGCGCAGGCTGGCTTCGATGCCGCCCAGGACGATGGGACGGGTGTTCTTGAAGGCGCGCCGGATCCAATTGGCATACACGATGGAGGCGCGGTCGGGACGGCGGTCGTTTTGGCCGCCGGGGGTGTAATCATCGTCGCGGCGCTTCTTTTTGTTGGCGGTGTAATTGGCCACCAGCGAATCCACACTGCCGGCAGTGACCCCCCAGAACAGGGCTGGTTCGCCCAGGCGGGCGATATCCTGGGGGTTGCCGGGGTCGGGTTGAGCCACAATGCCCACGCGGTACCCGGCAGCCTCCAACACGCGGCCGATGACAGCAGCGCCGATGAAGGGGCTGTCAATGTAGCTGTCGCCCGTGACCAGGATGACATCCAACTGGTCCCAGCCGCGCGCGGCCAGCTCCTGGGGGGTGGTGGGAAGGTAAGCGGTTTCAGACATGGTTGAGCGTATTGTATCATCATCGCTTATAATAAACGACCGGGAAACCAGCATGTCTCTAATTGAATTGGATCATGTGACCTATCGCTATGAAAGCGCCAGCGGGGCGGTGGTGACCGCGCTGGACGATCTATCGCTGCGGATTGAGGAGGGGGAATTTGTGGCGTTGGTGGGGGCCAACGGATCCGGCAAAACCACCCTGGCGCGGCATTTAAACGCTTTGTTTATCCCTTCCAGCGGCACGGTGCGCGTGGCGGGCATGGATACGCGCGAGGCCAGGCAGCATGCGGCCATCCGCGCGATGGTGGGCATGGTCTTTCAGAATCCAGAAGATCAGCTGGTGGCGGGGGTGGTGGAAGAGGACGTGGCTTTTGGTATGGAAAATATGGGCCGCCCCGCGGAGGAAATTCGCCAGCGGGTGAGCGAGATGTTGGTGGAATTTGACCTGTGGGAAGCGCGCCAACGGCCTCCGCACCTGCTGTCGGCTGGACAGATGCAGCGGCTGGCGTTGGCGGGGGTGTTGGTGATGCGCCCGCGGGTGCTGGTTTTTGACGAAACCACGGCCATGTTAGACCCGGCCGGGCGGCGTAAGGTGATGGAGATCGTGCGGCAGCTGCACGCCGAGGGGGTGACGGTGGTGTATGTGACCCATTTGATGCGCGAGGCAGTGCAGGCCCAGCGCATGGTGGTGCTTTCTCACGGGCGGGTGGCCGCGGATGGCACTCCGGAGGAAATTTTCGCGCGGCGGGGAGAGCTGCGCGCCTGGGGGCTGCGGCCTCCGCTGGCGGCCCTGCTGGCCGAACGCCTGCACAAACGGCTGCCGGAGCTGCCGGAAGGCATTTTAACCGGCGGACGGCTGATGGACGCGCTGCCGGTGTATGGGGGGGCGCTGGCCCTGCCCGCGGGCGCAGACGGGGCTGTTCCCCCGGCGCTGCGAGAGGCGGCTGTGCGGGTGGAGGAACTGGGGCATATTTACCTGCGCGGAACCCCCCTGGCGCACCGTGCGCTGAGCGGGGTGAGCCTGGAGATCGGCGAGGGGCAGTCCTACGGCCTGGCGGGCGGCACCGGTTCGGGCAAATCTACC
>DAIOUB010000034.1:0-13580 GCA_036751735.1 Levilinea sp. | reverse complement strand
AAAGACCGGCTGACCTTTGGGCTGAGCGGGGGCGAGCGCAAGAAGGTGACTCTGGCTTCTCTGCTGGCCATGCGCCCGGCTGTGCTGCTCTTGGATGAGCCCGTGGCCGGGTTAGACCCTTTGGCGCGGGCCGATTTGCTGGGACGGCTGCGCCAACTGCGCGGCGAAGGCGTGACCCTGGTGATGACTTCGCACCAGATGGAAGACCTGGGCGAACTGGTGGAAGGGCTGAGCGTGCTGAAAAAGGGGCGCGACGCGCTGCGCGGCCCGGCGCGCTGGGTGTTGGCGCAGGACGAAGCCCTGCGCGAGGCAGGTCTGGAAGCCCCGCTGCCCTGTCAGGTGGCGGCGCGGCTGCGGGAACGCGGCTGGCCGTTGGGCGAGGGGTTGGTGAGCGAGGATGAACTGGTGGCGGCGGTGGATGCAGCCCTGGCAGGTGGGGTATGAGCGAATTTGAGTTCCTGCGCAATCTGCCGCTGGGACAATCCGTCCCCGGTGATTCTTTTTTGCACCGGCTGGATCCGCGTGTGCGCATTGTGATGCTGTTGGGGCTGCTGGCGGGGTTGGTGTTCAGCCGCAGCCTGGCCGGGTTGGGGGTGGGGTTGGGCCTGGTGCTGGTGGGGCTGGTGGTGGGGCGCTTTTCCATCCGATTCGCCCTGCGCGGGCTGATCACCCCGCTGCCATTTTTACTGATTCTGGCAGTATTGCAGGTGTTCCTGAACGCCGTTCCAGATGAAGGCCAGGCGCTCTTCACCGTGCTGGGGGAACGCGTGACCTGGGGGGATTTGTGGGTGGGGGGGATGCTGCTGCTGCGCTTTGCCGGGCTGGTGTTGGGGTTGAGCCTGGCGACCCTGAGCCTGACGACCTCAGAATTGACTCATGGGCTGGAAAAGCTGCTGCATCCGCTGGCGGTTCTGCGCCTGCCGGTGCGCGACTGGGTGGTGGTGGTGCAGGTGACGCTGCGCTTTTTGCCCTTTTTGGCGCAGGCGGCGGAGCGGATTGCCAAGGCGCAGGCTTCCCGCGGGGCAGGGATTGGCGGCGGGGGCAGCCTGTGGCGCCGGGCACGTCAGGCGCTGCCGCTGGTGATTCCCTTGTTCCTGACCAGTTTGCGGCGGGCGGAAAACATGGCCCTGGCGATGGAGGCGCGCGGTTACAGCAGCGGACAGGCGCACACCAGCATGACGGAATTTAACATGCACCCCCGGGATGCGGGGGTGCTGATCTTGGTTCTATGTGTGGAAAGCGCGATGTTCTGGCTTTAGCCCGCGGGGGTTACAGGTCGGCGCCCTGCTTGCGTCCGACAGGAATTTGACGCCAGGCGGCGACCACCGCCAGCACAATCACAGCCGAAATGAGCACTTCAGGCAGACCGTTGGCCACCATGACCCCACCGATCACCGGCCAGGGATAGGCCCCGGTGAGGCCGATCATACCCAGAACCAGGACGGTGTTGGTGAGGCTGCCCACTGCACCCGCGGCCAACAGCCCTGGAACGGGCCAACGCTTCAGCCCGGTCCACACCAGCCAGGCCAGCGGGCCGATGAACAGGCGGGGGAGGACGGAGATGAGGGGGTTGGTGAAGATCACATCCCCGGGACCGTTGGGGGCCACACCGGCCTGAATCATGCTGAACAGGCCGAAAATCAGACCTATTCCCAGCCCCACCACGGGGCCTTCCAGAACCGCGCCGATGATGACCGGCACGTGCATGATGGTGAGTGAGACGCCCCCAAACCAGGGGATGAACCCCCAGCGGGTGATGCCCAGCATAACGGCCACAGCGGCCAAAACCCCGGTCATGACAATTTTACGAGTGCGGGAAGCAGGCATGGATTTCGATTCCTCCTGAATTGCAGATGATCAAGCCGGTGGGTAGGAATCGCCCAGGCAGGTGCCCACACGGCGGGCGCTGTCGAGGCGGGGGTCATCCAGGGGGACGGTTTTGCAGCCGCTCGCCACTTTTTCCAACGGGACGGGGGTGGCCGCGCCCTGGCGGATGCCCACCATGAGGCCGAAGCAATTTTCGTGCACCAGGGCCGCGCAGGCGGTTCCCAGGCGGGTGGCGAGAATGCGGTCGGTGGCCGAGGGGGTGCCGCCGCGCAGCAGGTAACCCAGGATGGTGGTGCGCGTTTCGAGCTGGGTGAAGGATTCCAGGCGGTTGGCCAGCAGCAGGGTGTTGCCGCGCGTGGCCTGGCGCTCAATTTCATGCAGCTGGGCGGCTACGCGGTCGCGGTCGTCGCCCTGGCGCAGAGTCTGGTTGGCCTTGCGGGAGCGTTCGAAGAATTGGATCTGCTCGTGGGTCATGGCGCCTTCGGCCACAGCGATAATGCTGAAGCGTTTTCCGGCCTGGCGGCGTTCCAAAATGGCGTCGGCCACCTTACGAATGTTATAGGGAATTTCCGGAATGAGGATGACATCCGCGCCGCCTGCCAGACCCGCACCCAGGGTGAGCCAGCCGGAGTACTGCCCGACGATTTCCACAATGAGGATGCGGTGGTGCGAGGAGGCGGTGGAATGTACGCGGTCAATGGCCTCCACGGCGGCCCCCAGGGCGGTGTCGCAGCCGATGGACAGATCCGTTTCGGGCAGGTCGTTATCAATGCCGCGCGGCAGGGTGAGGATGTTTAGCCCCTGGCGAGCCAGAAAGAGGGCGCTGGCCTGGGTTTCGCGCCCGCCCAGGCAGATGAGGGCGTCCAATTGGCGGCGGCGGTAGGTTTCCAGGATCGAGGCGGTCAGCTCGGGGTGGCTGCCCTCCAGGGGATGGTCGGGGCTGGTTCCCAAGAGGGTGCCGCCCTGGGTGAGGATGCCGGAGAGCAGGTCGCCTTCCAGGGGGATGGCGCGGTCTTCGGCCATGCCCTGAAAGCCGTCCTGAAAGCCGATCAGGTGCATGCCAAATTCCGCGCGGGCGGTTTTGCCAAAGGCGCGGATGGCGGCGTTGAGGCCGGGACTGTCGTTTCCGGCGGTGAGAATGCCAATTTGTGAACTCATGCGGAGCCTCCTGAGGGGCGCGATGTGTGCGTCAGGGGATGAACGTACTCGGCGACGGGTTGGTTGGCGAGCAGGTGTTCATAAAAGATGCGCTCGGCGGCGGCCAGATCGACGTGGTGATACCAGACGCGGTCGGGATGGACAATGAGGGTGGGACCGTTGACGCAGATATTCAGACATCCGGCCAGTTTGCATTTCAGGGAAGTGGGGCTTTCAAAATCGTTGAGGTGGTGCGCCTCGGCCAGCTGCACCAGGCGGTCATACACCGACTGGGCCAGGTCACGGCTGGCGCAGTTGCCGTTGAAGCAGATGTAAACCCGGCGGTCATGCGTGGGTGAGGTCATGGCGGCGCTTTCCTGAACGCGGTGAATTTTATCCATTATACCCGCACTCGCCCAGGATGGCACCGTGAACCTTCGGGCGCAAGGGGTTTGGGAGTATAATCGCAGCAGTCCAAAGACTGACCGTATGGAATGGGGGCCAAGGCCAGCCGCGGGACATCTGATTTCATCTTGGCGTGCCTGGGAGGGTTGGATGACAGAGCGGACGGTGGAGCAGGCGGCAAAGCAGCCCGCAGATGAGGGCCTGCGCAGTTTGCCGCGCAACGTTTGGGCGGTGAGTGCAACCAGTTTTTTCATGGATATCTCCAGCGAAATGGTGATCAACATCCTGCCGTTGTTTTTGAGCAACGCGCTGGGGGTCAAGACCAATCTGATTGGACTCATTGAAGGCGTGGCTGAGTCGACTTCCAGCCTGCTGAAATTGTTCTCCGGCTGGCTTTCGGACCGGCTGGGGGGGCGCAAGTGGATCGCGGTGGCGGGCTACGGCATTTCGATGCTGGCCAAGCCCTTTTTCTATTTTGCCAACACCTGGGGCCTGGTGGCGGGGGTGCGCTGGGCGGACCGGGTGGGTAAAGGCATCCGCACGGCCCCGCGCGACGCCCTGGTGGCGGATTCGGTGGAAGAATCCCGGCGAGGGGCGGCCTTTGGCTTTCAGCGTGCGGCCGACACGGCGGGGGCCATGCTGGGCCTGCTGATTGCCCTGTTGGTGGTGTGGCTGGCGCAGTCGAACAGCGTGGCGCTGGGGGCGTCCACCTTCCGCACGGTGGTGCTGCTTTCCATCATTCCGGCGGTGCTGGCTGTGGCGGCCCTGGCCTTTGGCGCCAGGGATGTGCCCCTTCAGGGGCAGCGGGCCATGCCTAAGTTCGCATTTCGGGCCTTGGGCAAGCGCTTTATGATCTTCATGCTGATCGTGAGCGTTTTTGACCTGGGCAATTCCTCGGATGCCTTTTTGGTGCTGCGCGCGCAGGAACGCGGGCTGAGTGTGACGGGCATTTTGACCATGCTGGTGGTGTTTAACCTGATCTACACCCTTGTTTCCGCGCCGGCAGGCAAATTATCCGACCGGATCGGCCGGCGGCGGCTGATCATTTACGGGTGGGTGGTGTACGCCCTGATTTATCTGGGCTTTTCGGTGGCGCAGAGCGGCTGGCAGATTTTTGGCCTGTATGCGGTGTACGGGCTGTATTACGGCCTGGCTTACGGATCCAGCAAGGCGATTGTGGCCGATCTGGTTCCGGCAGAACTGCGCGGCACGGCCTACGGCACGTATAACGCCGTGCTGGGCATTCTGGACCTGCCGGCCTCGCTGATCGCGGGGATTTTGTGGCAGGGGTTGGGAACCTGGGCGGGCTTTGGCCCGTCGGCGCCGTTCTTGTTTGGGGGCGTGTTGGCGCTGATCGCGGCGGTGATGATGGCTTTGTGGAAGCCGGAGACGCAAAAGAGCCTGTCCGCCTGAACGGCGCGGAGATAGATTTTTTTGTGAGGCTGTTGGGGCGACCCGACAGCCTCTTTTTTTGGACGGGCGCGGGTTGCATTTTCCTGCGCGGCCGGTATAATCAGGGACGAACAATTGGGACTGATCTTATCTGGTTTGGAGGCGCGCATGACAGCAAAACCCTGGCTGAAGCAGTACGACGCAGCCGTTCCGACGGCGATGAACTACCCGGCTGTGCCCGTGACGGCTTTTCTGGAGGAGGCGGCGCGCACCTACGGCGAGCGCGATGCGCTGGTGTACCGCGATCAGGCGGTGACCTTTGAAGCGCTGGAGCGGCTGACCGAACGCCTGGCGGGAGCATTGGTGCGCTGGGGCCTGCGCAAGGGGGATGTGGTGGGGCTGCTGATGCCCAACTGCCCGCAGTTTGTGGCCTCCTTCTTTGCGGTGCTGCGCGCGGGCGGGGTGGCGGCGGCCATCAACCCGGCTTACAAGGCGCGTGAGCTGGAATTTCAACTCAAAGACAGCGGGGCGGTGATGGTGATCGCCCAAATGGAAGCCTACGAGCTGCTGCAAAGCGTGCGCGCCAAGACCGACGTGCGTACGATCGCCCTGACCGGCGGTGAGGACGGGGTGCGGCTGGGGGCGTGGCTGCACGGAACGGCACAGCCCCCCGCGGAACTGCCTGCTTTGCAGGCGGGGGATGTGTGGCTGGGGGCGTGGGCGGCGGAAGGCAAGACCGTGTCTTTACCTGCCGTGGGGCCAGAGGACGCGGCTATTTTTCAATACAGCGGCGGCACCACGGGCGTGCCCAAGGCGGCGGTGGGGCTGCACCGCAATTTGGCAGCCAACACGCTGCAGTTCCGCGCCTGGCTTTCGGGCCTGCAGGATGGACAAGAAACCTCGCTGCTGGCCATCCCGCTCTATCATGTGTACGGCATGGTGGTGGGCATGTGCGTGAGCCTGCGCCTGGGGGCGCGCATGGTGCTGCAGCCCGACCCTCGCGATTTGAACGAGATTCTGCGCCTGATTCAGACCTACCAGCCGGCGTTTTACCCCGGCGTTCCGGCCATGTACGCGGCGTTGAACCAGCACCCCGATGTGGTGTCGGGAAAAGCGAGTCTGCGCTCGATCCGCGCCTGCATCTCTGGCTCGGCGCCGCTGCTGCGTGAGGTGCAGGAACGCTTTGAGGCGCTGAGCGGGGCCAAGCTGATGGAGGGCTATGGGCTTTCAGAAGCGCCGACGGCCACGCACTGCAACCCGATGTTTGGCGAAAAACGCCCCGGCTCCATCGGCCTGCCGCTGCCGGATGTGGACTGCCGCCTGGTGAGCCTGGAGGACAGCACGCGCGAGGTGGGGGCGGGTGAAATTGGCGAACTGACCCTGCGCGGCCCGCAGGTGATGGTGGGCTATCACGGCATGCCGGAGGAGACGGCGGCGGCGCTGCGGGATGGGTGGCTGTTCACCGGCGACATCGCCCGCATGGACGCGGACGGCTATTTTTACCTGGTGGACCGCAAGAAAGATTTGATCAAGGTGGGCGGACTGCAGGTCTGGCCGCGTGAGGTGGAAGAGGTGCTGACGGAACACCCGGCGGTAAGCGAGGCGGCCGCAGCGGGCGTGCCGCATCCCATGCGCGGCGAGGTGGTGAAGGCCTGGATTGTGCTGCGGGCGGGGGCGGCGGCCAGCGCCGAGGAACTGCGCGAATGGTGTGAACAGCGCCTGGCGTCGTTTAAGGCACCGGTGGAAATCGCCTTCCGCGAACGGCTGCCGCGCACGCCGGTGGGCAAGCTGCTGCGGCGCGAACTGGTGCGAGAGCATCTGGAAGCGGCCACCCCAACCGCTTAGATACTGGGATCCGAGGGGGGTGTATTGGAGGTCAGGATGGGCAGCCACACCTGGGTGCGGTTGCGGCCCAGGGCTTTGGCCTGGTAGAGGGCTTGATCCGCGCGTTTGATGAGGTCTTCAATGCTGGGACAAAGATCATCACTGCTGGCCACCCCCAGGCTGACGCGCACCTGCACCGGCCCTTCGCTGGTGATCACCTGAGCGGGCACGATGGACAGACGGATGCGCTCGGCGATCAGGTGAGCCTGCTCCAGGGGGGTTTCGGGCAGCAGGATGATGAATTCCTCACCGCCGAAGCGCGCCAAAAGGTCGGCGGCGCGCAGATTTTCCTGACAGGCAGCGATGACGAAGCGCAGCACCTGATCTCCGGCGGTATGGCCGAAGGAATCGTTGATCTGTTTAAAATGATCCAAATCCATCATGATCAAGCTGACCGGGTGACGATAGCGCTGGGCGCGCTGACATTCCTGAGCGGCCTGATCCAAAAAATAGCGGCGGTTGTAGGCCCCGGTCAGCGGGTCGGTGATGGCCAGGCGGTGAACTTCTTCAAACAGGCGGGCACGCTCGATGGCCACCGCAAAGGGGGCGCACAGAGACTGCCCACGGGCGATTTCTTCAGCGGAAAACGGAAGCGAGCGCGGACGCATGATGTTGAGCAGCCCCAGGGGACGGTCGCCGGTCTGGATGGGGAAGGTGGTGTGCGCCCAGTTTTCGGGCTGACCGGGGAAAAGGTGCTGGAGCAGGGCGCAGGGATCCACGGTGTAGGGGGGCAGGGGGCTGCCGTTTTGGAAATTGTAGGACAGGTGGGTGTGGCTGCATGCGCATAGTTGATCATCGCGAATGCTGGAGGCCAGGCTTTCGGGCTGGATGACTGCCAGGGTGGGGTTTTGGTTGGCTTGAAAGAGAATCACCCAGGCGGCGTCGGCCTGCGCTTGGCTTCGAATCACGCTGAGCCCGTCCTGGAGGGTCTGGTTCAAAGTGGCGGTCTGGTTGAGCACCGTGGACAGCGATTGCAGACTTTGCAGCTCGCTGAGGCGGGTTTCGGCCAGACCGCGGCTGATGCGTTCCATATCCGAGAGGGCCTGCCGCTTGGCTACTTCACTTTTCAGGGTGATGTTGGTTTGGGCGATCTGGCGGCTTTGGGCGAGCAGGCGGTAAACCAGGAACGAGATGAAGATGGATGAAAACAAGGCGACGGCCAGGCCAGGGTAATAGCCGGGGGAAGTTTTCCAGCCTTCGGCGGGGGCGGCTGATAAGGTGAACTGTAAGTTGTTCACGGTGAAGGTTTGGGTAATGGGGTTTTGCAGGCGGGCGGGGTGGACGGCATCTACCAGGCCGCTGTAGGGGGTGAGCTGGTCTTCAAAGGCCAGCTCATAGTTTAACCCGTGCTCACTCAGGTTGGCCAGGCTGCCTACCTGGGTCAGGTCAGAAAAATCTATGGTGATGAGGACAAACCCCCAAAAATACTCCTGCTGGTCGGAGGTGAGCAAATACACCGGCTGCCAGCCCATGATGCCGGATTGGCCCGCGGAGGTGCGCACGGGGGCGTAGAGGATCATGCGGTGTTCATCGCGCGCTGTGCGGGCGGTTTGCGCGTAGGCGGGATGTTCAAACACGTTAATTCCCATGAGGCTCTGGCCGCTGTCGGGATTATAAGTCTGCGAAACCAGCCCGTCGGGAGCCAGATAAATGGAATCAATCCCACTGTAGATTTTCGTCATATTTTCTGAAAGGGACGAAAACCCCGGCACTGCGCCGTTATTTTGATGGATGAGCATGGAGAGGGCCAGACCCGCCGAAAGGGAGCGGTTGATTTGCAGCTGAATCTGGCTGCCGTGAACTTCGAGCAGCTGCTGGAAATCCTGGTTTTGCTGGGCGTGATAGGTGGCC
The DNA here is from genome assembly GCA_036751735.1 of Levilinea sp. Classification (GTDB taxonomy): domain Bacteria; phylum Chloroflexota; class Anaerolineae; order Anaerolineales; family Anaerolineaceae; genus Levilinea. The sequence continues at coordinate 5,084 of DAIOUB010000034.1, read as the reverse complement.
TCGAGGAGCTGCACTACAAGGATCATGGATCCCATGAGGATCAACAAGAGCAAAGCAGTGGCGATATAAATGGTGCGCTTCTTCATTCAACGGCCATCCGATCGGCGGGAAAAAAGTACCGGATAATGAGGTCTTAATCGTTTTTTATTATGCCATAAGGCGAGGGGAAAAAACAACTGGTAGTTTGGCGGCGGGGGTGGGGAAGCAAGTATAATTGACCTATGGCTCGTCGAACCCGATGGATTCTTGTGCTGCTCGGCCTGGCTGGGCTGGGGCTGTGCGTTGGTTTGGGATGGTGGGCGGTGCAGTCGCCCTGGGGGGCCAGAGCGGCTGCCTGGGTGATTTCGCCCACGCCAACGCCCCTGCCCACCTGGACGCCCCTGCCGACGCAGACGCCCACCCCCACGCGCCAGCCGCCGGTGCGGCTGGACACAGCCACGCCAGCCGCCCCCCCCACCCTCTCACCCCAAGAGGCGAACCGTCTGCGCCTGGCGATGGATCCCGGCGGCGGGGTGGTGATTGACCCGGCCTGGGTGGCGCTGAACAACCATGCCAACGGGCTGCAAATTGTGGAAGAGACCCTGCCCGGGCTGACGCGCATCAACGAGCAGACTGCGCAGTTGGAGCCGGGGATTGCCCAGGCCTGGAATGTATCACCGGATGGGCTGGTGTACACCTTCTTCCTGCGGGGGGATGTGGCCTGGGTGCGTTGGGATGCCAACCGCAACCAGGCTTTACCGGTGGAAGACTGCGACGGTCAGCAGCGCTTTTTGCGGGCGGAGGACTTTCGCTACGGCATTTTGCGCACGCTCAAAGGCGATACCCGCTCAGAAGCGGCCAGTCTGCTGGTGAATCGGATTGAAGGGGCAGATTTATATCAGCAGGGGGTGGTGGAAGAGGATTACCCGCGCATCAAGGTGCTGGACGATTTGACTTTGGAAGTGCGCTTCACTGAACCGGGTTCGCATTACGCTTTGCTGATGGGGCTGGCGATGGTGCGGGCGCAGCCGCGCTGGCTGATTGAAGGGGATGACTGCCACAACGCCAATCCGCAGCAGTGGACTGAAGCGGCGTATTTCCAATCGTACGGGCCGTACTTGCTGAAAGAGTGGGTGAGCAACACGCGCATCACGCTGATTGAGAATCCATACTGGCCGGGGCAGGATAATATCCCCAAGCCGCGCATCAGCCAGTTGGAATGGACGGCGATGGACGGGCAGGCGGCGCTGGCGGCTTACCAACGCGGGGAGATGGACGTGGTCAGCGTGCCGCCGGATTCGGTGGCGGCTGTGCGCGCCGACCCCGAACTGAACGCGCAGGTGGGCAGCGCGCCGGAGCTGTGCACCACCTATCTGGCCTTTAATTCGCAGGCAGCGGTGGTGAAAGACCGGCGGGTGCGGCGGGCGCTTTCTTTGGCCCTCGACCGACCCGCCCTGACGGCGAAATTCCTGGACGGGTTAGCCGACCCGGCCTTTTGGTTCAGCACGCCCGGCCTGGTGGGGGCGCCCGCCAGCCCAGAGATGTTCCCCGACCTGGGGGTGCGCTTTGACCCGCAGGCCGCGCAGGATGAACTGGCCGGCTACTTGCGCGAATTTGCCCTGCAGCCCGAAGGGGTAGACCTGACCCTGACCTTCCCGGAGGGAGACACCCAGCGGAAAATTGCGGAGGGGCTGGCCGAACAGTGGCGACAGGTGTTGGGGGTGCGGGTGAAGCTGGATGAAAAACCGCTGAAGGACTTTCGCGCGGCTGTGTCGGGGGTGCCCGCGCCGCAGATGTGGCGGGGGCTGCACTGTTATGAGTACCCGGATGCCAACGATTTCATCAAGGAGGAATTTGGCATTGGCGGTGCGGTGAACCCGAATTTTACCGGCATTCAATACTACAACCCGGCTTTTGAGAACGCGCTGAACGAGGCCGCCCGCGAACTGGACGGGCTGAAACGCATGGAAGCCTTCGCCGCGGCGGAGCATGTGCTGGTGGATGAAGATGCGGTGGTGATCCCGCTCTTCTGGCACAAGCGCACCATGCTGACCCAACCGTATGTGGGGCGCACGCTGTCGGTGATCGGCGGGCTGGAACATTTTGAGAAGTGGGGTTTTCAGTAACGGCGCTGGAAAATAAACGAACCGCAGCCGGAAAGAGGCCTGCGGTTCGCGGTGGGGGCAAATGGGGGGCTGGTTAGAGCCGCCGCAGCAGATCGGCTTTTTTAGCCTGAAATTCTTCTTCCGTGACCCAGCCTTTATCGCGCATGAGTCCCAGACGTTCAATGAGGGCGGGAATATCTTCGTGCTGGGCGGTCGCCGCGGCGGGGCGCAGGCTTTCGCCGCTGTCCAGCTTGCCTTTGGCGTTGAGCATGACGGTTTTAAAGCGGATGGGGTCGCCGATTTTGGTGAAACGGTTGACGCCCAGTTCGCTGGCGGTGAGAATTTCCACGTCGCCGTAATTGAAGATGCGCCCAAAGAAAGACTGAACCATCTTGACGTCGTTGACCTTTTCCAGGGACGAATCGGTGACGTTTTTGTTGATGACGCCAAAAATCTGGATGACGCGGCGGTTGGTGACGATATACTGGTGGTTGTACCAGATGATCACATCCCGCGCCAGGCTGACCAGGGGGATGATGACCAGGAAATAGCCCAGGGCAAAGAGCGGGTTGGGCAGCACGGCCAACTGTATGCCGGTGAAGACGAGGATGATGACCAGCGCCAGGACGATTTCCAGGAAGATCTCCTGGACGAGGCGGAACCAATGTTGGTGGGTGACCAGCAGGATTTTTTCGTTTTCGCCGAGGAGCTGTTTTAGATAGGTTTCAAGGGGCATGGCGGCTGCCTTTCACAAGCCAGAGGATGAATTCAACTATGGATTAGTATATCCAGGGGCGGGTGAAAGGGCAAGACTCTGCCGCCGGAGGATTTGCGGGCGGGCAGCAAACAGGGTCTGGCATGTGCGGCCAGACCCTGATTTACAAACCCAAGGGTAAACGAAGGATTACTTCTGATCCTCGTCTTCTTCCTCTTCCTCGTCTTCCCACTCGCCTTCTTCGTCATCGAAGTAGTCTTCGTCGAGGAGTTCATCGTCAAAATCGCTGCCGTGCACATGGCCGTGGGCCAGTTCTTCTTCGGTGGCGGCGCGCAGATCCACGACCTTCACGGAGAAGTGCAGGTCTTTGCCAGCCAGGGGGTGGTTGAAATCGAGGCGCACCGAATCGGCGCTGACTTCCACAATGCGCGCATCCATGATGTCGCCGTCCATGTCCTTGACCTGAAGCTGGATATCCAATTCCAGGGGAATATCCGCAGGGAACTGGTCGCGAGGGATATTGACAATGGCTTCAGGATCCACGACGCCGTAGGCGTCGGCGGCGGCCACGTCCACCTCTTTGCTGTCGCCGATGGTCATGCCGTAGAGCTGGCGTTCCAGGCCGGGGATCACATTCTGGTGACCGACCAGGAATTCCAAAGGTTCGCCCTCATCCGAAGAATCCACAATCTCATTTTCCACGGTCAAGGTATAATCCAGGCTTACGACAACATCGTCCGCCACAACAGTAGGTTTGTTTTGATTTGTGCTCACGTTCTCTCCTTATCAAATATGGACGGACAGGGCCGCGCCAAACAAGCGCTTGATTATAACATGGAACCCCTGAAAACTGGCGGCGACATCGCGGAGGAGACCTTATGCAGCTGTATTTTATACGACACGCCCAATCCAATAACAACCTGCTGTTCCTGCAGACGGGTGAATCAAAGGGGCGCAACGAAGACCCAGAGCTGAGCCGTCTGGGGCAGGAGCAGGCGCGGCGGCTGGCGGCTTTTTACGCGGCCCTGCCGGTGGGCAAGGAACTTGGCCCTGAGGAGCGCGGCGAACAGGTGGGTTTCACGCATCTGTATTGCAGCCTGATGGTGCGGGCGATTGAGACCGGCCTGGCGCTGTCGCGCACGGTGGGGGTGCCGCTGGCGGGGCTGAAGGATTTGCACGAGGCGGGGGGGATTTATCTGGATGATTTTGACACGGGAGAGCGCAACGGGCTGCCGGGCAAGCGTCCGCAGGAATTGGCGGAGCGTTTTCCGGAGCTGACGCTTCCGGAGGGGCTGAACCCCCAGGGCTGGTGGAACCGTTCGTTTGAGACTCGTGAAGAACGAGCTGGGCGGGCGCGCCGCCTGTTGGATCTGCTTTTGGAGCGGCACGGCGGCACGGAGGACCGTGTGGTGGTGGTGAGCCACGCTGGTTTTTACAATGTGTTCATGCGCCTGGTCTTGGGTCTGGATGGAGACGAGACATTTTGGTTTGCGCTGAACAACACCGGCGTCACCCGGCTGGATTTTTACGCGGATGAGAAGCGGGTGGCCTTTATGAACCGGCTGTGCCATCTGCCGGTGGATTTGGTGAGCTGAGGCTTAGGGGTGGATTTTACAGCGGGGGGATTGATCGGAAAGGTGATGCCACAATCCCAGGGCGGAGCTCAGATCCACCGAGGTGACGAAATGATCTGAGGTCAGTAAGTCCCAATCAAAGGCGCGCGGCCGGTCTTGAGCCGGGATGCTGAGCATGTCGCAGATGCCGTTGAGCAGGCTGCGGTCCTGGTCGAGATGAGAGGTATCGCGCGGGGATTCGGGGGTTTGCGAGGTGAACGCGGCGCTTTCACCCAGCGCCCAGCGGTACAGGGCTGTGCCCGACTTGCTGTCGAAGATCAGCCAGGCGTCCCAGGGGATCTGGTTTTCCTGCAGGGTGTTCAGAAAGCCGGCTTTGGGCTGGCGGTCGGCATTGAGGCTGAAATTCTTCTGCAAATCACGGGCCAGGCTGAGGTCTTTTTGGCTGGGGTAGAGGGGTTTAAAGGTGAGGGAGGGCTGTTTTTTCAGCAGGATAATGCTGTACCACATGGAGACCAGGCGGGGGGAGGAATCGCGCAGGTCGTTCACCTGGATGATCACCAGGTTGGTGCGTTCCTGAACACTGGCGGAGGAAGTGGCTTTGGGGGGCAGGGGGGTCGGAGTCGCCGCGGAGGAAGGGGAGCCAAGGCGCAAGGCCAGAAGGCCGCCCAACGAGGCACACAGAAAGCAAATAACGAGCAGAAAAAAGATGCG
>DAIOUB010000033.1:0-20732 GCA_036751735.1 Levilinea sp. | reverse complement strand
GTACGCGACCCCAAACTCCACCAGGAAATCTGCAACCAGCTCATCCTGCGCGAAGGCTTCCCCACCTACGGCGGCCTGGCCGGGCGCGATCTGGACGCCCTGGCCGTGGGGCTGCGCGAGGGTCTGGAAGAATCCTACCTGGCCTACCGCCTGACCCAAACCGCTTATCTGGCCGCCTGCCTGCGCGACCGCGGCATCCCCTTTGTGGAGCCCCCCGGCGGCCACGCCATCTATCTTGACGCCGGACGCCTGCTGCCCCATATCCCCCATGCCGAATTCCCCGGGCAGGCCCTGGGGGCAGCCCTCTACCTGGAAGGCGGCATCCGCGGTGTGGAAATCGGTTCGGTCATGTTCGCCTACCCCCACCCCGACACCGGCGAATGGGTCTACCCCAAGCTGGAGCTGGTGCGTCTGGCCCTGCCGCGGCGGGTGTACACCCAATCGCACCTGGATTACGTGGCCAATGTGTGCTGCAAGCTGGCCGAAAAAAGCAGCCAGCTGCGCGGCTACCGCCTCACCTATCAGGCCCCCCTCATGCGCCATTTCACCGCCCGCTTCGAGCCGCTGGCGTGAAAACCCGTCTGCTCACCAGCGCCGTCATCCTTTTGGTGGTGGCGGTGCTGGTTATCCTGCTCCAGGCCCTGGGTCAGGGGCAAAACCGCGTGTTTACAGGCGAGGATCGCGCGGCGATCCTCGCCTATGCCCAGCCCGCCAGCCAGGTGCTCATCGAGGCTCTGGATCAGGGGGATTTTGCCGCGTTTTCTGCCAATTTTGGCCGCAAGATGGAGCGCCAGTTCACCCAGGCCGATTTCGACGCGCTGCGCGCTTCTCTGGCCCCTCTGGGGGGCTATCAGGATTTCAGCGTGCCGCAGGTGGAGTTCTACAACGGCTACATCATCACCACCTGTCATGTTAACTATGCGCAAGGCGCGGCGGATTTTAAGATCATCCTTTCCCCCAAGAAAACCCACACCCTCGAAGGCATTTCGGTGCGGCTGCCCACGCCCTGAGGCCTTGCGAGGACTGTCCCCGTGAAAATTGTCGAAGTTCAGGCGCGCACCGTCCTCAACCCCATCCGCCAGCCCGATCCCATCTTCGGTCTGCGCTACACCCTGAATCTGTACCGCGGCTGCCAGCATCACTGCATCTACTGCGATTCGCGCAGTGCCTGCTACAACATCGCCGATTTTGACGGCGAAATCCAGGTTAAAACCAACGCCCCACAGCTTCTCGACCAGGAACTGGCCCGCAAGCGCACCCGCGGAACCATCGGCACCGGCTCCATGAACGACCCCTACATGCCCCTGGAAACGCATTACCGCCTCACCCGCGCCGCCCTATCGGTCATGGCCAGGCGCGGCTTCCCTGTGCATGTGCTCACCAAAAGCGATTTGGTGCTGCAAGACCTGCCTCTGCTGCAGGAGATTCACAAGGTCTACGCCGCCGTCACCTTCACCATCACCACCCCCGCCGATGATCTGGCCGCGCGCATCGAGCCTGCTGCGCCGTCCCCCACGCGCCGCTTTCAGGCCGTGGAAGCCCTGGCCAGCGCCGGCCTGTATACCGGCATCGCCCTCATGCCCGCCTTGCCGTGGATCACCGACCGCTGGGAAGATCTCAGCGAGCTGATCCGCCGGGCGGCCGGCTGCGGAGCCCAATACATCCTGCCCCTCATGGCCCTCACCCTGCGCGACCGCCAGCGCGAGCATTACTACGCCCAGCTCGACCAGCATTTCCCAGGTCTGCGCAGCCGTTATGAACGCCAGTACGGCCAGCGCTACACCGCCTGGGCGCCGCACAGCCGCGAACTGTTTCACAAAATTGGGGATTTATGCAGCCAGTTGGGCCTCGCGTGTCAAATCACCCCCTACCAACCCGCCGCGCCGGCCCAACCAGCCCTGTTTTAGTTCGTCCGCCCGTCCAGCCTCATTCCAAGCGTTTGGCCTCATCCCACCAGGCGTCCATCTCCGCCAGGGTCATCTCAGCCAAAGAGCGCCCAGCCTCGCGCGCCCGCTTTTCAATATGCGTAAAGCGCTGCCGGAAACGGCGGTTGGTTTGCCGCAGGGCGTTTTCGGGGTCCACCTTGTACCAGCGCGCCAGATTCACCACCGCAAAGAGCAGATCACCCAGCTCCCCTTCACGCTCCTCTTCCGGCGCGTTCAGCACCTCTTCCAGCTCCTCGCGCACCTTGGCCACCACGGGGTCAATCGTCTCCCAATCAAAACCCACTCGCGCCGCTCGATCTTGAATCTCGTGCGCCAAATTTAAGCCTGGCAAGGCCTGAGGCAGTCCGTCCAGCAGGCCCTTGGTTTCAGCGGTGCCGTTGGCTGCCCGCTCGGCCTCTTTGATCTTCTCCCAATTGCTCAGCACCTCGCCCACCCCTTCGACGGCGGTTTCACCGAACACATGCGGATGGCGGCGAATGATCTTTTCGGAAATGCTGCGAATCACCTCAGCCATGCTGAATTCGCCGTACTCGCTGCCAATTTGCGCATGCAGCACAATCTGCAGCAGCAGATCGCCGAATTCCTCACACATCTCTTGAGGGTCATCGTTGTCAATGGCTTCCAAAGTCTCATAGGTCTCTTGCAGCAGGTGCGACCGCAGCGTCTGGTGGGTCTGCTTTTGATCCCAGGGGCAGCCGTCCGGCGCGCGCAGGCGGGCGATGATATCCTGAAAGCCCTCAAAACTGGTATTCGCTTTCAGCGGCGGCACATACAGCGAGGTCAGCAGGCCCACATAGGCGCTGCGGTCAATCTCGTACAGAGGCAAATCCTCCACCTTTTGGCGCGGACTGCCCGCCGCGTGCACCAGCCGTACGGGGTGCGTATCGGGGTACACCGCGCTGAGGGTCAGCTTCACCTCCGCCGCCACCTGGCGCGAATAAATCTGCGCCACCAGGGCTGGGGTGTCAGGCGGGAAACCGGGCATGTGCGCCGGGCCTAATTCCAAAGCGTCCACCAAAGCCAGCCGCGGGTAAGGGTCCAGTTCCAATGCCGTGAAGGTCGGTTCCAAAAAGCTCACCCCTTCCACCACGCGCACTTCCAGTCCCAGCTCGCGGGCGCGCCGCGCGATCTCCGGGCTGGTGGCCTCGGCCACGTAGGGGTGCCCCGGCACCGCGTAGGTCACACCGCCCGGCTGTTGGCCCAACCGCAGGATCTCATCCACAATGCCCGCGTACACCTGTTCAAAGGCCTCACCTTGGTCGTAGAGATCGTCAAAGGAGACCACCTCTACCCCCTCTGGGAAACCCGCCACGGTGGGATGGTGGCGTGTGCGCACATACACCCGCGGAATCTGGCACAGCCAATCCCATGCCTCGCGCGTCAGCAGATTCGCCTCGCCTGGGCCTAGTCCCACAATGACAATCCCGCCGTTTTGCATCCAGCTTTGATCCATGTCTCCTCCGCGCACATCCTGCCCCACCGGGTCTTTTTAATGATGAGGGCTATAAACAAAACCATGCGTTTCGGCAGACGAGAATCTGCCGAAACGCACGTGAAATTCCGGAAACAAACCGGAGATCTAACGCTTGGTGTAGGTCGGGGCCTTGCGGGCGCGCTTGAGACCTGGCTTCTTGCGTTCCTTGATGCGCGGGTCGCGCGTCAGGAAACCGCCCTTGCGCATGGCAGAGGAAAGCTCAGGGTTCATCTTCAGCAGCGCACGGGCCAAACCCAGCTTCACCGAATCGGTCTGGCCAGTCACCCCACCGCCCATCACCTTTACGGTGATATCGCAGGTGGCGCGGTCCATCCCAGCAGCAACCATGGGGCCTAAGATCGATTCAATGTCGCCCAGGCGGGTGAAATATTCTTCCACGGTCTTATCGTTGACTGTGAACACACCCGACCCGCTCATCACACGCACGCGCGCCGAGCTTTCTTTGCGGCGGCCAATGCCCTCAAAATACTGAACGGTCATCTCTACAACTCCTTTACACAACCGGCTTAGGGTTCTGGGCCTGGTGAGGATGCTCACTTCCGCCGTACACTTTTAACCGCTTGATAATGTGGCGGCCAAACTTGTTGTGCGGCAGCATCCCCCACACGGCGCGGCGGATCACCCGGTCGGGGTACTTCGCCAGCATATCCCGCAGCGAAGTGGTGGTTAACCCGCCGGGATAGCCAGAGTGCCTGTGATAATTCTTGGTCGTCAAACGTTTCGGGGTCAGCCCCAGCGCGCTGGCGTTCACAACCACCACAAAGTCGCCCATATCCACGCCAGGCGTGAAGGTCGGCTTGTGTTTTCCCATCAGATACATCGCAATCGTCGTCGCTAAACGGCCCAGTCCCTGTCCGCTGGCATCCACCAGCAGCCATTCCTGTTCCGCCGCGCCCTTAATGACGTAGGTCTTTTCCACAGTCATCCTCTCCAAACATACAAGGATCTTCACGCGTTCCAGTCATCTTGCTTCGTGTCATACTGTACCCGGGTCAGCACCAGCCCTTGCGCTGGGGCCAATCCAGGGGTCTGCGGCTGAGCTTGAGTGACGGCCAGATCCAGGTCATCCAGCGAGAGTCGCTTCCCACCGGCCTGCACCAGCAAAAACACCGTCCGGCGCACCATGTGGTACAAAAAGGCGTTGGCCGTAATCTCAAACAGCAGACCCCCAGGCTGGCTCACCCAATCTGCCTGAAAGACCCTTCGCACGGTGCTGCCTCCGGTCCGGGGCGGGGTTCCGAACGCAGCGAAATCATGGGTCCCAATCAGCAGATCAGCAGCGGCCTGCAGCCGGTTCAGATCCACTTCCGGCCAAACTCTCCAGGCGTATCGTTCCCGCAAGGGATCGCGCAGCGCCTCACAAAAAATGTGGTATTGGTAGGTGCGGGAGCGGGCATCATAACGCGGGTGAAAATCCTCCCGCGCCGTGCTTGCCGCCCTTGCCGCCACATCCTTCGGAAGCTTTGCGTTCAGCGCCCGGCATAATGCCTGAGGGTCGTGGCCCCAGTCCAGGTCAAAAGCAATCACCTGTCCCGAAGCGTGTACCCCGGTGTCCGTCCGTCCGGCTGCCAGCAGGGTATCCTGCTGCCATCCCAGCTCGCGAAGTGCTTTTTCCACTTCAAGCTGAACCGTACGGACTTCTCCCTGGCGCTGAAAGCCTAAGAAGCTTGTACCGTCGTAAGCAAGAGTAACTTGGTAACGTGCCATTCCAACCCAATCTTACGATTTGGCCGGATTATTCCTCAACCAATTCAATCAGGACCATCTCAGCCGCATCACCCAGGCGAGGGACCAGACGATAAATACGGGTGTACCCGCCGGGGCGCTTCGCAAAGCGCGGGCCGATATCGTCAAACAATTTCTTAACCACTTCGGGATTCGCCAGGCGCGCAGCCGCCAGACGGCGGGCATTCACTTTGCCCATCTCATCGGCTTTTTCCGCGTTCCGCGCCAGCGTAATCATCTTTTCCGCTTCCCCGCGAATGGCCATAGCCTTGGCCCGCGTGGTGCGAATGCGCTCGTGCGTGAACAACTGGCAAATCAGGTTACGCCGCAAGCTGTTGCGCTGATCTTTATCTCGGCTTAATTTATAACCAGCAACGTGATGTCGCATGTCTGCTTACTCCGTCTTTTCTTCCGTGGGCAAAAAGCCCTTTTCTTGCATCTTCTGGCGCAGCTCGTCCAGGCTCTTCTCGCCAAAGTTGCGGATGGACATGACTGCCTCATCGCCCTTTTCGAGAAGTTCAAGCACATCGCCCACCGTGGTGATGCCCGTCCGCTTCAGCGAATTGAACACGCGCACGGAAAGGTCCAGGTTTTCAATGGGCGTCTCTGCCGCCTCGCTCGTCAACCGGCTGCCCGTGGTTTCCTTCTCCGGGCTAATCACCAGCGTTTCCTCGCTAATGCCAGAGATGAAGCGCAAATGATCAATCAATATTTTCGAGGCTTTGCCCAGGGCTTTTTCCGGAGCAATCGTGCCGTCTGTCCAGATTTCCAGGGTCAAACGGTCGTAATTCGTGCTCTGCCCCACGCGCGCATTGCTCATCACATTCCAGGAAACACGTTTCACCGGGCTGTAGATGGCATCCACCGGCAGTTCGCCAATCGGAAGGCGGTTGCTGCGCTCATTGGCGGGGGAATATCCCCGGCCGCGCTCCACCACAAAGTCAATTTCCAGGTTCGTGCTGGCGCTGTCCACCGTGAACAGGTACAGATCTGGATTGACAATTTCCACTTCCGGCGGCACCTGAATATCGGCAGCCGTCACCACGCCCTCGCCGCGCACTTCCAGGTGAAGGTGCGCCGAGTCCACATCGTGGAGCATCATGCGCAGCTGCTTGATTTGCAGCATCACCTGAATCACGTCCTCGCGCACACCCGGAATGTCGCTGAACTCATGCAGCACATCCGTGATGCGCACCGAGGTCACCGCCGCCCCCTCCAGAGAGGAGAGCAGCACTCGCCGCAGCGCGTTCCCAAGGGTTACGCCATACCCACGCTCAAGCGGGGTAATGACAAATTTGCCGTAATTCCTGGCCTCAGCCTCACGCTCCACTTTGGGAGTTACCATATTACTCAAAGCAATCACTTTACACCTCTTTCCGGATGCACCCTGTGTTACCGCGCCCCGGACTAATGGCGTTTAGCGCGAGTAGTACTCAACAATCAACTGCTCGTTGAGATTCCCGTCAATTTCGGAACGTTCAGGAATACGTAAAACCCGCCCGCTCAGCGACTTCAGGTCGCGATCCAGCCACATGGCGCAGTTGCGCTTGGCAGCCAGATCCGGCAGCTCTTTGAAATAAACCAGGCCGCGGGAGCTTTCGCGCACCGTGATGATATCGCCCGCTTTCATCAGCATCGAGGGGATATCCGCGCGGATATTGTTCACCATGAAATGCCCGTGGTTGACCAGTTGGCGCGCCTGCGAGCGGCTTTCAGCGAAGCCCATGCGGTACACCACATTGTCCAACCGGGTTTCCAGGGTGTGCAGCAGGTTCAAACCCGTCAAACCCTTGGTGCGAATGGCCACGCTGAAGTAGCGGCGGAACTGGCGTTCCAACACACCGTACACCCGGCGGGCCTTCTGTTTCGCGCGCAGCTGGCGCGAATAGTCACTCACACGGTCTCCACGCGCCATGCGCGCCTTACCGTGTTCTCCAGGCGCATAGGCGCGCTTATCAAACCCGCATTTGGGAGAAAAGCAGCGCTCGCCCTTGAGGAAAAGTTTTTCACCTTCTCGCCGGCACAATTTGCACACCGGCCCAGTATACCTAGCCATAACAGCTCCTTCTGATGATTACACGCGGCGTTTCTTCGGCGGCCGGCAGCCGTTGTGCGGCACCGGTGTGATGTCGGAAATGGAGCGCACTTTCACGCCCATCGACTGCACAGCACGAATAGCAGATTCACGACCCGGGCCAGGCCCCTTGACAATCAAGTCCACTTCCTGGATCCCCATCGACTGGGCGACCTTAATCGCCTGTTCCGCAGCCAAACGCGCCGCAAACGGCGTGCTCTTGCGCGAGCCTTTGAAACCGGCCGAACCAGAGCTGCCCCAGCAAACCGTGTTCCCTTGCGGGTCGGTGATGGTGATGATCGTGTTATTGAACGAAGCGAAAACATGCACCTGACCGTAAGACAGGGTTCGCTTCACCTTGCGCGCAGCTGTCGTGCGGCGCGTTGAACGTACATTTTGAGCCATAGTTCCTCGCTATTAACCTCTCAACTTCGAAGTTCAGCCCAATCTCTCTGCTGGATGGTTCACCGGCCGGGTAGCCGCGGGTTAGAAGGAAACCCTCCCGGCCAGATCCGCACCCGCAGGTTTTGGTCTACTTCTTCGCAGCTCCACGGCGGCGGCCGCGACCGGCCACGGTCTTCTTGGGACCCTTGCACGTGCGAGCATTGGTGCGGGAGCGCTGCCCACGGGTGGGCAGGTTGCGGCGGTGACGCAGGCCGCGGTAGCAGCCAATTTCAATCAACCGCTTAATGTTCATCTGAACTTCGCGGCGAAGGTCACCTTCCACTTTGTAATTTTTCGATACGAATTCGCGCAAAAGCGACGCATCGGTTTCCGAAATATCCTTAACACGGATGTCCGGGTTCACCTGCGTGGCAGCCAAAATGGACTTCGCGCGCGTCGGTCCAATGCCAAAAATATAGGTCAGCGCGGTTTCAATGCGCTTATTGCGGGGTAAATCAACGCCTTCAATTCTCATAGCTTAAACCTACCCTTGTCGCTGCTTATGCTTGGGGTTATCACAAATGATGTACAAAATGCCGCGTCGTTTGACGATCTTGCACTTGGCACAACGTTTGCGAATAGAAGGTGATACTCTCATTCGAAACTCCTTCAAAATAATTGCCAGGACTAATCCGCAAAGCCTAGATTATACCGAAGAATGCGGGATGTGTCCAGTTATTTGGCCCGGTGCACGCCCATTCGGAAGCAAAGTCAAAATCACCGGTCCCTGCTCCGTCACCGCCACACTGTGCTCAAAATGCGCCGTCAGCGATCCATCCGCCGAAACCACAGTCCATTCATCTGCCAGTGTTTTGGTCAGCGCGGTGCCCACCAGGAGCATCGGCTCCAATGCGATGGTCATCCCCGCTCGCAGCGGCATTCCGCGGCCGGGCGTGCCGTAATTCGGCACCTGCGGCCCCTCATGCATACGCCGCCCCACACCGTGCCCGGTGTATTCGCGCGTCACATAAAAACCGCGCGACTCAGCGTATTCCTGCACCGCCGCCGATACATCCCCAACCCGGTTCCCGATCACCATCTTGGCAATTCCAGCATACAGCGCCATTTCGGTGACCTCCAGCAGCCGCTGGGTCTCAGGAGATACTTCTCCCACCCCCGCGGTGAAGGCCGAATCGCCCACGTACCCTTCAAACACCGTTCCGCAGTCCACCGAGACAATATCGCCCTCTTTCAGCTTGCGCTTCTTGCTCGGTATCCCGTGCACCAGTTCTTCGTTCACGCTCACGGTGGTGCTGGCCGGGTAGGGGTAAGGCCCCGGGTAATTCTTGAACGGGGAATACACACCGTACTTCTTCATTACTTCTTCAGCTGCCGCGTTCAGATCGGCCGTCGTCACCCCAGGGCGCAGGATTGCATGCGCGGCAGCCAACGCTTCGGCGTTGATCCGACCGGCGGTGCGCATCTTTTCCAGCTCTTCCGGGGTTTTCAGGTTAATCTGACGATCCCAAACCATTTCGTTCGCCTACAGTTCCTTCCCGAAAGCCGCCAACAGCGTCTTCGAAACCTCGTCAATCGCCTGGGTCCCGTCCACATCCATCAGCAAGCCTTTTTCTCGGTAAAAGGCAATTAAGGGAGCGGTTTGCTCCATATACACGCGGATGCGCCGTTCCACCGTCTCCGACTTATCATCGTCGCGCTGGTACAGCTCCGAGCCGTCCACATCGCACACCCCCGCCTTTTGGGGCGGGTTGAACACCTGGTGATACACATGGCCTTCAGCCCGGCACGTCCAGCGCCCGCTCAAGCGTTGAATCAGCTCTTCGGCAGGCACGGCGATATACGGCACCGCATCCACTTTTCCACCTGTCTTGGCCAGCATGTCTGCCAGGGCCTGCGCCTGGGCGGGAGTGCGCGGGAACCCGTCTAACAAGGCTCCCTGCGCGCAGTCTGGGCGGCTCAAGCGTTCCTCGATCATGGCAATCGTCACATCATCCGGAACCAGCTCGCCGCGGCCCATAAACGTCTGCGCCAGCTTGCCCAGCTCGGTCTGCGCCTTCAGATTCTCGCGGAAGATATCGCCCGAAGAAACGTGCGCCAATTCCAACGCTTTAGACAGCACCGCAGCCTGCGTACCCTTACCGGCCCCAGGAGGCCCCAGCAGAACAATATACTTCGCCATCGTACTAGCCCTTAATCAAGCCTTCGTCATAACCGTGCAGTTTCAGCTCGGTTTCGATAATCGTGAAGGTATCGCGAACCACGCCCACCACGATCAGCAACCCCGCCGAAGAGAGCAGGAACAAGCCAGCCTGCGCCCCAACGGGCATCACATAGCTCAACAAATAGGGCATCACTGCCACCAAACCCAGGAACAAAGCGCCCGGCAGCGTAATGCGGCGCTGCACTTTGGTCAAATACTTCTGGGTCGGGCCGCCCCGCACCACACCGGGGATCTGAGCGCCCTGGCGTTTCAGATTTTCGCCGTAGTTCTGCTGCGCGAACAAAACATCCGTGTAGAAGAAGGTGAAAGCCACCACCATCACGAAATACAGCAGAGAGTACCACGGGCTTTGCGCCCCAAAGGTGCGGTAAACACCCAGGGCAAAGTTGCGCACCCATTCCGTCTCGGCGCCGGTAAAGTAGCTGGCCACAATCGCCGGGAAGGTCATAATGGACTGCGCGAAGATCAGCGGGATCATACCCGCCATGTTCACCATCAAAGGCAGGCTGCTGCGCACCGGCATCGACATCCGCGCGCCCATGCGCCGCCCAGGGAAGAGCACCGGCACGTTCCGGCGGCCCTGCTGCACAAACACAATCGCCAGGATGGTCAGCACCAGAATGGCCAGGATAATCAACAGCATCCACCAGCCGCGCTGCGCATCGCTCAAAATGCCCGCCAGGTTCGAAGGAATCTGCGAGACGATACCCGCAAAGATGATCAGCGACAAACCCTGGTTGGGAATACCGTATTCCGAAATCAATTGGCCCAACCAGATGGCGAACATGGTCCCGGCGATCATCACCAACAGCACGGTCACGGTCGGGAGCAGGTTCGCCCCGGTGAAACCGAAGTTGGTGATCACAGCCTGCCCGCTGCTGAGCGAGTTGAAGATATTGATCTGGCCCACCGCCGAAAGCAGCGCCATCGGCACTGTGGCGATCATGGTCCATTTCTCCATCCACTTCTGCCCTTCGCGGGGGTTTTCTTTCATACGGCGCTCAAGGGCTGGGATGATCGGGATGAGCAGCTGCAGAATAATCTGAGCCGTAATGTAAGGATACACACCCATCGCCAGCACCGAGAAGCGAGCCACCGTACCGCCCGAAAGCAGGTTCAACAGCGCAATCAGGTTGCCAGCGGCGTCGGTGCGCTGAGACAGGGCCGCGAGCACGGCCGTATCAATTCCGGGGACCGGAATGTGCGTGGCCACCCGGTACAGGGCCAGCAGTCCCAACGTCACCAACAACTTCTTTCGGATGTCTTCCGATTTCCACAAGTAGCGCCAAGCTGAACGCTTCATATGTGGGTCTCCTTTAGTGGGTTGACCGCTTAGGCAACGATTTCCACACTGCCGCCGGCAGACTCAATTTTCTCGCGGGCGCCCTTGGTCACGCGCTGCACGCGCACCTTCAACGCCACATTCAATTCACCGTTCCCCAAAATGACCACCGGGTTCTTGGCTTTGCGCAGCATGTTCTCTGCCGCCAATACTTCCCGCGTCACTTCGGTGCCTGCCTCAAAGCGAGCCAACTGCTCCAGGCTGACTTCGTTATATTCGACCTGGTTCGGCGGGGTAAAGCCTTCACCGCGGATGAACGGCAGGCGGCGGTAGAAGGGCAAATTACCGCCCTGGCGGTACAGGTGGCCGCCCTCGCCCGAGCGAGAACCCTGACCCTTGGTACCGCGGCCAGCGGTCTTGCCCTGCCCAGCGCCCAAACCCCGACCCACACGCTTACGGTCTTTTTTCGCGCCTTCGTTTGGCTGCAAATCGTTCAGTTTCATCGTTCTACCTGCTCTTCAACTTCAATCAAATGGCTGATCTTCGCCAGCATCCCGCGCATCGTCGGCGTGTCGTCATGCTCCACCGTCTGATGCAGCCGGCGCAGACCCAAAGCCTTCAGCGTGGCCTTGTGGCGCACGGAATAACCGATCCCGCTTTTTACCAGCGTGATCCGAATCTTCTTGGGTTGGCTGTTCTCAGGCATTCTTCCTCCGCTCCCAGAAGGGCAGCAGCTCATGCACGGGTTTGCCGCGGCGCGCCGCCTCTTCTTCGGGGGATTTCAACTGTTCCAACGCCAGGAAGGTGGCCTTGACCACATTCAACACATTGGCGCTGCCCAGCGATTTGGTCAAGATGTCGCGCACGCCCGCAGCTTCCAGCACGGCGCGCACGCCGCCAGCCGCGATAACGCCGGTACCAGGCGAAGCCGGTTTCAAAAGAACCCGTGCCCCTGCCAGGCGGCCGACCACTTCGTGCGGGATGGTGGTACCCATCACAAACACCTTGCGCATGTCTTTGCGCGCGCGTTCCGTCGCCTTACGCATGGCATCCGGCACAGCGTTCGCCTTCCCAACCCCCATGCCCACCTTGCCATTATTGTCGCCAATAATGACGGTGACACGGAACTGGAAGCGACGCCCACCCTTCACCACTTTGGCCACGCGGGCAATTTCTACCACGCGCTCATCGTACTGCTCTTCTAAGGGTTGATATTCCGTCATATCCATAGTTTTAGGCCCTCATCTTCCTTTCGCTCGCCCTAGAATTCCAGGCCAGCTTCCCGGGCACCATCAGCCAGGGCTTTGACACGGCCAATGTAGCGGAAACCACCCCGGTCGAACACCACCTTGGTGATCCCCTTGTCCTTGGCGCGCTGCGCCACCAACTGGCCAACCATCCGGGCCTGTTCCGATTTCTTCAGGCCAACGATTTTGTCGCGCAGGCCGGTGTCGATGCTGGAGGCGGCTGCCAATGTCAGCCCTGCCTGGTCATCAATCACCTGAGCATAAATCTCAGCCGCACTGCGGAACACATTCAAACGAGGGCAATCCGGCGTCCCGGAAATTTGCTTCCGAACGCGCTCATGCCGTCGGATACGAGCTTCTTTGCGAGTCAGTTTCGCCATAAGCCATCACCTACTATTTCTTGCCTTTACCGGCTTTACCGGCCTTGCGACGAATCCGCTCGCCCTGATAGCGGATGCCTTTGCCCTTGTAGGGTTCCGGCGGGCGAATCTTGCGAATGTTCGCAGCAACCTGGCCGACCTGTTCGCGGTCATAACCATTGACCTTGACCTGCCGTGTCTTGGCATCTGCTTCAAAAGAGATCCCAGCCGGCGGTTCGACCACAACGGGGTGTGAATAACCCACATACAACACCAGGTTAGTCCCATCCATCTCGGTGCGGTAACCCACACCATCCACTTCCAGAACCTTGGTGAAACCGGTGCTCACACCCGTCACCATATTCTGGAGCAAAGCACGCGTCGTCCCGTGCAGCGCGCGAATGCGGGCTTCTTCGGAGCTACGCTGAACCACCACCTGGGTGCCTTCCAGCGTAATGCCGATTTCGGGGGAGAAAGCGCGCGCCAGGCTGCCTTTCGGCCCCTTCACGCTCACTTCGCCACCTTCCGCAATGTTAATCTGCACGCCGGCGGGTACGTCGATGGGTAATCGACCAATTCGTGACACAGTTATCCTCCTTGCTCCGCCAGGCCTACCAGACCTTGCACAGAATTTCGCCGCCAACTCCCAGCTGGCGCGCCCGCTGTCCGGTCATTACGCCCTTCGGAGTGGACAGGATGGCAATCCCCAAACCCGATAACACCCAGGGGATATCCTGTTTGTGCGTATAAACCCGCCGTCCAGGGCGGCTCACCCGCTCCAACCCGGTGATCACCGGGCGGCGCTGGCGGCGCTCTCCCACGTACTTCAACTTGACGCGCAGGGTGATATGAGACGGGCGGGTTTCATCCACTTTCGTCTCATAGCTCTCGATGAAGCCTTCTTCCTTCAAAATACGGGCGATTTCCGCCTTAAGGCTCGAAGAAGGCATCGCAACTTCGCTTCTACCGATTAACAGCGCGTTGCGCACACGTGTTAACATATCTCCAATCGGATCGTTCACGCTCATTCTCATTCCTCCGGGCTGACTACCAGGATGACTTCACTACGCCGGGTATTTGCCCCTTCAGAGCCAGCTCGCGAAAGCAAATGCGGCACAATCCAAAGCGACGCATGTAACCGCGCGGGCGACCGCACACACGGCAGCGGTTGCGCACCTGGACAGGGTATTCTCGCCGCATTTCACGGAACTTCATGCATTTCTTAGCCATATCAACCCTTCCTGAAAGGCATCCCAAGCAGTTGCAGCAACATCGCTGCCTGATCATCCGACGGCGCGTTGGTCACGATGGTAATTTCCATCCCGCGCAGCTTGTCGATCTTATCGTATTCAATTTCCGGGAAGATCAACTGCTCGCGCAGACCCAACGTATAATTTCCACGACCGTCGAAAGCGTCCGCAGACACACCGCGGAAATCGCGCACGCGCGGCAGAGCAATATTCATCAGGCGGTCTAAGAAAGACCACATGCGCTCGCCTCGCAGCGTCACCTTCGCGCCAATCGCGCGACCTTCGCGCAGCTTAAAGTTCGCGATGCTCTTGCGCGCCTTCGTCACCACCGGCTTTTGACCGGTGATCGCGCCCAAGTCCGCCACAGCTGCATCCAACGCCTTCGGGTTATCCATTGCTTCACCCAGGCCAATATTCACCACCACTTTTTTGACCGCCGGAACCTGCATCACGTTCTCCAGGTTCAAAGCCTTCATCAAAGCAGGGGCCACTTCCGTTTTGTACTGTTCTTTCAGTCTGTTCATACCTTACGCTCCGAGGCAGGTCTACTCGTCGATCAGGCCGTTGCAGCGCTTGCAAATGCGCTGAACCTTCTCACCATCACGCGAAAGCCCAACCCGCGTGGCCTTATTGCACTTCGGGCAAACCAGCATCACATTCGAAATGTGGATCGGCGACTCAAAGCGCACCAGACCGGGGTTCATGGTGCGGCCCTTGGCCTGCACCTGGCGTTGGTGTTTCGTGCGCAGGTTCACACCCTGCACCACCACGCGCCCCGCATCCGGGGTCACTTTAATCACTTCCCCGCGCTTACCCTTATCCTCAGAGCGACCGCTGATCACTTCGATCTGATCACCCTTGCGAATCTTGACACTCATGGCATCGCTCCTGTTTTTCGCTCGCCTACAGCACTTCCGGCGCCAGCGAAACAATCTTCATAAAGCCTTTTTCACGCAGTTCGCGCGCCACCGGACCAAAAATACGGGTGCCTTTCGGGTTCGCTCCGTCATTGTCCAGGATCACCGCCGCGTTATCATCGAACCGGATGGTAGAGCCATCCTCACGGCGCCATTCCTTCGCGCAGCGCACAATCACGGCCTTGACAATGTCGCTCTTCTTCACAGAGCCTTGCGGGGCCGCCGATTTCACCGTCGCCACCACCACATCGCCAACGCGCCCATACCGCCGCACCGACCCGCCCATAATATGGATTACCAGCAGTTCGCGCGCTCCGGTGTTGTCGGCCACTGTCAGACGAGATTCTTGCTGAATCATGGCTTACGCTCCTTCACCGACGGTCTCGCCTTCACCGTGGCGCATGATGGATTCCACCACCCAGGTTTTCTCTTTCGAGAGCGGGCGGCTTTCCACAATTTGAACCTGATCTCCAACCTGGCAGTTGAGTTCATCGTGCGCCTTCACCCGCTTGGTCTCGTGCACCACCTTACGGTACAGCGGATGGCGGAACGTGCGTTTGATCTCAACCACAACCGTCTTCATCATTTTGTTGCTCGTCACAACTCCAATCAAACGGCGGCGTTCGTTCATTTTTCACCTTCCTGCTTCTGCCCTTGCTCGCGCTCGTGCAGAATGGTTTCATAGCGCGCAATCAAGCGCCGCGTCTGCTTCAGACGGCTGGTGTCGGTCAGCTGCCCGGTGACCACCTGAAACCGCAGGTTCATCAATTCCCGGCGCGAATCGTCCAGCTTCGTCTGCAACTCATTCGTCGATAAAAGCCGCATTTCACTCGTTTTCATTTTGTTCTCCTACCATGTCGCCCCGGGCAACCACTTTCGTCCGGATGGAGAACTTGTAAGCTGCCTGATGCAGAGCTTCCACGGCGATCGCCTGCGGCAGACCACCCAGCTCCAGCATAATCCGGCCCGGCTTCACAACCGCCACCCAATACTCCACGCCGCCCTTCCCTTTACCCATACGGGTTTCCGGGGGTTTCTGCGTATACGGATGGTCAGGGAAAATGCGGATCCACGCCTTACCGCGGCGACGCATCACCCGCACCAGCGCCCGGCGCGCAGCTTCGATCTGGCGGGCCGAAACCCAACCCGGCTCCAAAGCTTGCAAACCGAATTCGCCGAAGGTGACCTCCGCCCCGCGCAGCGCCTTACCGCGCATGCGGCCGCGCTGCTGTTTGCGGTATT
The DNA here is from genome assembly GCA_036751735.1 of Levilinea sp. Lineage (GTDB taxonomy): Bacteria > Chloroflexota > Anaerolineae > Anaerolineales > Anaerolineaceae > Levilinea. The sequence continues at coordinate 4,569 of DAIOUB010000033.1, read as the reverse complement.
TAACACGCTTTGGCATCAACATAATCGCTACCTCTTTCGTCTGTCTGGGTCAGAGCGCTGCCCAGGTTTATTCGCTGACGTACACACCCTCGGTGGCTTCGGCTTTCTCTTCCACCGTCGGCAGTACTTCACCCTTATAGATCCAGACCTTGATCCCGATCTGGCCGTACGTCGTCAATGCCTCCGCGCGCGAGAAATCCAAATCCGCACGCAGCGTCTGCAGCGGCACGCGCCCTTCGCGCAGCCAAACCGTCCGCGCCATTTCCGCACCGCTCAGGCGGCCCGACACCGAAATACGGATGCCCTCGGCGCCCTGGCGCATGGCCTGTTGAATGGCGCGCTTCATCGCCCGCCGGTAGCTCACACGCCGCTGAATCTGCCCGGCAATGTTCACCGCCACAAGGTAAGCGTCGGTATCGGGATTCTTGATCTCTTTGATCTCCAGATCAATCTTCTTCCCGGTCAGCGCTTCCAAATCCTGGCGGATTTTCTTCACCGTGTCGCCCTTGCGGCCGATCAAAATGCCCGGCTTCGCGGTGTGAACGATGACCTTCACCTTGCCAGGGAAGCGTTCCACTTCCACCAGCGAAACGCCAGCCCGGTCGGTTTGGGAATGGATCAGCTTGCGGATCTGAATATCCTGATGCAGTTGATCGGTGTATTCGTCGCCTTCGGCGTACCACCGCCCTTCCCAGGGCCGGTTAATGTTCAGACGAAAACCGATTGGATGTACTTTTCGACCCATAGTAACTCCTGGTGTGTCTCTTTCCGTCCCGGCCCTATCCCCTGCCCAGACGGACCATTGTTCTACTCGCGTTCCCGCAAAATCACGGTGATGTGCGAATTCCGCCGTAAAATCGGCTTGAAGCGTCCGCGAGCGCCAAACCGGCGCCATTTCCGCGTCGGAGCCTCATCCGCGGTGATTTTGTACACGTACAAATCATCCCGGTTCAGGCCAAAATTCTCCTCCGCGTTCGCCACTGCCGAAGCCAACAACTTGCCCACGTGGCGAGCCGCCACTTTGGGGGTGAACTTCAGCAGGTTCAACGCGTCCACAGCCGCTTTCCCGCGCACCAGATCAATCACCAGGCGGGCTTTTTGGGCCGAAACGCCGCAATTGCTTAATTTCGCAATAACATCTGAGGCCATGGCTTATTTCCTCGAGGATTTCTCTGCTACGTGACCACGGAAATGGCGCGTAGGAGCAAATTCACCCAGGCGGTGTCCCACCATATTCTCAGTGACATAGATCGGCACATGCCGCCGACCATCGTGCACCGCAATGGTGTGCCCGACCATCTGTGGGAAGATCACACTCGCGCGGCTCCAGGTGCGCAGCACCTTCTTTTCGCCCCGAGTGTTCATCGCTTCAATCTTCTTCAGAAGCTTTGGTTCAATAAACGGTACTTTCTTTAACGAACGTGACATCTTTTTCGTCCTCTCTTACCAGATCAGCGCCCTGGTATCCTACCGGCCACTGTTCGCATTGCGGCGGCGAACGATGTATTGGTTCGTCCGCTTGTTGCGGCGGGTCTTGTAACCCAGGGTGGGTTTACCCCACGGGGTCTTGGGACCAGGCATACCCACAGGTTGGCGGCCTTCACCACCCCCATGCGGATGATCGCGCGGGGACATCGCCGTACCGCGCACCGTGGGGCGAATGCCCAAATGGCGCTTGCGGCCCGCTTTTCCCAGCTTGATGTTGCTGTGGTCCAGGTTACCCACCTGGCCGATAGTGGCGTAGCAGGTCTGACGCACCAGGCGAACCTCACCCGAGGGCAAGCGCACCTGCGCGTAATCGCCTTCCTTCGCCAGCAGCTGGGCCGCCGCACCCGCCGCGCGCACCATCTGCGCACCGCGGCCTTCGGCCAGCTCAATGCTGTGGATCAGGGTACCCACCGGAATGCTGGAGATCGGCATGCTGTTGCCAGGGCGGATATCCGCCGTGCGGCTGGTCACCACCGTATCGCCAACTTTCAAACCCACCGGCGCCAGAATGTAGCGTTTTTCGCCGTCGGCATACACCAACAGCGCCAGGCGCGCCGTGCGGTTCGGATCGTATTCAATCGCCGAAACTTTCGCGGGGATCTCGCGCTTGTTGCGCTTGAAATCCACCAGGCGGATGAACTGGCGGCTGCCGCCGCCCTGATGCCGCACCGTCACGCGGCCGTGCACATTGCGGCCCGCGTGCTTCTTGCGCACCACGATCAACGAACGTTCGGGGCGGGTTTTGGTGATCTCTTCGAACGAATAGCCCGTCATATTGCGCAGGCTAGGCGTAATTGGTTTATAAATCTTGACGGCCATTACTCTACCCCTTCAAAGAACGGAATGCGATCCTCTGCTGCCAGAGTCACGATCGCCTTCTTGTAACCGGAGTGACGTACAGCCACACGCCGACTGCGCGCCCGCCGCGAACGTTTCGCCGGGGCGTTAATGATGTTCACGCGCAGCACCTTCACATCAAACAGCTCTTCAACCGCCTCTTTCACCATCGTGCGGGTGGCATCACCCATCACTTCAAACGCATACTGGTGAAGTTTGCTCATCTGGTGGTTCGACTTCTCGGTCACCAGCGGACGGCGGAGAATATCGTAAATAGTAGCCATTTCTTACTCCTACCTATCCCAGGTTGTTCGAAATCGTATCCAGGCTGGCCAACGGCAGAATCAACTTTTCGTATTTCAGCAGATCCCGGATATTGAGGTAATTCGCCAGCAAAATCTTCGCATCCGGCAGGTTGTTCGTCGAGCGAACCACACCCTCAAAGCTTTCCTTCTGCGGAATGACGATCAAAGCCTTGGCGTCACCCACCAGAACGTTCAGGGCTTTCGCCATCAAACGCGTCTTCGGTTCAGCCAGTTCCAGCTTATCCACCACCACAATATTCGCCTCAGCAGCCTTCACCGACAAGGCCGACCGCAGCGCCGCCCGCCGCATTTTCAACGGCATGGCCTGCGCGTAGCTGCGCGGGTGCGGGGTGTGAATCCGGCCGCCGCCTTTCCAGTGGGCCGACCGAATTGAACCCTGGCGCGCGCGCCCGGTCCCTTTTTGACGCCACGGCTTCCGTCCACCGCCCGATACTTCACCGCGAACTTTGGTCTGGTGCGTTCCAAGTCGGGCGTTGGCCATTTGGCGGACAAATGCCTGATGCATCAAGTCTACAAAAATCTCGGCGTTAAAGATCGCCTCCGGCAGTTCTGCCGTGCCGACCTTCTTGCCTTCCATGTTGAAGACGTCTACTACCATAGTCTCTAGCTCCCTTTTCGGCATGGAACAGTTGGCGCTTGCGCAGCCTACTGTTTCCGCGCCTCCTTTATCATCACCAGACCACCGCGCGGGCCAGGAATAGCCCCACGCACACCCAGCAGGTTGCGTTCTTCGTCCACGAAGACGACCTTCAGATTCTGGACGGTGACGCGGTCATCGCCCATATGACCGGGTCCACGCGAACCTTTATACACACGACCTGGGGTTGTACCCGAGCCGCGAGAGCCCGGTGCACGGTGCCGGTCCGACTGACCATGAGTCTTGGGACCACCAGCGAAATGATAGCGCTTTACACCACCCTGGAAGCCTCGGCCTTTGCTTGTGCCGATTACGTCCACCATATCGCCCATGGCGAATTGGCTGACTTTTACTTCATCACCTTCATTAACTTGGGGGTCTTTAGATCGGAATTCCCGCAGGAAGCGCAGAGGAGCCAGGTTATTCTTCTTCAGATGACCTTTCTCCCCACCCGTCAGACGCTTGGGTTTGACTTCGTCAAAACCCAACTGCACGGCGGAGTACCCGTCTTTCTCGGGCGTGCGCACCTGGGTAACGTAACATGGCCCAGCTTCAACGAGAGTGACAGGAATAGCCAAGCCAGTCTCATCGAAAATCTGGGTCATGCCGATTTTCTTACCTAAAATGCCCTTGAACATCTCGGTTTTTCTCCTTTTAGATTGATTTGCACAGAGACTGTCAACCTGGGCATGGTTGCATCATCTCTCAACAATGTAGTCAGCGGTCCGCTGCGTCACTCCGCGTTTTGTCTCGTGCGCCCACAAGACCGCTCTTGCATTGCTGCTGTTCGGCGTTCACGCCAAACCAGTCAATTATAGTACAACCCTGGCTTTTTGACCAGGGTAAGGGCAGCAAATGATCGTTTCATTTGCTGCCCATTTTCCCTATCAAGGTACTTCCCTAGAACTAAATCTTGATCTCGATGTCTACACCCGCGGGCAGGTTGAGCCGCATCAGCATATCAATCGTCTTCGAATCGGGATCCAGCACATCGATCAGACGGTTGTGCGTGCGAATTTCAAAATGCTCGTGCGAGTCCTTGTCGATAAATGTCGAGCGCCGTACAGTGAACCGCTCAACTTTGGTCGGCAGCGGGACAGGCCCGACTACATGAGCACCACTGCGCTCGGCCGTGTCGACAATCCGCTTGGCGGACTGATCTAATACACGGTGGTCGTATGCCTTAAGGCGAATGCGAATACGTTGTTTGGCCATACCCTCTTACCTAGTCCAGAATTTTGGTGATCACGCCAGCGCCGACGGTCAGACCGCCTTCGCGAA
>DAIOUB010000032.1:19083-20874 GCA_036751735.1 Levilinea sp. | reverse complement strand
TGGCGTTCCTTGGGGGCGTTACTCCTGGCTGAGCAGCATCTCCGGGCGGATGGGGGCGGCATGGACGCGCACGCCCGTGGCGGCAAACACGGCGTTGGCCACGGCGGCGGCGGTGGGGGCGGTGACAGCTTCGCCGATGCCCTTGGCGCCGTAGGGGCCGCTGCTTTCCGGCTGTTCCAGCAGGATGATCTTGACCTCGCCGGGCACATCCATCGCCGTGGGCAGCACATATTCGGCCAGCCCGTCCACCCACTGCCCGTTGGCCTTCAGGATCATATCCTCTGACAGGGCAAAGCCCATGCCCATCGCCAGCCCGCCTTCCACCTGGCCTTCCAGCGCGGCGCGGTTGATCACGCGGCCCACGTCGTGGACGGCGGTGGCGTGGGTGACTTCCACGCTGCCCAGCTCGCTGTCCACTTCCACGCGCATGACCTGCGCACCCAGGCAGAAGAGCACATGCGGCATGCCGATGCCCAGGTCGGTGGGGATTTCGGGGCCGTAGGGGAAGGAGAAGGTGGCCGTGCTGTGCAGGGGGCGGCCTTCTTCGGCCAGGCGGCTGGTGATTTCGGCGGCGGGGATGGGGGGCAGATGGGGCTGATCCAGCCGCAGCAGCTGGCCGCCGCGGTATTCCAACTGGTCGGGCTGCACGCCCAGCAGGCGCGCGCCTTCCTCTTTCAGCATGTCAATCAGGCGAACGGCGGCCAGCATGGAGGAGTTGCCGACCATGTAGGTCATACGCGAGGCGCAGGTGACGCCGCCGTCGGGAGAGATGAGGGTGTTGATGGGGGCCACCTCCACCTGCGACAGATCCAGACCCAGCGCTTCGGCGGTGATCTGGGCGGCGGCGATGTTTAACCCCTGCCCCAGGTCGGGCGCGCCGATGCGCAGCAGCACCTGACCGTCCGGCTGCCATTCCAGGCGGTTGGTGCTGTCATCCGGTACGCCCCAGCCCAGGCCCATGGTTTGCAGGGCCATCGCCATGCCGACTCCCGCTTTTTTGCCAGGGGGGGCGGGCAGAGCCTTCAGGCGCGCCACCTCCTGGGCGGCGGTTTCCAGCGCCAGAGCAGTACTTTCGGCCTGGTTGACGCGCACGCGGGTGAAGTTGAAATCGCCCGGCTGCCAGATGTTGCGGCGGCGCACCTCCAGCGGGTCGAGACCCAGGCGGTGGGCCAGCGTGTCCACCATGCTTTCAATGGCAAAATTGGCCTGGGGTGCGCCAAAGCCGCGCATGGCCCCGGCGATGGGGGCGTTGGTGTAGACCACGAAGGTCTCAGAGCGCACATGAGGGATACGGTACGGTCCGGCGGCCACTTCGGTGAGCAGCTGGCCCACGGCCGGCCCGTAAGAGGCGTAAGCGCCGGTATCCAGATGGGTGGTGATTTCGACGGCGGTGATGGTGCCGTCTTGCTGGGCTCCCAGGCGGTAATGCAGCTGGCCGGAGTGGCGCTTGGGGTGGGCCAGCATGGATTCTTCGCGCGAATTGACCAGGCGCACCGCCCCGCGGGTGCAGTAGGCGGCCAGACCGGCCAGCACGGGCATGTTGGCGTCTTCCTTGCCGCCAAAGGCGCCGCCGATGGCGGCCACGCACACCTGCACCTGCTCTTCGGGCAGATTGACGGCGGCGGCGATGTGGTGGCGGTCGTGGAAGGGCTGCTGGGAAGAAACCCACACGGTGAGGGTGCCGTTGGGGTTGAGCACGGCCTGTGAGGCTTCGGTTTCCAGATAGGCGGGGTACACGCGCGGGACGTGGAAGGTCTCTTCCAGGATGAGGTCGGCCTGGGCCAGCCCCGC
>DAIOUB010000032.1:1457-18983 GCA_036751735.1 Levilinea sp. | reverse complement strand
ATGCGCCCGTGGGTCAGGTTGGGCACGTCGGTGTCGGCCACGTACTGCGCCTGTCCGGTGACTTTCTCCAGGGCGTCGCGGCGCGGATAAGATTTACCCAGGTGCAGAGGGGTGTCAGTCATGGCGCAGCTCCTCGGCGGCCATCTGCACCGCCTGGATGATCTTGGTGTAGCCGGTGCAGCGGCAGATGTTGCCCGCCAGCGCCTGACGGATGTCTTCTTCCTGGGGCTGGAGGTTGTGATCCAGCAGGGCTTTGGAGGCCATGACCATGCCGGGGATGCAGAAACCGCACTGCACCGCGCCTGCATCCACGAAGGCCTGTTGGATGGGGTGCAGCTGGCCGGATTTGGACAGCCCTTCGATGGTTTCCACGGCACAGCCGTCGGCCTGGCCCGCCAACACCAGGCAGGCGTTGACGGCGGCCCCGTTCATCAGCACGGTGCAGGCGCCGCATTCACCCGATTCGCAGCCGTTTTTGGCGCCGGTGAGGCCCAAATCTTCGCGCAGGATGTCCAGCAGGGTGCGGTTGGGCAGGGTGGTGAGGGTGTGCGTGGTTTCGTTAACCGTGAGGGTGATTTCGATGGGTTTCATACGGTCCTCGCTTGGGCGGCTTCTTGAGCCTGGCGGAGAGCGGCCTGCAGGGCGCGCACCGCCAAAACGCCTGCGGCGCGGCGGCGGTAGGTGCGGCTGGCGCGCACATCATCAATGGGGCTGATTTCGTCACCGATCTGCTGGGCCGCGGACTGCCACAGTTGGGGGGAGGGAATTTGACCGTAGAGCAGGTTTTCGGTCTGCGGGCAGCGGATCACCGTGGGGGCTGAGGCGCCCACAGCCACCCGCACCTGATTCAGAAGGCCGTCTGGGGACAGACGCACCGCGGCGGCGGCGCTGACGATGGCGATGGTCATGCCGCGGCGCGGGCCGATTTTGAGAAAGGCGCTGCCCAGGTCTTCAGCGGGCAGCTCAAAGCGCACAGATTGGATCAATTCACCGCGCTGCAAGGCGGTTTGGCCGGGGCCGAGCAGGAATTGGGCCAGGGGCAGGCTGCGCGAGCCTTTGGAGCTGGTGAGGGTGACCTCGGCGTTGTAGATCATCAGGGGCGGGACGGCATCGGCGGCGGGTGAGGCGTTGGCCAGGTTGCCGCCCAGCGTGGCACGCTGGCGGGTCATGGGCGCGCCCACCCACTGCGCGGCCTGGGTGAGGGCCGGGGCGGCGGCGCGCAGGGTGGGGTGGGCCTGAATGGCGGCGAAGGTGGTCAGCGCGCCAATTTCCACCTGGCCGTTGTGGATGCGGACGCCTTCCAGCTCGCGGACGCGGCTGATATCCACCAGCAGCGCGGGCTGCAGACGGCCGGTGTGCATTTGGGGGAGAACATCCGTGCCGCCCGCGACGATTTTGGCATAGGGCTGCTGCAGCGCCTGACAAAGCTCGTCCAGGTGAGCGGGCCGGAGGTAGTTGAAAGTTTGCATGGCTGCTCCCGATGTAAGGTAGGGGCTGGCCTGGGCCGTGAGGGACTATTCCAGGCCCAGCAGGGGGCTGATGAGGGCGTGCTGGTGCACATCCACCAGACCGCGGTCGGTGAGGCCCAGTTCGGGGACGGTGGGCAGCGAGATGAAGGCCAGGGTCATGAAGGGGGCCGGCAGGACGCAGCCCAGGGAATGGGCGGCGGCGTTGAGCGCATCCAGCACGCGGATGACTTCCAGGGGCGGCGCTTCGCTGATCAGCCCGCCAAAGGGCAGGGGCAGTTGGGCCAACACCTGATCTCCCAGGGCGACCACCAAGCCGCCCTGCATCTCCTGGGTGGCGCGGGCGCAGGTGGCCATAGAAAGGTCGTCTGCCCCGGCGATGACCAGGTTGTGATGGTCGTGGGAAACGGTGGAGGAGATGGCGCCGCGTTTCAGGCCGAAACCGCGCACAAAAGAGGTGCCGATGTTGCCGTTCTTACCGTAGCGTTCTACCACCGAGAGCTTGACCACACCCGCCTGCGGATCGGTCTGCACGGCGCCGTCCACCACCGGCAGCCGGGCTTCTCCGGCGGTGTTGATGATTTGATCGCCGGTGATTTCGATGACCCGCGCGCGCACCGACGCACCCTGCGCCGCCAGGCGGTAATGCTCGGCCTGCAGTCCGCGGGTGATCTTCACCGTGTGGTGCAGCCAGTCGGGGTAGGCAGGGGCGGGGGTGGGGATGATCATCTTGCCGTTCTGGGCCACGCGCCGCCCTTTGAAGAAGACCTCTTCGGGGGCGATGCGCTCCAGGCTGGAGATGAGCAGGATGTCGGCCCAGCGGCCGGGGGCCAGGGAACCAACTTCGTGATCCAGGCGGAAATGCTGGGCGGCGTTGAGAGTGGCCATCTGCACGGCGCGCACGGGGGGCATGCCCAGGGCGATGGCCTGCTCGACCATATAGTTGATGTGGCCTTCGTGCAGAATCTCGTTGGGGTGTTTGTCGTCGGTGCACATCATCCAGTGGCGGGTGTCGGCGTTTTCACGCAGCAGCCCCCCCACCAATTCTTTCAGGTTGCGCTCGGTGGAACCCTCGCGGATGAGAACGGACAGCCCCAGGGCCACGCGCTGTTTGGCCTCGGCGTAATCCACACATTCGTGGTCGTCGGCCAGACCGCCGCAGGCATAGGCAGTGAGGGCTTCGGGCGAAAGGCCAGCGGCATGCCCGTTGGCGATTTTCCCCAGGGCGTGGGCGGCGGTGACTTTGGCGAAGTATTCTTCGCGCAGGCCGAGGATTTTGGAGGGGTCGAGTTCGCCCAGACTGATGCTTTGCGGCCAGGCGAGGATTTCCTGCACTTCGGCCAGCCCCAATTCGCCGCCGGTGGTTTCCAGGCCGGGGGCGGTGGGCACGCGCGAGCAAACCTCCAAAAATACATGGTAGGGAAGCTGGTCGCTTCCGGCGAAGAAGGCTTTCAGACCCTCCACGCCCGCCACGTTGGAAATTTCCATCGGGTCGGCAAAAACGGCGGTTGTGCCGTGGGGGACCATAAATTCAGCCAATCCCGCTGGGGTCAGGAGGGTGGAATCAATGTGAACATGGGTGTCGATTAACCCTGGCAGCGCAAAACGCCCCTGCCCATCCCAAACGGTTTCGGCGGGGGCGTCTTTGGGGGCACGGCAGGTGACAATGCGCCCGTGCTTGATGCCGATGTTGCCCGGCTCCACCAGGCCGCTGTACACGTTCACCACCTGTACGTTAAGAATCAGGGCGTCGAATGCTATGCGGCCTAATGCTGCCTGCACCAGGTCCATGCGTACACCGGTAAGGTCCATGCGGTTCTCCTTGTTTTTAAGAGTGGATATTTTTATTATACAACGAGCAGAAAGTGGTAAACTAATTTCAGGCAGGTCAAACCTGATTCTTCCTTTCGAGAGAAAGGCGGCCAGCGTGAGCTATTCCCCCCCTACTTCAGCGATCATCCTGGTGGCGGTTGTACCCTCGCCGCGCGACCTTGAGATTGCGCGGGTGTTGGGCTGGTACCGCATTCCCCTGCGCTCCGCGCCCAAGGTGGTGGACGTGGATTACCTGGCCTTTTACCAGACGGGCGCGTTTGGCGAGGCGGAACGCTGGCAAATTCACTGGTGCGCGCCGGTGCGCGGGCACGAGCTGACCACCCGCGCGGATTTGTTCCGCAGTGAGCCGCAGCATCCGCGCGCACACGAAGAATACTATAAGCTGCAGCTAGGCCCGCTGCAGGCCTTGCCCGCGCCCATCGCGGCAGGGCGGTGGCGGCGCATCACGTTTTTATACACCACGGGCGAGCTGATGGCACAGGCCCAGGAGATTCGCGATCTGGTGGTGCGTTCAGAGGAGCGGGATATCCTGTGGCGGGCGCTGCGCGAGCGGGCGCTGAGTGCCAGCCGCTACCAAGCTGAGGATTTGCCAGAGATCCCTATAGAACCGGCTTTATTGGCCATGTTGGGGGGCTGGGGAGGTGTGGATGGAAGCACAGAATAACTGGGTGACGCTGATTGCGGCGGCGGCCTGTTTGGGTTCGTTGGGCGTGATGGTATTGGCGTTTGACGCGCTGTTAACTTTCGTAGGGTGGAAGCAGAAAAAGACGGAGGGCACGTTAAAAGATGCCCAAGCGCTGAGCGTGGCGCAGCTGCGGCCGACGAAATCACTGGTGTGCCTGCGCGGGCAGATTATGCGTGTAGGCGAACTGCTGGATGTGCATGCCGCTCAACCGCTGGCCCTGATCCGCATGCGCGTGGAAGTGTACGAATACGACCCGATTGACGAGCAGAACAACTGGCGCCCCTGGGGCGATAAGATCAAAGCCACCCCCTTTCTGCTGGCGGATCCCAGCGGCGAGGTGTGGGTGGACCCGGCTGGGGCGGATAAGACGCGCTTTTTAGGCCCGGGCAGCGAACCCACCCCCGAACAAATCAGCGACGCCAGCCGGATTTTGGATTTGCCGCTGGAGGGCCTGGGGCGAAAACGCGCGCGTTACCAGCTTTGGGAACTGCGCCAGGGCGATACGGTGACGGTGTACGGCGCGGTGCGCGGCACCGGCGCGGGGGTGCAGGTGGAAAAACCGCCCCAGGGGCCGTTGGTGATCACCGGGTTAGATCGGGCAGCCCTGGAGCGTTCGCAGGCCAAGCGCACCAAGCTGAGCATGGGGCTGGCGATTGGGCTGGGCATTTTGGGGGTGCTGCTGCTGTGCTGCGCAGGGGGCAGCGTGGTGGTGGGGCTGATGCGCATGTCGGGCGGTTAGGCCCGCCGCGTGTGAACTCCGCGCGCAGGGCGGGCGCGGCCTGAAAAAATTCCCCTAGGGGCGGGCATAAACTGGTAGAATTAATGCGAACGGCCAAACCGCGCGCGGTTTTTGGCGCGTGATCACTGGTAGATAGATAGAAGCGCATTTTTTGACCTGGAGGAGGTATTTACATGGCCTTGCTGATCCGTTCGGGGACGTTGGTGACCGCGGCAGAGACTTTTCAGGCGGATATCCTGGTGGAGGGCGGTAAAATTGCCCAAATTGGCCCGCATTTGACCGCCCCCGCAGACGCGGAGGTGGTGGACGCCAGCGGTATGCTGGTTTTGCCCGGCGGGGTGGATGCGCATGTGCATCTGGACCTGCCTATGTTTGGCACGGTTTCTTCGGACGACCATTACACCGGTATGAAGGCTGCTGCTTTTGGCGGAACCACCACGGTGATTGACTTTATCTCACAGGACCGCAGCCCGCTGCTGGCCAATGTGGCCGCGCTGAAGGCTAAGGCCGAGGCTAAGGCGGCGGTGGATTACAGCTTTCATATGAACATCACCCGCCTGGATGCGCAGGTGGAAGCCGAGATCCCCCGCCTGGTGGGGGAAGGCATTACCAGTATCAAGGTGTTCACGGCCTATAACCAGCGGCTGCGCCTGCAGGACGGCGAAATTTTCCGGGTGATGCGCATCGCCGGTCAAAACGGCATCCTTACCATGCTGCACGCCGAAAATGGGGATGTGATTGACATTTTGGTGGCCGAGGCGCTGGCTGCGGGCCACACCGCCCCCGAATGGCATGCACACACCCGCCCGGCCTGGGGTGCGGTGGAAGCGGTGCTGCGCGGGGCGGCTCTGGCTACCCAGGCGCAGGCCCCCCCTGTACGTGGTGCATATGAACGTGGCGGGCGAGGTGGATCAGCTGGAATATGCCCGTCAGAGCGGCCTGCCGGTGATGGGCGAGACCTGCCCGCAGTACCTGTTCTTTAATGAGAGCCATTTGAGCCGCCCGGACGGGGCCAAATGGATCTGCTCGCCGCCCATGCGCCTGGCGGAGGACAACGAAAGGCTGTGGGAAGGGCTGGAGAACCGTACCATGCAGGTGGTGGCCACGGATCACTGCCCCTTCTTCTACGACGGTTCGCGCCCGATTCAATATGAAGGCCAGCCGGTGGCCATCCCTGGTAAGGAACTGGGCGCGGGCGACTTCACCAAGATCCCCAACGGTCTGCCGGGGGTGGGCGACCGCATGCCGGTGATGTGGACGGCCGGGGTGGGCAGCGGCCGCTTGACCCCCAACGAGTTTGTGGCTCTGACCTGCACCAACCCGGCCAAGATTTTCGGCATGTACCCGCAGAAGGGCACGCTCATGCCGGGGGCGGACGCGGATATTGCCCTATGGGATCCGCAGCGCAAGGTGCGTTATGGGGTGGCGATGGCTCATCACCGTACCGATTACAACCTGTATGAGGGTTGGGAGTTGACCGGATATCCGGTGAAGGTTTTCCTGCGCGGCCAGTTGATTGTGGACGAGGGCCACTGGAACGGTCAGCCCGGCATGGGGCGATTTGTCCACCGTCAGCCTTTCGCGGGGATGATTTAGGCTTCTATGCTCAGTCTGCTGCCGGTTTTCCTGCTGCTCCTGGCTGCTGGGGTGGTGCTGACGCTGCGCTTGAGGGGCGTGAACACCGGCGTGTGTTGGTTGGTATCGGTGGGGGCGGCCCTGGTGGTTTGGGGGCTGACCCTTTCGCTGCATTGGTGGTCCCCGGCGCCGCTGCTGATTGAAAACTGGCTGCCGGGCGGGATGAGCGCCGGCAGTGTGCGCTTTGAATGGGGCCGCTCCGGCTGGGTGTTTGCCTTCAGTCTGAGCAGTCTGCTGTTGGCCACGCTGTTCACGGCTTCGGTGCGCCTGATGCCTGCCAGCCCCATTATCTGGGCCGGGGTGACGGCTGTGACCGGCGTGGGTATCCTGGCGGTGCTGGCGGCCAGCCCGATGGCGCTGATTTTGGGCTGGACGCTGCTGGACGCCCTGGAATTGGGCATTCTTTTGGCTAACCTGCGCGGCGCGCGCCAGACGGTGGGTGAGACCACGGCTTTCAGCGTGCGCGTGTTCGGCACGCTGCTGGTGGCTGTGGCGGTGGTGATTGCCCAGGCGCAGGGGCAGCCCTTCACCTTTGAGCAGGCCAGCGCCCCGGTGGCGCTTTTGCTGCTGGTGGCGGCTGGGCTGCGGCTGGGGGTGATCCCGCTGCATTTGCCCTACACGGATGTCCCGCTGCGGCGCGGCATGGGCACGGTACTGCGCCTGACGATTTCGGCCGCCAGCCTGTCGGTGTTGGCCAAGGTGTCGGCGGTGACGATCCCCGCGGCGGCCAAAGATTGGCTGCTGGCTTTTTTGGCCATCGCGGCGGTGTACGGCGCGGGGCGATGGTTCACCGCGCAGGACGAGCTGGCCGGCCGGCCGTATTTTTTGGCGGTCTTGGGCAGCCTGGCGGTGGCGGGGGCAGTCAACGGTGATCCGCAGGCGGCGCTGGTGTGGGGATCGCTGCTGGTCACCGCAGGCGGCCTGCTGTTTCTGTTTTCAATCCGCACGGTGGGAATGCGCCTGTTTTCGGGGCTGGCGCTGCTGGCCCTGAGCGGCCTGCCGTTCACCCCGGCGGCCCCGGCCTGGGCGGGTTTGGCGGGCACCACCTGGGATGCGGTGGATTTTATCTTCATCGCCACCTATGCGGTGCTGCTGGCGGGCTACGCGCGCCACAGCCTGCGGGCAGAAAACGGTTTTGCCGGGCAGGAACGCTGGGTGTGGGTGACGTACCCGGTGGGGATTGCTGCGCTGACCGGCGCGGTGTACGCGGCTTTGTATTTGGGGCTGGACTCCCCGTGGGTGCTGGGCGCGTGGTGGATCAGCGCCCCCTGCGCGGTGCTGGGGGTTGTGCTGCTGCTGGCCGATTGGCGGCTGCGCCACAGCCGTCCGGAGACGGTGGAGCGCATGCGCTGGGCGGCGGTGGTGGCGGGGCGGGTGGGCGGCTTCCTTTCGGCGCTGCTCAGCCTGAACTGGCTGTACCGCCTGGGGATGGGCCTTTTTGGCTGGATTCAACGCCTGGTGGGCTTTTTCACGGTCATTTTGGAGGGGGACGGCGGCGTGCTGTGGACCCTGGTGCTGCTGGCGCTGCTGGCCTCGCTGGTGCGGGCGGGAGGGGGCGGATGATCTTCTCTCAGACCGCTGTGCTGGCGCTGATTGTGATTCTGGCGGCTTCGCTGATTGTGCTGGTCAGCGAGCGCTGGTATTGGTCGCTGGGCGGGCTGGCCTTGCAGTATGTGGGCGTGTTTTGGCTGGTGGCCAACAACTGGCCTTTGGGCCTGTCGCTGGCCAAGCTGGTGGTGGGTTGGATGGCCGTGGCGGTCATCGCGGCTTCGCGCTCCGAAGATGAACTGCGCGAAGAGCGCTTTCCGGGGCGGGCTGGGCAGCTGTTTCGCGGGCTGGCGGCGATTTTGGTGTGGGCGCTGGTTTTTTCCGTGGCTCCCCAGGCGCGCGAATGGTTTCCTGTGCAGACCGCGGTGCTGCAAGGGGGGATGCTATTGTTTGGAATCGGCCTGCTGCACCTGGGTATGACTGCCCGCCCGCAGCGGGTGGTGATGGGCTTGCTGACGGTGATCGCCGGCTTTGAGGTGCTGTATTCCGGGCTGGAACGCTCGGTGTTGGTGGCAGGCCTGCTGGGCGTGGTGAACCTGGGCCTGGCCCTGGCGGGCAGCTATGGGATGCTTTCGGGGCAATTTGTGGAAACGCCGCCGGATGAAGAGCAGGAGCCGGCCGCATGAGCGCCCCGCTGATTTGGATCGTTTTACCCGCGGCGGCGGCGCTGGGGTTGTTCTTCATCCGGCGCCGGACGATGCTGACCGCCAGTTTGGCGGCCGGGCTGTGCCTGGGGCTGACCGTGTTGGTAGAGATCATGCCGCCCGGCAGCGTGGTGGATTTGGGGGTTGCCCGCCTGCCGATTGACCCGGTGTTCAGCGTGTTGGGACGCCGTTTTGTGCTGGGCAGCGGCGATCAGGCGGTGATCAGCCTGGTGTACGGGTTTGCGGCGGCCTGGTTTGTGGGCTCGGCTGTTTTTGGCAGCCACCGCTACTTTGCGCCTTTTGCCCTGGTGATCACGGCGCTGCTGGTGGCGGCGGTGGCGGTGGAGCCGTTCATGTATGCGGCCCTGCTGGTGGAAATGGCCGTGCTGATGAGTGTGCCGCTGCTGGCTCCGCCGGGGCAGCCGATGCGTCAGGGCGTTCTGCGCTATTTGATCTTTCAAACCCTGGCGGTGCCCTGCATTCTGGTGGCGGGCTGGGCGGCCAGCGCCATTGAGGCCAACCCGGCCCAGGAGGCCTTCTTGCAGATGGCCGTGGTGCTGCTGGCTTTGGGGCTGTGTTTGTGGCTGGCGGCTTTTCCGTTTTACACCTGGGTGCCGCTGCTGGCGGACGAGGTGAACCCCCTGGTGAGCGGGTTTGTTTTAACCCTGTTCCCGGTGGCGGCGCTGCTTTTGGCGCTGGACTTCTTGAACGCTTTTTCCTGGCTGCGGCTGTACCCGCTGCTGCCGCAGACCCTGCGCACCCTGGGTGTGCTGATGGTGGTGATTGGCGGGGTGTGGGCCGCCTTTGAACAGAACGCTGCCCGCCTGTTGGGCTATGGAGTGATCTTTGAAAACGGCTTTGCGCTGATCGCCCTCAGTCTGACCAATCAGGGCGGGTTGCCGCTTTTGGCGGTGTCCTTTTTGCCGCGCATGGCGGTGATGAGCCTGTGGGCTTTTTCGCTGGGCTTCTTGCGGCAGCAAAGCGGAGACCTGCGGTTGGGCGCGCTGGCAGGGATGCTGCGGCGGGCGCCCTGGCCGTCTTTGGGACTGCTGGCGGCGGTGTTTTCGCTGGGCGGGCTGCCGCTTTTGGCGGGCTTCCCGGTGCACCAGGCCCTGTTGGAGCGGCTGGGCGGCGGGTCGGTGGGCGCTGCGGTTTGGGCGGCGGCGGGCAGCGCGGCTTTTCTGATTGGCGGTTTTCGTCTGCTGAACGCCCTGGTGCAGACCCCCGCGCCCGATTCCGCGCCGCTGCACATGAATTGGCCGCAGCGCGTGCTGGTTGCGGTGGGGATCACCGTTTTGCTCTTGGTGGGCTGGTTCCCGGGGTGGCTTTCGAACGGTTTGATACAAATATTGCAGGCTTTTGAGCGTCTGCTCTAAGAACTGAAAAAGTGAGGTGTAGAAAACTATGGACCTGGAACAGATCATTAAGCGGTTGGAGTGGCTGGATGACGAGCGCCGCAAAGATAAGCTGACCATTGCCATGCTGGAAGAACGCCTGGCGGGCATGGAAAATCAGCTTCCGGCGCTGAACAAGCAAATTGGCGACCTGGCCAGCGATGTTTCGCGCCTCACCTCGGCCATGACTCGCTTTGACCAGATGGATGCGCTTCTGGCGCAGATGCGGGTGGACTCGGCGCGCGCGTTGGAAGCCGCCGAAAAGGCTCGCGCCGAGCGCGAACGCGAGATGGAAAAGAGCCGCCGGGCGGACCTTGAATCGATGACCAAGTCGATTCTGGACCTGCGCAAGGGGCTGGAAGCTCTGCCGGAGCTGAAAAAGAGCCTGCAGGCCCGCACGGAGGAAGAATTCCGCCTCAGCCGCCAGATTGAAGAGCTGGAACATAAGCTGTACGAATCCTCCCGCCTGGACGATGAAAACCGGCGGGGGCAGCGTTTGTTGGAAGAGGCCCGCAAGCAGGACGCCAAACGGCTGGCAGATTTGCAAGCCGAGGTTTCGGCCCTGCGCAAACGCCTGGATGAGCAGCGCGGCAAGGTGGATTTGGCCGCGGACAGCGTTCAGAAGCTGAACCTGCGCGTGAACGAGATCCAATCTGCCGAAAACGACCGGCGGCAAAATCAGGTGTCTTTTATTGAGAAGCAAAACATGCTTCTGGTGGAGCGGGAGCGCACCTGGAAAGATTGGCAGACGCGCTTCGACAGCATCGCTGCGCAGTCGTCCAATTTGGACACGCAGCTTCAGTCCATTGACGCCACCCACCGTTCGGTGAAACGCGCCCAGGAGGCCTTTGACGAGATCACCCAGCGGTTTGAGCGGCGCATCAACGAAATCACCGAGATGCAGCGTCTGACCGAAGAGCGCTTCCGGCAGGATTGGGCCAACTTTAAGGCGGATGACCAGAAACGCTGGACCAACTACACCTTATCGCAGGAAGAGCAGGGCCGTGAAGTGACTCGCCAGTTTGAGCGCTATCAGACGCGGTTGGTGGCTCTGGAAGATTTATCGCAGGAGACGCGCGACCTGCTGCAGCAGGTGGTGGAAGAGACCCAAAAGCGGCTGCAAATCCTTTTGGGCGCGGTGCGGCAGAGCGCCGAAGAATTTGACCGCAATTTGGGCAACCGGGCGTAAGGAACGGCGCGATGCGAGTGATTGGCACGGCCGGCCATGTGGACCACGGTAAATCTACCCTGGTGCGGGCGCTGACGGGGATTAACCCCGACCGGCTGAAGGAAGAACAGCGCCGCGAGATGACCATTGAGCTGGGTTTTGCCTGGCTGACTCTGCCCGACGGCGAAGAGGTGGGCGTGGTGGATGTGCCTGGTCACCGCGACTTCATTGAAAATATGCTGGCGGGGGTGGGCGGCATTGACGCGGTGATGTTTGTGGTGGCGGCGGATGAAGGCGTGATGCCGCAGACGCGCGAACACCTGGCCATTCTGGACCTGCTGCAAGTGCCCGGGGGCGTGGTGGCTCTGACCAAGTGCGACATGGCGGACGACCCCGACTGGCTGGAACTGGTGGAGATGGATTTGATGCAGGTGCTGGCCGGAACGGTGCTGGAGGGCGCGCCCATCCTGCGCGTTTCGGCGCGCACAGGCAGCGGGCTGGATGAACTGCGGCAGGCGCTGGCGGTATGTTTGGCTGGGCGCCCCCCGCGAGCTGATTTAGGCCGTCCGCGGCTGCCGGTGGATCGGGTGTTCACTATGCCGGGGTTTGGCACGGTGGTGACGGGGACGCTGCTGGACGGAGCCTTGCAGGTGGGGGACGAGGTGGAAGTGCTTCCGGCGGGCCTGCGCGGGCGAGTACGCGGGCTGCAAAGCCACAAGCGCAAGGTGGAACGCGCCGCGCCGGGCAGCCGGGCGGCGGTGAACGTGAACGGGGTGGAGCTGGATCAGGTGCGGCGCGGGGATATTTTGGCGGCGCCGGGGCGTTACCGACCCACCGTGCGGCTGGACGCCTCCTTTCGACTGCTGCCAGACGCCAGCGGCCCTTTGAAACATTCCAGTCAGGTAAAGTTTTTCCTGGGGGCGGCCGAGGTGCAGGCGCGGGTACGCCTGTTGGGCGTGGAAGAGCTGCTGCCGGGGCAGGAAGGCTGGCTGCAGTTGGAGCTGAACGAGCCGGTGGTGGCTGTGCGCGGCGACCGCTATATTCTGCGGCGGCCTTCGCCGGGGGAGACCCTGGGCGGCGGCGCGGTGGTGGACGCGCACCCCAAGGGCCGTTCAAAGCGCTTTGCCCCGCAGGTGCTGGCGCGCCTGGAGGCTCTGCGTCAGGGGTCGCCGGTGGATCTGCTGCTGGAATCGCTGGCGGCGCTGGGGGCGGTGACGCTGCGCGAGGCGGCCAACCGCGCCCGCCTGGAGATGGACACGGCCCAGGAAGCCCTGAAGGAATTGATGGACGGCGGGCAGGCGGTGATTTTCGAAACGGGCGCGGACGGCCTACTGGCCTCCGTGGGCTGGTGGAACGGGCTGACCCAGCGGGCGCGGGAAGAAGTGGGGCAGTTCCATAAGGCCTCACCCCTGCGCCGCGGCATGCCGCGCGAGGCTTTGAAAAGCCGCCTGAAGTTGGCTCCGCGTGTGTTTAACAGCGCGGTACGGCGTTGGACGGCGGACGGCAGCCTGGCGGAGGTGAACGAGACCTTGCTGGCCCTGCCTGGCTTTGCGGTGCGCCTGAGCGCGCAGCAGCAGGCCCAGGTGGAGGGTTTGCTGCGCCAATTTGCCGAGGCGCCTTTCAGCCCGCCCTCGCTGAAGGAATGTCAGGCGGCGGTGGGTGAGGATGTGTTCAGCACCCTGCTGGAAGACGGCCGTCTTGTGAGCGTTTCACCGGAGGTGGTGTTTCGGCCGGAGGACGCGGCGCGCATGGAGGCGTGGGTGTATGCCCATTTTGAGCAGCAGCCCCAGCTGACCGCGGCGGAGTTCCGCGATGCGTTTAACACCAGCCGTAAGTATGCCCTGGCCTTTCTGGAATATCTGGATGGGTTGGGCGTCACCGCGCGGGCGGGGGATTACCGCACCCTGCGGCGGCGGCGTGAGGGCTGAAAATTCATCCGTTGACAGAGTCGCACACAGCCTGTATAATTGCCGGTGCTTCGGACCCCAGCGGAGGATGCTGGGGCATTCATCTGTATTTCCAACTTCCCCGTTATCGGGCGTCGAGAAAGGCGCAAGATGGGCGGTGAAGTGAAGATTGGAGCGAGGACTATGAAGTATGCGATTGTGGAAAGTGGCGGCAAGCAGTTCAAAGCCGTCGAAGGCGGTTTGATTGAAGTCGACCGTCTGCCGGCAGAAGCTGGCGATCAGGTATTGTTGAGCAACGTGCTTTTGCTGGCTGATGATGCCAACGTTGCCGTCGGTACGCCGGTGTTGGAAGGCGTATGTGTGAAAACCACCGTGGTGACCCACACCAAAGGTCCCAAGATTGTGGTCTTCAAGTACAGCCCCAAGAAGCGCATTCGGGTGAAAACTGGCCACCGCCAACAGTACACGCTTCTTAAAGTTGAAACGATTGAAACGGAGTAGCAGTCATGGCGCATAAAAAAGGTGGCGGCTCCAGCCGCAATGGTCGTGATAGTAACGCACAACGCCTGGGTGTGAAACGCTATGCTGGGCAGGTGGTTCTTTCTGGCAATATCCTGGTCCGGCAGCGCGGGACGCGGATTAAACCCGGTTTGAATGTGGGCGTCGGTAAGGACGATACGTTGTTTGCCACGGCAGACGGCGTGGTTCTGTATGAAACGTTGCCGAATGGCCGTAAGCTGGTCAGCATTGTCCCAGCCGAAGCCCCTGCGGCGGAAGAATAACCAAACGCGATCACTTCTTGCAGCGTTGGCCGACCCGCGGTTAACGGATGTAGGAGACTGATTGAAAGGATCGTTGGAAAGAATGAAGAAAGATACGCACCCCACGTATTACCCCGAAGCGCAGGTGATTTGCTCGTGCGGCAACACCTGGACGACCGGTTCGACCCGCAAAGTCATCAAGACTGAAATCTGCTCCAAGTGCCACCCCTTCTTCACGGGCCAGCAGCAGCGCCTGATTGACATTGAAGGCCAGGTGGACCGCTTCTACCGCCGTTTGCAGGCGCGCCAGAACTACATCGAAGACAAGAAGACCCGCGAGGAATCGCGCGTTTCGCCCGCCCGCCCCATTACCGATTTGGAAATGGGCACCCGCCCCACCGAAGCGCTGGCCAAGGCCGGCATCACCACCGTGGGTGAGTTCATGGCGAAACTGGCCGAAGGCGAACAGGCTGTGTTGGACATCGCCGGTTTTGGCCGCAAGTCCTTCATTGACATGAAGAAGAAACTGCGCCAGTTGGGCTATGATCTGCCCGGCGGCGAAGAAGCTGCCTAGATTTTCATGTGTGTGTGCATAACCCCGCCCAAACCGGCGGGGTTGTTTTTTGTTTAAAATTTCCAATTCCTTAAGGTTGTTTTGGTGTGCGTGCGGGCATTCTTAGGGTAGAATGTTTGAAATCTCGATTCCGGGGAGGCCTTATGAAGCATTCCACTGGTTCGGTGGAAGTCATTTGCGGGTCCATGTTTTGCGGCAAAACGGAGGAATTGATCCGGCGGCTGCGGCGGGCGGTGATTGCACGGCAGCGTGTTCAGGTGTTTAAGCCCGCTTTGGATCAGCGCTACGACGGTGGGGAGAAGGTCACTTCACACGCGGGCATGGCTTTTGATGCGGTTCCGGTGGAACACGCCCGCCAAATTTTGGATCTCGTGGCGCGCGATACGACCGTGGTGGGCATTGATGAGGCGCAATTCTTAGACGCAGAGATTGTACCCGTCTGCCGTATTTTGGCGGCGCGCGACATCCGCGTGATTGTGGCGGGTTTGGATACGGATTTTCGGGGTGAACCTTTCGGCAGTATGCCGGTGCTGCTCTCGATTGCGGAGCGCGTGGATAAACTCCAGGCCATCTGCATGGTGTGCGGCGAACCGGCCACACGCACGCAGCGCCTGGTGAACGGGCAGCCTGCCCGCTACGATGACCCGATTGTGATCGTAGGCGCGGCGGAAATGTACGAGGCGCGCTGCCGTCTGCATCATGTCGTCCCGGGACGCGAAGATCATTTATAGACCCCCATTGTTGAAGGAGCAAAGGACTGAATGGAAGACTTTCACACTTTTTTGAAAGAGGTCCTGATTTCAGAAGACGAACTGCAAACACGTATTGCAGAACTGGGGGCAGAGATCAGCCGCGATTACGCGGACAGCGCGCCGGTGCTCATCTGCATTCTGCGCGGCGGGGTGATGTTTTTGACCGATTTAATGCGCCGCATCACCATCCCGCATGCGATTGAGTTCATGGCGGTTTCATCCTATGGGGTGGGGCAGCGCGAATCCACCGGGCATGTGCGCATCAATCTGGATTTGAATATCAACATCCAGGACCGCGACGTGATTTTGGTGGAAGACATCATTGACAGCGGGCGGACGCTGGCCTCGGTGCTGGAGCTGCTTTCGGCGCGCAAACCCAACAGCCTGACGGTCTGCACCCTGCTGGACAAGGCCGAGCGGCGCGAGGTGTACGTGCCTATCCGCTACTGCGGCTTCACCATCCCCGACCGGTTTGTGTTTGGCTATGGGTTGGATCTGGACGATTTGTACCGCAATTTGCCCTTTATCGGCGTGGTGGATCTGGACAAATATCACCCCGCCGCGTGAGCGAAGCGCAGGCCCCTGATGACTTGGTATCAAGCTGATCCGCTGCTGGCCCGGGCGATGCCGGTTTTGCGCAGTGTGGAAAGCGTGCAGCACCCCTTGTATCTGGCGGGAGGTGCTGTGCGCGATTTGCTGCGCGGGGTGCGGCTGCACGACCTGGATTTTGTCACCAGCGGGGATGTGCGCCAGATGGCCCGCCGCACGGCAGATGCCCTGGGCGGGGGCTTTTACCCGATGGACGAAGAACGCGGCACGATGCGCGTGGTGCTGGCTGAGGAGGGCGGCGGGCGCCTCTTTTTGGATTTTTCACGGCTGCGCGCGGATACGTTGGAAGGGGATTTACGGCTGCGCGATTTCACCATCAACGCGATGGCGCTG
The DNA here is from genome assembly GCA_036751735.1 of Levilinea sp. Classification (GTDB taxonomy): domain Bacteria; phylum Chloroflexota; class Anaerolineae; order Anaerolineales; family Anaerolineaceae; genus Levilinea. The sequence goes on along the minus strand of DAIOUB010000032.1, from coordinate 2,935 downwards.
CCTTTGGGGGATGAGGCGCGTCTGATTGACCCCACCGGCGGGCAAACCGATTTGCGGGAAAAACGGCTGCGGGCTTGCTCGGAGAGCGCCATGCAGGATGACCCTCTGCGTGTGCTGCGCGGGGTGCGCATGGCGCTAGGCCTGGGGCTGCGCGTGGAAGCGGCCACCCTGGGCTGGATGCGCGCCGCCGCGGCTGGGCTGGAGCGCGTTTCGGGCGAGCGGCGGCGGGATGAGCTCTTCCGGCTGCTGGAAGGCGGCCAGGTGAGCAGCGGCCTGCGCCTGATGGACACCCTGGGCGCTTTGCAGGCGGTTTTGCCGGAACTGACCGCATTGAAAGGGCTAAGCCAATCTCCGCCGCACCAGTTGGACGCCTGGGAACACACCCTGGCGGTGGTGCAGGAATTGGAAGATGTGCTGGCGGCCCTGGCCCAGGACGCCGACCAGGAGGCCTCTGCCAATTTGATGATGGGGCTGGCGGTGACGCAGTTGGGGCGCTACCGTCAGCGCTTTGCTGAACATTTGGCCGAGCGGGTGCACATGGACCGCCCCATGCGCGCGCTGCTGTTTCTGGCGGCGCTGTATCACGACGCGGGCAAGGCGCATACCCGCAGCCAGGGGGCGGATGGGCGTGTGCATTTTTATGAGCATGAGGGGCAGAGTGTGCGCGCCTGGGGAAGCTGCGCGCGCCGCCTGGCGCTGAGCCAGGCTGAAACCGAGCGGGTGGAAAGCGTCCTGCGCCACCATATGCGTATACATCATCTGGCAGCCCAGCCCCATGACCCCAGCGCGCGGGCGGTGTACCGCTTTTTCCGCGCCTGCGGCCCGGCGGGGGTGGATGTGTGTCTGCTGACGCTGGCGGATGTGCGCGGGACCTACCGCACCACCCTGACCACCGACATCTGGCAGCGTGAGGTGGGCATTTGCCGGCGGCTGCTGGAGGCCTGGTGGGAAGGCCCATCCGAGTCGGTGCGGCCCCAGCGCCTGGTGAACGGGCAGGACCTGATTGAGCGGTTCGGTGTGCCGCCCGGCAAACGCATTGGGCTGGCTTTGGACGCGGTGTTGGAGGCGCAGGCCTGCGGCGAGGTGAGCGACCGCGCGGGTGCATTGGAATTTGTGCGCGGCTGGCTGGCTGAGCATCCCCAGGATGCGTCCTCAGGAGGAAAACCCACATGGAAGAATTGAAAATCCCCCAATTGCATTACGTGACCCGCGGGCAGGGAACCCCGCTGATGTTGGTGCACGGCTTTCCGTTGAACCACACCATCTGGAACGAGACCGCGGCCCTGTTGGAAGATGAGGTGCGGGTGATTCTGCCGGATCTGCCTGGGCACGGGCAGTCGCCGGTGGCGGAGCCGGTTACGATGGACAGCATGGCTGATGGGCTGGCGGCGATTTTGGACGCGTTGGGGATTGAGAAAGTGGTGCTGGCGGGGCAGTCGATGGGCGGGTATGTGTGCCTGGCCTTTGCCCGCCGTCAT
>DAIOUB010000032.1:0-1357 GCA_036751735.1 Levilinea sp. | reverse complement strand
GGGCTGGCGGATGCGATCATTCCGGTGGAGCGGGCGCGCGAGATGGCCGCCAGCCTGCCGGATGCGCAGCTGGTGGAGTTGGCAGGGGTGGGACATTCGCCCATGATGGAAGCCCCCCAGGCCACCGCCGAGGCTCTGCTGGGCCTGCTGAAGCGGGCGCAGGGCGAATAACGGCAGACTGTCATAGAATCAAAAACGCCGCGGAGATTTCTCCGCGGCGCTGTGATTCATAGGGAACGCTGGGCCGTTAGCCTTGCCCAAAGGTGGAGGCGCCGGTCAGCGGGCAGACGGCGATGTTATCCTGGACGGCGCAGGTGCTGAGGCCCACCGAGGTAAGCATGTTGGCCAGTTCGCTGAGGCCCTCTTCGGTGGCGGCCAGCAGGATGAGGGTGTTGCCGCTGGGCTGGGTTTGATACAGCACCAAGCCGGCTGCGTCCGTCTCGATTTTGCCCAGGCCGGGGATGGTGATGGTATCGGCGCTGGCTGAGGGTGTTTCCAGGCTGCCCAGCAGATCTTCCAGGCTTAATTCAGGGCCTGGGGTGGGCGCGGTGTCGGTATCAGCGGGCGGAGCGGCTTCTTCGGTGGGGGTGGGGGGGAGAATGCCGCCGCCGGACTGCAAATTGATCTCCAGATCAAAAGCGGCCAGGTAGGGGGCCAGTTTTTCGTAATCCTGATACAGTCCCAAGATGAGGGTGTCGCTGCCCTCCACAGGCTGGGCGGCGGTGGTGAGGGGCAGGTTCAAGAGTGCCATCTGGCGCTGGGTGGCTCCCAGGGTGGTGATGAACCCTTGCTTAAGCGTTTGATCCTTGGGAACCACCAGGGTGACCGGCCGCTGGAAGACATACGGGTATTCCGCCAGAGTGCGTTGGCGCTGGCTGCCCGCCAAAAAGCCGGCGACCCCGGCGATCCACTGCTGGTTGTCCGCCATGAGGTTGTTGGGGGTCTGTAAAAAGCTCAGGTCGCCGACGGCCAACACCTGACCGCTGGCATCCAGGCTGGCTACCACGCTTTGGGCGGGGGTGTCGGTGAGCGAGGAGCGCGTGGTGGCGCTGGTGCGCAGCAGGGGCTGCGGGCTGGATGTGAGCGAGTGGGCGGCGTAGAAGATGACCTGCTGCACGCCCTGGGTGAGGGGGGAATCCTGGATGTCGGTCAGGATCAGATGGCGGAAATTGCCGTCGTTCTCTTCCAGATTGTAGAGGTAATCATCGGCGAAGGCCAGATCGAAAGGCTGGAGGAGCAAATTGGCTGAGGCGGTGCAGCTGGATAAGGCCAGGAGAGGGTCGGTAGTGGGGCTGGCGGCATAGCCGCGGGTGGGGTCGCAAATGACCGTCAGGCGCCCGCCGCGCTGGACGAAGCT
>DAIOUB010000031.1:0-20905 GCA_036751735.1 Levilinea sp. | reverse complement strand
CGTGGAAATCCTCGGATTTTTCGCTAGAAAGGTGCTGCGGGTGGTCGTGGTCGTCATCGGGACGACCCTGCTGGCCTTCCTGTTAATGCACATGATCCCTGGAAACCCGTGGAGCAATTATTCCTCCAACGTGCGCGCCATGAAGGGCATCTGGTTGGATGCGGCGCAGGAAAAGGAGCTTAACCGCCGCTTTGGCCTGGATTTGCCGCTTTGGCGCCAGTACACACGCTACATTGTGGGCGATTTTGATGAGCAGGGGGAATTCTTTTGCGGGGCTATTTGCGGCAATTTGGGCCCATCCATTCAGCAGCGCGGGCGAACCGTGCAGGACTTTTTGTTTGCGGCGCCGGACGGCGGGTCTTGGTGGCGCAGCCCCTTTGGCTATTCCATCCGTCTGGTCTTCTTTGCTTCGTGCATCGCCGTGGGGCTGGGCATTCCGTTGGGATTCCTGACCGCGGCCCGCGCCCAAACCCGCCTGAAAAGAGCCGTCTCCTTTGGGCTGGCGGCTTTGATCTCTATCCCCAATTTTGTGCTGGGTCTGCTGGCCATGATCGTATTTGCCTCCTGGCTGAAGCTGATTCCGGTGCTGCCCAATTGGAACCAGCCCGCCCATTGGATCATTCCGGCGGTGGTGCTGGCGGCTATGCCCATCGCAAGCATTGCGCGCGTGACGCAGACCACCCTGGAAAACACGCTGAACGAAGATTACATCCTCACCGCGCGGGCCAAGGGCATGACGGAGCGGCGCGTGATGCGCGTGCATGTGCTGCGCAACGCGCTGGTTCCCATCACCACTTTCTTAGGCCCCGTCCTGATGGAGATGTTCGGGGGGCTGTTCATCGTTGAAAACCTGTACGCCTTCCCCGGCTTTGGCCGCGGCTATTGGGACGCCATCCTCAAGCTGGATTACTCCTTGGCGATGGGGGTTCTGCTGCTGTATGCCGTCGGCATTGGGGTGGTGAACGTGGGCATTGCCACGCTGTGCGAAATTTTGGATCCGCGCCTGCGCGCCGTGGAAGAGGGGACGGCGGCATGACGCGCTATTTCCCCTGGAAACGCGCCCTGCGCAGCAAGGCGGTCTGGTTCAGCCTGATGGTGACGGCGGTGTTTGCCTTGACGGCCATCCTGGGCCCCTGGCTGGCCCCGCAAGACCCCTACCGCTGGGGCGCGTCTCAGGCCGATCTGCCGCCGGTGTGGGTGAATGACGGCCCCAAGACCCCCCAGGCAGATTTTCCCCTGGGCTCTGACCGCTACGGGCGCGATATTTTGAGCCGCCTGCTGTTTGGAACCCGCACCGCCTTCTTTTTGGCGCTGATGGCCGTGCTGCTGGCGGGCCTGGTGGGCACGCTGGTGGGGTTGACGGCTGGCTATGCGGGCGGCAAGGTGGATACGGCGCTCTCCCTGCTGATGGACATGATCCAATCCTTGCCGGGGATTATGTTCATGGTGATGCTGGTGCTCATTCTGCGCAGCGTGCTGTCGCCGTCCTGGTTTCACGGGTTAATTGCCCTGGTGTTTGGCTTTGCGGCGGTGGCCTGGGTCAGCCTGGCGCGCCTGATCCGCGTTCAGGTGATGGTGTTAAAGGCGCAGTTGTTTGTGGAAGCGGCGGTATCGGTGGGCGCAACCCCCTGGCAGATCATCACCCGCCACCTGCTGCCGAACGTGTCGCACCTCATCATCGCCTGGGTCATCAACAACGTGCCCGCGGTGATTTTGATCGAAGCCGTCCTGGGCTATATCGGCATTGGGGTCACCAGCGCGGATTCAGACAACGCTTTTTCGGTGATCAGTTGGGGCGGAATGTTCTTTTCGGGGCGCTCGGCCCTCACCCGCAGCCCGCTGATGGTGGTGATCCCCTCGCTGAGCATCCTGCTGATTTCGATGAGCTGCATTTTACTGGGCGACTTTCTGAAAGGGATTTCGCGGCCTGAGGCGCAGTGAGAGGGGATTGTCCTGCGCGAAAAGATGATAAAATCTCCCAGCGCGCCGCTGTGCGCGCCATCTTGAACGCCCTGGGAGCGGAATTTTGCATCAAGTTGTGCGCGGTGCCCTGATTGTCTTCGGTACGCTGTTTGTGGGGCTGGGCCTGGTGGGGATTTTTTTGCCGGTGCTGCCCACCACCCCGTTTTTGCTGCTGGCGGCGGTGTGTTACGCGCGCAGTTCCCAGCGCTTTTACGATTGGCTGCTGAATAACCGCTGGTTCGGGGAATATATCCGCAATTACCGCGAGGGCAAAGGGGTGCATCTGCGCCATAAGGTCTCGGCCCTGGTGCTGCTGTGGGGCACGATCGGGGCGGCGGTGCTGCTGTGGGTGCAGAACGGCTGGGTGCGGGCGCTGCTGCTGGTCATCGCCGTGGGGGTGACGATCCACCTGGTGCAGCTGAAGACCCTGCGCTCGGAGTGATGCGCGCGGGGTGGGCGCAGGCGGCTAGAGCAGGTAGTGGCCCAAAATGGCCAGCCCCAGCCCGGCGGTGGCGGTGAGGTACAGGGCGCGCATGGCGTTGTGCCCGGCCTGGCGGTTGGGGGCGCGCATCAGCCGGTAGGTGAAAAATAGAATGAACACGTCCGCGATGCCCATCGGCACGGCGTAGGCCCAGCCGACGCTGCCGGTGAAGACGGGGATCAGGCTGAGCACCACCACCAGCCCAAAAAGCGCCGCGGATACGCGCAGCGCGGCGGCTTTGCCCACGCGTAAGGCCAGCGAGCGCACCCCGCGTTTTTCGTCCCCGGCCATGTCCATGCTGTCCCCGGCGATTTCCTCCCCCAGATCAAAGAAAAACACCACGGCGATGAAAACCCACAAGATGGCGTTGGGGGTCTGACCCACGCTCAAGCCGCCCAGGATGAAGGTCATGGCCACGGAAATGCTGACGCACAGGTTGCCCCACAGCCCAGCGGACTTGAAACGCCAGTTATAGCCAAAGCCCAAAATCCAGGTGAGCAGGCTGAGGCCCAGCACCAGGGGGCGGATGGCGGCGGCGGTGAGCAGGCCCAACAGGGCGGTGAGCAGGCCGAAAACGATCACCTCGGCGGTGGTCAGCTTTCCGGCGGCGTAGGGGCGCTGGGGGGCGTTGACGCGGTCCACTTCCAGGTCAAAGTAGTCATTAAAAACCATGGCCGAGCTGGAGAGCAGAAAACCCAGCAAAAAGCCCAGCAGCATGGTGGAAAAAGGCGGGAAGCCCCCCAACGCCACCGCCTGCCCCAGCAGAACGCACAGGCCCGCCGCCAACGGCAGCTCCGGGCGGATCAATTGAATGAACGCGGAAATTTTGCGGGTGAGCGCCATAAGCCTCCAGATCAGGCAGGATATAAAAATTATACAGCAGAGCCAAAGGCAGGCTTTAACCAACAAACACCCGCCGGACGACCGCGCGGGTGTTTGTGTGTGGGTGGGGGAACGGCGCCTTAGTCGCCAGCGGGAGCGCCCGCCTGCACCGGTTGGGCAGGGGTAGCGGCCGGCTGCGGTGATTTGAGCAAGGCGGTGAGCACGGCGGCCAGCACGAGCATGCCGGCGGCCAGGAAATAGGCATTGGTGAAGCTGCCGGTGGCGTCTTTGATGGCGCCCGCCAGCTGCGAAAGCATGAAGCCGCCCAGACCCCAGGCCGTGTAGACGATGCCGTAGTTCATGGCGAAGTTCTTGAGGCCGTAGTAATCTTTGGTGATGGCGGGGAAGACCGCCAGGTTGGCGCCGTAATTGGCGCCAATGAGCGCCACCAGGGCCATGAGCAGGGGCACATTGGCCAGGGCGCTGCCCTGCACGATGAAGGACAGGCCGAAGATGAGCGCTGCCTGGAAGACGAAAGCAATCAGCAGCACGTTCTTGCGGCCGATTTTATCCGAAAGCAGGCCGTAGAGCACGCGCCCGCCGCCGTTGCCCAGGGCCAGAGCCGAAACCGCCACGGCGGAGACCGCCGCCAGGCCGATTTGGTCTTTGACGATGGAGGCCAGGTTGCCGATGACCATCAGACCGGCGCCGGAGCCAAAGGCAAAGGCCACCCAGATGAGGTAAAACTGCCAGGTTTTGATGGTTTCGCCGGGGGCAAATTCCTGCTTTTTAGCAGCCGTGCTTTTGGCCGGGGCTGAACCCGCGGGGACGTAGCCCGCCGGAGGGAATTGCAGCAGTTGGGCAAAGGCGATCACCACCACCAGCATGCCGATGCCCAGGTAGAGCATGGTGGTTTGCAGGCCGATGGAAGCGATCAGCGTGCGGGCCAGGGGGGCCACCCAGGCGCTGCCCATGCCGAAACCGGCCACAACGATGCCGGAGATCAGGCCCGTTTTGGAGGCCGGGAACCATTTCAGCGCGGTGGGGCTGGCGGTGGCATACACAAAACCGATGCCGGAGCCGAGCAGCACACCGAAGGCAAAGGTGTACATCCACGGGGAGGTGGATTGGCTGGAGAGGATCACCCCCAAACCCGCCAAAAGGCCGCCCAGGCTGACAACCACCCGCGGACCGAATTTGTTCAGCAGGCGCGCCCCGACCAGGGTCATAATGGAAAAGACGACGCAGGCCACCGAGTAGGGCAGGGATTTCTGCGAATCGGCCCAGCCCCATTCAACGGGGATGTTGGCCTTGATGACGCTCCAGGCATACAGCACGCCCAACGCCAGAAGGGCGCAGGTGCCGGCGATGGTGACCAGCCAGCCCTTATTCGAGGCGGCGGCGCGGGTCGAAGAAGAATCGCTCATAGATCTAAAATTTTCCTTTCGGGGGAGGGGTAAAATAGAATCAAGAATGGGGCCTTCGATGGGGCGGAAGGCAGCGCAAGGGGTGAATTGTCTGACAAACTTGCGATGATTGCATTATACAAATTGTCAGACAATTGTCAATAGGATGAAAGTAACTGCTCTTCCCCCCGCGGGCCGACTTGTTTGGTTTTGTCGGAGAATCGGGTACAATGCCTGTTATATGGTAGAAACCGACGCGTTTTGGGACTTTTTTTGGGAAATGCGCTTGCGCCCGATGGAGAATCTGGGCAAACGCGCTGCCATTCAGGCGGCCTCGCGCCTCATGCGTCAGATGGCCCGCAGTGGGCGTGGATCGGGGCTGCGCCTGTTGGAGCTGGGCTGCGGTGAAGGCCAGATTCTGGGGGCGCTGGCTGACGGCCACGCGCAGTTGTGCGACCGGCGCGCCTGTGTGGGTGTGGATTACAACCCGCGCTCGCTGGAGCGCTGCCGCCAGGATTACCCCGGTTTGCAGTGGCTGGAGGATGATTTCACCTCCGCCGGGTATCTGGAGGCGTTGGGGCGCTTTGACCTGGTGCTGATGGTCAACGCCCTGCATGAGGTCTTTTCCAGCACGCTCTCGGCGGGGGTGGTGGACGTTCCGGCGGCCAAACAGCGCGCCGAAACCACCCTGGGGCGGGCGGCGGCCTGCCTGGGCGCGGGGGGCTGGCTGGTGCTCTTTGATGGGCTGGAGCCGCCGGGAGACCCGCACGAAAGCCTGCGGGTGCGCTTTGCCAACGCCGCCTCGCGCCGCGATTTTGAGACCTTCGCGCGCCAGTACCGCCCCTTTCACATCACCTACCGCCCGGGTGAGGGGCCGTTGGAGGTGGAACTGCCGCGGCGGGATTTTACCCGCTACATCACCAAATCCATCTTCCTGGGCAAGGGTCTGTGGCAGACGGAACGGCTGGAAAGTTACCAGTACTTCACCCAGGACGAGTTCCACGCCGCCTTTGAACGCCAGGGTCTGGTGATCCGCGAAGAGCGCACCCTGACCATGAACGCGGTCAAATGGGAGCAGCGCGTCACCATTTTGACGCCGGGGGTAGGCTTCCCCGAAGAGCATATTTTGATCCTGGCGCAGGGGGCTGCCCCGGCGCAGTGATCTACCGTTAGGAGGGCCGATGTCGCCGTTCATCCCTGCCGCAGAGCGCATCACCAAAGCGCGGGCTTTGATTCAAAAGGCGCGCAAGCTGCCCGCTCCCGAGGATTTGGGCTGGGGCAATTTCGAATACGTGGCCAAGGTCAAAGATTTGCTGCGCAAGGCGCACGAGCTGATCCAATTTATCCCCCTCACCTCCGGCATGCCCGAGGAAACCAAGGCTGAGGCCGCCCAGGTGGAGGAGGAAATCGCCCAGGCCAAGCGGGACCTGCTGCGGTGAGCGCATGCGCATTCTGAGGGAGATCTACCGCCGCCCAGGGGATTACACCCGCGGCAGGGTGAACCTGCGCGAGGCGGTGCGGGCTGTGGTGCGGCGGGATGGGCTGATTTTGCTGGTGCATTCGGAGAAAAACGGGGATTACAAATTCCCCGGCGGGCGGGTGGAAGCGGGGGAGACGCACCCCGCCGCCCTGGCGCGGGAGCTGGCGGAGGAATGTGGGGTGCGGCTGGCAGCGGTGGATGGCGGCTACGGGCGCGTGCTGGAATTTGACCGTGCCTTTGAGCCGGGCAGCGATATCTTTCAGATGATCTCGTATTACTACCTGTGCCGGATCACCGCCGAGCAAAACCCGCTGCAGTTGGAAGCCTATGAGCGCGAACTGGGCTTTCACCCGGAATGGGTGACTCTGGCGGAGGCCATCGCCGCCAACCAGCGGGTACTGACGCGCTCCGTTCCCAAAGCGCCCACCTGGACCCCGCGCGAGACCTTTGTGCTGGAGCATTTGCTGGCCAACGGGGGCTAAGGCCGGCGCAGCGGCAGCCGCCGCAGGCGGCGGTAGGTTTTCAGCGGACCCTGAACCACATAGAAACCGATGACCGCGCCCACCATGTTGACGCCGGTCAGCCACACTGCGCGGGCGCGCTGCACCGGCTGGCGCAGGGCATCTTCCAGGCGTTTGGATAAGAATTCGGCCAGTTCCGGCGTCAGGAAGCCTTGGGGCAGTTGGGCCAGATACTGCCCGATCCACTCGCGCGCGGGGGGCGCGGGCTGCGCCGCGGCGCGCTGGGTCAGCACCGTCTGGTAGGCCTGCAGGGTCTGCTGCACGATGTGGGCGCGGTCCAGCGGCTGCACCCGTTGGCGAGCGCTGCGGCATAGTTGGTGATATTCACCGGTGGGCAGGCTGCACACGCGCTGCACGGCGGCAGCAAAGGCCTCTGGGGGGGTATCTTTGGGCAGGCACACGCCGTCAGTATCGTCCACCAGCTCTTCGATGGTCTCATTGGCCAACCCCACCACGGGTGTGCCGGAGGCCAGGGCCTCGATGACCGCCAGGCTCTGCACTTCCATTTTGGAGGCGGATACAAACGCATGCACCTGCGCCAACGCCGCGGCGATTTCCGCCTGGCTGAACTGGCCGGTGAAGCGCACGTGCAGATCGTGGGCGCGGATCAGGCGGTTGAGTTCCTCGGTGTATCCGGGGGTCAGATCTTCGCCCATCAGCCAAAGTTCGTAGCTGCGCGGCAGGTGCGCGAGCATTTCCACCAGGTAGAGCTGGTTCTTGCGGCGGCTGAGAAAGCCGGTGAAGGCCAGCGTTTTTTGAGGAGAGAGCGGGTCAGCAAAAGCAGCCTGGCCAAATTGCTGCAAATCGCGCCCGTTGGGGATTTGAAACACGGGGCCGCGGAAGCCGAATTCGCGGATTTCGCGGACGGCGGCCGGGTTCAGACCCACCACCGCGTCGCAGTTGTCGTAAAAATTGCCCAGATACTGTTCCACCAGGGCGTCGTTGAGCGGGCCCGAAAGCCAGCCCGCCAGCTCGCTGGGGCCAAATTCCAGGGCGCGCGAGGGCAGGATGTGGGCGGTGTAAAACACGGGCACGCGGTTCAGGCGCGCCCACAGCTGGGCCGCCACCCCCAGCAGGGCAGGGTCGTGAATGTGGATGACGTCCGGCTGCCAGGCGTCCAAAAAACGGTACAGCCTGCGCACGGTGGGCGCGTTGAGCAGGGGGATGGAAAATTTGCCCTGATGGGCGCTTTGAATGTGGAAACAATGGAAGCCGCTGTCGTCGCTGGCCGGACCGGTTTTTTCCCCCGGGCAGAGCATGACCACCGCGGCCTGCTGCGCGCACCAGCGGGCCAGTTCAAAAGCCACGCGTCCTTCGCCGCCGCCGTCCCCTTCGCGAAAAATGGAAACGAACAAAACTTTGAGAGCCATGCGCAGGAGTATAACCCATCCTCAAGGTGATACAAGCCTTGAAAAACCAGCGTTCCACCCGCTATACTGAGACCAGCAGCCGCCGCGGCGCGCGGGGGCCTAAAGGAAGGTAAATATGGAAACTCGCACAGAAAAAGATTCTCGTTGGCAGACCGCCACGCTGGGCGGCGGCTGTTTTTGGTGTTTGGAGGCCGTCTACGATGAACTGCGCGGGGTAGAAGAGGTGGTTTCGGGCTACGCGGGCGGCTACTCCGCCAACCCCAGCTATGAAGAGGTGTGCACCGGCGAGACCGGGCACGCCGAAGTGGTGCAGGTGCGCTTTGACCCCGCCCAGGTCAGCTACCGCGACCTGCTGACCCTGTTTTTCACCATCCACGACCCCACCAGCCTGAACCGTCAGGGGGCGGATGTGGGCACGCAGTACCGCTCGGTGATCTTTTACCACGACGCAGAGCAAAAAGCCCAGGCCGAGGCGGTGATGGCCGAGCTGAGCGCGGCGCGCCTGTGGGATCGGCCCCTGGTGACCGAGCTGGCCCCCCTGGAGGCCTTTTATCCGGCGGAGGCCTATCACCAGAAGTATTTTGCGCGCAACCCGTATCAGGGTTACTGCCGCATGGTGATCGCGCCCAAAGTGGCCAAATTTCGCAAACAGTATCAGGAGCGCCTGAAAGGCTGAGGCTGCCCCAGAGATTTTAGTTTTGCGCGGCGCGCTGGCATCCGTCAGCGCGCCGCCTTGCCGTTAAAATTAGATATAATAAGTATGTCCTGTTTTCCCAGGTTGGCAGATCCCCCGCCGCCGCAACCTTAATGACCCAGGTGAAAAAATGAAACATATTGGTCAATCCGTCCCTCGCGTCGATGCGCGCTCGAAAGTTAAAGGTGAGGCTGTTTTTGCTTCCGATATGACCCGCCCCAACCAGACCTTTATGAAGGTGCTGCTGGCGCGGCGGCCGCATGCGGTGGTCAAACGGGTGGATACCGCCCGCGCCGAGGCCCTGGAGGGCGTTTTGGCCGTGCTGACCTCCAGGGATGTGCCCGCCAACGAATTTGGCTATTACAGCTACGACCAGCCTGTGTTGGTGGGGCCGTGCGAAAAGCCCTATGCTGACCGTGTGCGCTATGTGGGCGACCGCGTGGCGGCGGTCATCGCCGAGACCGAAGCCATTGCCCAGAAAGCCCTGGGGCTGATTGAGGTGGAATACGAGGACCTTCCGGCGGTGTGTGATATGGAAGACGCCCTGCGGCCAGATGCCCCCGTGCTGCACCCGGATGTGGGCAGCAACCAGTTTGGCCATCATTTTCTCTACAACGGCGATATGGAGGCCGGTTTCCAGCAGGCGGATGTGATTGTGGAAAGCGTGTACAACACCCCCGCCCAGGAACACGCCTATCTGCAAACCGAGGCTGGGTTGGCCTATATGGACGAGGACGGGCGCGTGGCCGTGGTGACCACCGGGCAGTGGGGGGCCAAAGACCGCAAGCAGATCGCCCACGCCCTGGGTTTGCCCGAAGAGCAGGTGCGCGTGATTTACCCCATGACCGGCGGGGCCTTTGGCGGGCGCGAGGACATCTCGGTGCAGATTGTGGTCTGCCTGGGCGCGCTGAAGCTGCACCGCATGGGCATCGACCGGCCGGTGAAGATCGTGTGGACGCGCGAAGAGTCCATCCTGGCGCACTGCAAGCGCCACCCCTTCCGTGTGTACACCCGCTGGGGCGCCACCCGTGAGGGCAAAATTGTGGCCGCGGAAGTGCGCATGTATGCCGACGGCGGGGCCTATAAATTCACCACCAGCATCGTCACCAGCAACGCCGTGCTGAACTCCTTGGGCCCGTATGAAATTCCCAATGTGAAAGTGGACGCCTACGATATTTACACCAACAACGTGCCGCGCGGGGCCTTCCGCGGCTTTGGCGGGCCGCAGGCGGTGTACATCGCCGAACAGCAGGTGAACAAACTGGCCCAGGCGCTGGGCATGGACCCGGTGGAACTGCGCATGCGCAACCTGGCGCGCGAAGGCTCGCTGCAAACCACGGGCGCGCCCTACCCGCCGGGGGTCAGCATCCGCGAGGTGACCGAGGCCTGCGCGGAAGGCTCCGGCTGGCAGCAGAGTGCCGCAGGCTGGGCGCGGCCCGAAGGCTTTGGCAGCGACGACCCGCAGCAGCCCCACAAGCGGCGCGGGGTGGGGATTGCCTGCGCGCACAAGAACGTGGGCTTCTCCTACGGCTATCCTGAATCCTGCACGGTGGGCATTGAGCTGTACGGCGGCTCCAAAATTGAAAAGGCGCGCATCCGTCACGGGGCCAGCGAAGTGGGCATGGGCACGCTGACCGTCATCACCCAGATGGCGGCGGAGGCCCTGGGCCTGGAGCTGGATCAGGTGGAGCTGGTTTCCAGCGATACCGCCGAGACCAAGGACTCAGGTTCGGTGTCGGCCTCGCGCATGACCTTCTTCATCGGCAACGCTCTGAAAGAAGGGGCCGAGATCGCCCTGCAAAAGTGGCAGGAAGAAGAGCGGCCGGTGCAGCTGCTGCACACCTATTACCCCCCCAAGACCACCGCCCCCGACCCGCAGACCGGCCAATGCGACCCCAACGTGGCCTACGCCTACACCACCCAGGCGGTGGAGGTGAGCGTGGATATGGAGAGCGGGCAGGTGGACGTGGAAAAAATCATCTGCGCCATTGATGTGGGCAAGGCCATCAACCCCGGCCTGGTGGAAGGCCAGATTCAGGGCGGGCTGGTGCAGTCGGTGGGTTACGCCGTCCTGGAAAACTTCATCGAGAAGGACGGCCAGGTGCTGACCCCCTCGCTCTCCACCTATTTGATCCCCACCTCGGTGGATATCCCCAAAGAGATGAAGACCATCATTCTGGAGATCCCCGACCCGCGCGGGCCGTGGGGGGCGCGCGGCCTGGGCGAGGTGATGAACATGTGCCTGGCGCCGGCCGTCACCCACGCGGTGTATGAAGCCACCGGCGTGTGGTTTGATGAATTCCCGCTGACCCCTGAACGGGTGCTGCGCGGTTTGGGCAAGCTGGAAGCAGTTTAAGCATGATCCAGCGCGTAGCGGTCATCGGTGGGGGCGCATCGGGGCTGGTGGCCGCCCTCACCGCGGCGCAGGCCGGAGCGCGGGTGTGCCTGTGGGAGCGCAACGAGCGCCTGGGCCGCAAGCTGTTGGTGACGGGCAGCGGGCGCTGCAACTTGACCAACGATGCGGTCAGCGCCGAGCGTTACGCCTGCGCTGACCCGCAGTGGATGGCGAGCCTGCTGGCGCAATTTGGCGTGGGGGATGTGCTGCGCCTGCTGGAATCCGTGGGCGTTTCGACCTATAAGACTGACGACGGCTGGTATTATCCCCGTTCGAACGCAGCGCAAAGCGTGGTGAGCGCCCTGGAACACGCTCTGCGCCAGGCGCGGGTGGAGGTGTGCCTGGGGGTACAGGTGACCGGCCTGGAGCGCGCGGGGGAGGGTTTTCGCCTGCGGGTTGTGCAGGACGGCCAGCAGCGTGAGGAGCGTTTTTCACGGGTGATTGTGGCGGCGGGCGGGGCGGCTTACCCCACCTTGGGCAGCCGCGGGGAGCTGTTTGCTGAATTGACCCGCCTGGGCCTGCGCACCACGCCCAAACGACCGGCTCTGGCCCCCGTTTTGGCTGAGCTGGGTGCGCTGCGCGGTCTGCAAGGGCTGCGCCTGGATGTGGGTGCGCGCCTGGAGCAGGACGGGCGCACCCTGGCGCAGAGCCGCGGCAATTTGATTGTGACCGAATGGGGCTTCAACGGCCCGGCGGTGATGGATGTGAGCCATGCGGTTTCGGCGCACGAGGGGCAGCGCCTGACCCTGGTGTTGGATCTGCTGGCTTTTAACGCCGAGGAATTCGCCGCGCTGTTGACGGCGCAGCGCACACAGCCCTTTCCGGCCGCGCTGCTTTTGGGGGCCTTTTTCCCGCCCAAGCTGGCGCCAGTGTATTTGCGCATGGCGGGGCTGCCGGAACAGGCCATGCTGAACCAACTGAAAGAGGCTGAGATCCAGCGGTTGGTGGGCTGCCTGCGTGAGACGCGCCTGGGGGTGCGGGGCGTGCGCGGCTTTGAATACTGTCAGGTGTCGGCGGGCGGGGTGGCGGTGAGCGAGGTGGAGCCCACCACGTTGGAGGCGCGGCGGCTGCCCGGTCTGTATTTAACCGGCGAGACCCTGGATGTGGTCGGCCCGTGCGGGGGGTTTAATTTGCAGTACGCCTTCAGCAGCGGCGCCCTGGCGGGGCGGGCGGCGGCGCGGGGCTAAGCCGGCTGGTCGGGGTTTTGTTCCAGCACTTCCCAACGTTGATAGGCTTGCGCCAGTTCTTCTTCTAATTCCCGCAGGCGGGCGGCGGCCTGGGCGATGTGCTCGGCGTCCTGCTGATAAAACTGGGCGGAGCCCATTTCAGCCGTCAGGCGCTGCTGTTCGGCTTCCAGGGCTTCAATGCGGTCGGGCAGCTCGGCCAGCTCGCGTTTTTGGGCTTCCAGGGCGCGCTGCTGGTTGTAGCTCAGCTTGCGCGGGGCGTTTTCGGCAGCGGGGCGGGCGCTTTTCTCGCGCGCATCTTTGGCCGCCGCGGGAGGCGCCTGGGCGCGGCGCAGCCAATCGTCGTAGCCGCCCACGGTCTCCGTCACGTTCCCCTGCCCGTCCAGGGCCAGGGTGCTGGTGACCAGATTGTTGAGGAAGGCGCGGTCGTGGCTGACCAGCAGCAGGGTGCCTGTGTATTCCAGCAGCAAATCTTCCAGCAGTTCCAGGGTGTCTAAATCCAGGTCGTTGGTGGGTTCGTCAAAGACCAGCAGATTGGCGGGGCTGGCAAACAGGCGCGCCAGCAGCAGGCGGTTGCGCTCGCCGCCGGACAGGGCCTGAATGGGGGCGTGGACGCGCTCGCGCGTGAACAGGAAATCTTCCAGATAGCCCACCAGGTTGCGCTGGCGGCCGTTGATGGTCAGCGTGTCGCGCCCCTGGCCAACATTTTCCAGCACGGATTGGCTTTCGTCAAGCTGTGAGCGCAACTGGTCAAAATAGGCCGTCTGCAAATTCGACCCCAGGCGCACCTCCCCGCTCTGGGGGGGCAGCTCGCCCATCAGGATGCGCAGCAGGGTGGTTTTGCCGCAGCCGTTGGGGCCGATGATGCCGACCTTGTCGCCGCGCTGGATGATGGTGGAAAAATCACTCAGGATGGGGCGCTGCTCGTAGGCGTAGGTGACGTGCTCGGCCTCAATCACCAGCCGCCCCGAGCGGCGCGCCTCCTGAATCTGCATGTTCACGCGCGAAGGCTGTTCGCGGCGCTCGGCGCGCAGATCGCGCAGGCGTTTCAGGGCGCGCACGCGGCCCTCGTTGCGGGTGCGGCGGGCCTCAATCCCCTGGCGGATCCAGGCTTCTTCCTGGGCCAGCTTCTTATCGAAGAGCACGTTTTGCTCAGATTCGGCGGCCAGCACGGCCTCTTTGCGCTGGAGGAAGGTGGCGTAATTGCAGTTCCAATCCAACAGGCGGCCGCGGTCCAGCTCCACAATGCGCGTGGCCAGCTTTTGCAGGAAGGCGCGGTCGTGGGTGACGAACACCAGGGTGCCGCCCCAGCGCTGCAAAAATTCTTCCATCCAGGCGATGGTGGGCAGGTCCAGGTGGTTGGTGGGTTCATCCAAGAGCAGCAGGTCGGGCGTGCGCACCAGCCCGCGGGCCAGCAGCACGCGGCGCTTGAGCCCGGCGGAAAGCTGGGCGAAATCGGCCTGGGGATCCAGCCCCATGCGGGCGATGACCTGATCCACCTGCAATTTGCGCTGCCAGGGTTCCTCACCGGCGGCCAGGGGCAGGTGTTCCAGGCCCGCGGCCGCGATCTCGGCCACGCTGCCCGCCAGGTCTTGAGGTACTTCCTGAGGTAAATAGGCCGTGCGCAGGTTTTGCTGACGGGCCACCCAGCCGGAATCGGGCAGCAGGTCGCCGTGGATGAGCTTGAGCAGGGTGGATTTGCCCGCGCCGTTGCGGCCCAGCACGCCCACCCATTCACCGCGCTCAACTTGCAGATTGATGTTGTCCAGCAGCAGCGGCCCGCCAAACCCCAGGCTGACCTCTTGGAGACTGATTAGCGCCATGCGGCCTGATCCCTTACAAGAAAAAGTATGCCGCAAATATACTATGAAATGGGCAGATTGGGCGGGCGGAAGAGGCGGGGTAAAAAACTGGCACGCCGCGGGCATCTCGGACTATAATCAAAGCGTGCTGAGGGCTGCGCCTGGATCCATCCAGGGGGCTGCCAGGAAAAAACGCCCGTCTCCCCTCAGCCCGTCAATCCCCTCAACCCCAAGGAAACCCCGATGAGCAAAAAGAAGACTCCCCCTCCCGTCAGCAAGTACGCCGCCAAACACCAGGCCAAGGTCAACCCGCGCAGCCGCTTTAACTGGCCGCTGGCGGCCGTGGCTGTTCTGGTTGTGGCGCTGATTGTCGTGCTGTTGGTGATCGCCCTGCCCAAGAAAGCAGCCGCCCCGGCTGAAACGGGGGAAATGCCGGTGCTGGTGAGCGACAAGACCTATTCGGGGCAGCCGCCGATGCTGATTGACCCGGCCAAAAGCTACACCGCTACGGTCAAAATGGCCAAGGGCGGCGAGTTTGTGATTGAACTTTACCCCGATAAGGCCCCCATCACCGTCAACAGCTTTGTCTTCCTGGCGCGCGAAAAGTATTTCGACGGCGTCACCTTCCACCGCGTGCTGGAGGGCTTTATGGCCCAGGGCGGCGACCCCACGGGGACGGGCGGCGGCGGGCCGGGTTATGAGTTCGTCAACGAAGATTCCGACCTGACCTTCGACAAGGCCGGGGTGGTGGCTATGGCCAACGCCGGGCGCGACACCAACGGCAGCCAATTCTTCATCACCTTCCAGCCCACCCCGCAGCTTAACGGCGGCTACACCATCTTCGGGCAGGTCACCAGCGGCATGGACGTGGTCAACGGCATCACCCGCCGCGACCCGGAACAAAACCCCGATTTCACCGGCGACGTGATCGAGAGCATCACCATTCAAGAATCCTGAGCCTGTGCCGATCAAACCGCGGCGCGCTGCCCCTTGGGGCGGCGCGCTGTTTTTAACCCGGCGGGATATGCCCTTGATCATGCCGAAAGGTGTCATCCTTCCGCGGGGATTCGGGTTACAATGATTCACAGGACTTCTGCCTATGGCCCCCTTTGCGCCGCGCCTGGACATTCGCCAGTTTTACGACCATTTTGACGCGCCCGTGACGGCTTTTGACTGCGGGGAAAAATGTGCGCGGCATAACCCCAACGGCAAACCCTTCTGCTGTGATATCTGCCATGCCGTTCCTGTGGCCTACCGCCAGGAATGGGACTATTTGCAGGGCCGCACCGACCTTTGGCACGAGTGGCGCGGGGATGAATGTACGGGCGACCCCAGCGACCCGGCCGAGCTGCGCGAACTCACCCCAGAGCATATGCTGCTGCTGGCCTGCCTGGGCCCGGCGCACTGCCAGCGCGCGTACCGCGCCTCCAGCTGCCGCCAGTTCCCCTTTTTGCCTTACATCACCGCCGACGACCGCTTTTTGGGGTTGGTGTACGAATGGGATTTTGAACCGCTGTGCTGGGTCATCAGCCATTTGGAGAGCGTCACAGAGGCCTACCGGCGCGAGTTCGTTTCCACCTATGATGTCATTCTGGCGCAGTGGCCGGATGAATATGAAAGCTACGCGGCGGCTTCGGAAGAGATGCGCGCGCATTTTGCGGCGCAGCGCCGCCGCATCCCCCTGCTGCACCGGCGCGGGGGCTTTTACCTGCTCAGCCCGCGCAGCGAGCGCCTGGAGCGCGTGCCGCCCCAGCGCCTGCCGCGCTTTGGCCCTTACCGCACGGAAGCATAAAGCCGGAAACTTTGAGGACGCCATGAACCTGCCGGACCGAGAAACAGCCCACCAAATGCTGGCGGAGGCCGAGGCGCGCAACCCCGGCCCGTGGGCGGCGCATTCGCGCTGCGCGGCCCAGGCGGCCGCCATTTTGGCCGTTGACCACCCCCAGCTCGACCCTGAGGCGGCCTATGTGCTGGGCCTGCTGCACGACATCGGGCGGCGCGAAGGGGTGACCGCCATGCGCCATATCCTGGACGGCTACCGCTACCTGGAGGGTCTGGGCTACCCCGCGGCGGCGCGCATCAGCCTGACCCATTCCTACCCCATCCCCGACTTAAAATGCGCGGCGGGCCTGTGGGATGCCAGCGAGGTCGAAGCCCAATTTGTGCAGGACTATCTGCTGCGCACGCCCTACGACGCCTACGACCATCTGATTCAACTGTGTGACGCGCTGTCGCTGCCGGACGGCTTTTGCCTGATCGAAAAACGCATTGTGGATGTGGCCCTGCGCTACGGGGTGGGGCCGTGTTCGGTGGCGCGTTGGCAGCGCTATTTTGAAATTCAGGCCGAGTTTGAACGGGCGATCGGCCATTCGATCTACGCCCATCTGCCCGGCGTGGTGGAAAATACCTTCGCGGTGCTGCCCAACACGGGGCAGGCCGCCGCCTTCTTACCCAAACCTTTGAGCCAGGAGAGCCGTTGACATGTCGAATGCCATGGAAAAGCTGTGCGATGCCCCCAGCGGGCAGGTGGAGATTTTGCAGGGCAATATTGCCTTTGCGGCGGGGTGCGTGCGCGCCGGGATTCACTGCGCAGACGGCTACCCCGGCACGCCCAGTTCGGAGGTGATTGACCGCGGTCTTTCGCAGGTGCAGGACCGCATCCGCGTGGGCTGGTCGGTGAATGAAGCGGTGGCGGCCGGGGTGGGCCACGGCCACAGTCTGGCGGGGCGCGACTGCGTGGTGACCATGAAGATCCCCGGGCTGTTCCAGGCAGGGGACATCTTCACCAGCGGGGCGCTGTTTGTGCGCGAACGGGGCGCGCTGATCTATTACATCGCCAGTGATTTCACCCCCTCGTCCACCCAGCACACCCTCGATCCGCGCTACCTGTTCAAAAGCTGCTTCACGCCCGTGTTTGAGCCGCGCAGCCATCAGGAGCTGCACGAGGCAGCCGCGATCGCTGTGGAAATTGGCCGCGCCTACAAAACCCAGGTGGTGATCCTGCCCAACGGCAACCTTTGCCACAGCGAGGGTTTGGTGCGCCTGATGGAGCCGCAGCACCGCGACCCGGTGGATATGCCCGCGGATCTGCACCCGTTTAATGTGCTTCCGGCGGTGGCGCGCAAGAATTACGATGTGGTCATGGCCGAACGCATGCCCGCGCTGGAGGCGATGGTGGAAAACAGCCCGCTCAACCGCTGGGACAAAGGCAGCGGCAAGCGCGGCATCATCACCTGCGGCATCAGCGACCTGTATGTGCGCGAGGTGGTGCAGTCTCTGGGCCTGGATGTGGACATTCTGTCGCTGGCCTTCACCAACCCCCTGCCGCTGGGGCTGATCCGCCGCTTCTGCGAGAGCATTCAAGGGCCCATCTATATTATCGAAGACGGCTACCGCTGGCTGCAGGAAGCCGTGGAGGGGCTGGGCTTCCGCGTGGAAGGCAAGCCCCCCTACAGCCCGCTGACCGAATGGACCCCGGCGCTGATCGCCCAAAAATTGGGCGAGGCCGCCCCCCAGGCGGGGGGTGCGCCCCTGGCGGCGCCGGTGATGCGCCCGCCGGTGATCTGCGCGGGCTGCCCCTACCGCCTGTTCGCCCTGGAGGTGTCGTTACTGAAGAAAAAAGGGCTGGTGGACGCTGTGTTTGGCGATATCGGCTGCAACACCCTGCTGTATTTCATGAACGCGCTGGATACGGGCCTGGCGATGGGGGCCAGCGAAGCCGAACGGCTGGGCTATGTCACTTCCATGCCGGAAAAGGCCGGGCGGGTGATCAGCGTGTTGGGGGACGGCACCGAATGTCACACCGGCATGGATTCCACCCGCAACACCGTGTACCGCAACATCCCCGGTGTGAAGGTGATTTTGGACAACGAATACGCCGGCATGACCGGCGGGCAGCCTTCGCCCACCTCGCCCACCAACCTGGCGGGCCAGCCCATGCGCTTTGATCTGGTGGCCTCGCTGCAAGGCCACGGGGCCAAGGTGGTGGTGGCGGGGGCCTACGAAAAGAACACCCTGCGCAAAGCCCTGCGCACAGCGCTGAGCGAGGCCGAGCAGGGCGTCTTCACCACCATTGTGGTGCGCGACGGGGCCTGCATTCAGAAATCACCGGCCAGCACCCAGCGGGTGGAGGTGGACCCGGCGGTGTGTAAGCAGTGCAACGCCTGCCTGATCTGCCCGGGGTTGGAACTGAACGCGGACGGCATTCCCACGGCCAACAACCTGTGCACCGGCTGCGGCGGGCACACCCCGGCCTGCGTGCAGATGTGCCCCACGCACGTGCTGCATGTGGTCAGCCGTGAGACCGCCGAGCGGGCCGCCGTTCAGCCCAGCCTGGCCCCCGAAGTCCCCGCGGTGAGCTTTGACCGCGCTTTGCTGCCGGAGCGCATCGCCCTGGCCATTCGCGGCGTGGGCGGGCAGGGCAACCTGTTCTTCGGCACGGTGCTGGCCCAATGGGCCTTTTTGGCGGGGTACGGCGAGAAAAACATCATCAAGGGTGAGACCCACGGCATGGCCCAGATGGGCGGGCCGGTGATCAGCACCTTTGGCTGCGGTCAGGTGTCCAGCCCGGTGCTGCTGCCGGGGACGGCCGACTGCCTGATTACGATGGAGAAAAGCGAAGTGCTGCGCCCCGGCTTTTTGGAGATGCTCAAGCCGGGCGGCACGGTGCTGCTGGCCAGCACCCAGATCATCCCCCTGGGGCTGAAGGAAGACCAATACCCCAGCGGCGAGGCCATTCAGGCCAGCCTGAAGGGCTTCCACGTGTGGGAGGTGGACGTTTTGGGGCAGGCGCTGGCTTTGGGCGACCCCACCGGCCGGATTGCCAACGTGGTCATGATGGGCATCCTCAGCACGCTGCCGCCCTTCGACCAGCTGCCGCCGGAGCTGTGGCTGCAGGCCCTGCGCAAGGTCAACGCCCGCGCGGTGATCTTTGCCGGGAACCAGGCGGCCTTCCAGGCGGGGCGTGAATACGCGGCCCGCCTGCAGGCCCAGGAACGCTGAAGCGAACAGCAGGAGGTGCTCGCAGATGACCCATCGTTATTACCGCATTGACCCCCAGGTGTTTGCGCGCTTCCCCGGCTACCGGCGCGGGGTGGTGACGGCGCTGGGTGTGCACAACCCCCCGGCCCCCGCGGGGCTGGCAGATGAGCTGCGCGCGGCGGAAGAAGCCCTGCGCGCGCGGCTGAGCCTGGAGTCGCTCTTGGAAGACCCCTCTGTGGCGGCCTGGCGCGAGGCCTACCGCGCCGCGGGCATGAAACCCAGCGAGTTTCGCCCGTCGGTTGAGGCCCTGGCGCGGCGTGTGCTGCGCGGCGACGCCCTGCCGCTGATTTCTGCCCTGGTGGATATCGGCACGCTGGCGTCCATTCGCTACATGCTGCCCATTGGGGCGCACGCCCTGGATGAGGCGCGCGGAGATCTTTCGCTGCGGCTGGCCCGCGGGGACGAGAACTTTGAGCCCTTCGGCACGGATGTGCTGGAACACCCCGCGGCGGGTGAGGTGATCTTTGCCGAGGATGATACGGTGCTGACGCGGCGCTGGACCTGGCGGCAGGCCAAACACACCCTGGTGACGGCCGAAACGCGAACGGTGGAATTCAACGTGGACGCGCTGGCCCTGGTGACGGATGCACAGGTGCACGCCATTTGCGAACAGGTGGCCGCCTGGGTGCAGACCTACTGCGGCGGGCAAACCCGCTGGGCGGTGTTGAGCGCGCAGCAGCCAGAAATGGAAATTTAAGGTAAAAAAGACATCTGAGGGCATATTTACATGTGACAATGTCACAATGGTTGTATAATCAAGCCAAGTACGTTCACCTATCTGAGTACAAGGAGACTGAAATGGCTGAAGAGAAAAAGAAGAACATTTTCGACCGGGCTGTGGACGCCCTGACCAACCGCGACGAGAAGGCTGCCGCGGAGAAGGCCGCCGCCGAAGCGGCGGAAGCCAAGGCTCTGTTGGAAAAAGCCCAGGCCGAGGCTGCCAAAGCCAAAGCCGAAGCCGAAGCTGCCAAGAAAGCTGCCTTGGATGCCGCTAAGAAGGCAGAAGAAGATCGCGCGCGCCAGGGCATGCTCCTGCAGCAGCAGCGCCTGGCCGAGCAGAAAGCCGCCGCGGAAAAGGCCGCAGCCGAAAAAGCTGCCGCTGAGGCCGCTGCCGCTGCCGCCGCCGCTGCGGTGATTAAGCATGTGTGGACCAAGGAAGACACCTATGCCAGCCTGGCCCTCAAGCACTACGGCAAGTTCACCGAGCCTTACTGGCGGCTGATTTACGAGCACAACAAGGGCATCATCGGCAACCATCCCAATGATATCCGCGTCGGGCTGGAAATCGAAATCCCGCCGCTCCCCGAAGAACTGAAGTAAGCCGGGAAAGAAACAAGAGCATGACAAATTCTGGCGTTGATCTGGTAAGCCTTTTCCAAACGGTGACGCAAACTCTGGCGCAAAACCAGCAGGGGCTGAACCAGGCGGATGTGTACAATCAGGATCACGGCACCAACATGGTGCAGACCTTTCAAACCATCACCGAGGCGCTGCAGGAAAAAAGCGGCAGCGCAGACAGCACGGCGATGGCGTATGCCGCCAAAAAGTTAGAGGCCAGCACCCGCAGCAGTTCAGGCCATTTGTATGCCCAGGGTCTGAACCAGGCCGCCACGCAGTTCAAAGGCAAGAAGGTGGATGCCCAGGGAGCCATGCAGCTGCTGCAAACGCTGATCGCGGGCGGGCAGGTGGCCCCCAAGCCCCAAGCCCCCGCGCCCCAGCCTCAGGCTCCGGCCGCGGGCGGCGACGAC
>DAIOUB010000030.1:0-21255 GCA_036751735.1 Levilinea sp. | reverse complement strand
CACAGCGCCGGTCTGCACCCCTGGGCCTGGAAACCCTTTTACTGCATCCTTCACCCCCTCGATCTGGACGACCAGGGGCGCATCACCCTGGATGACACCGCGCTGCTGCTGGACGAACCCGGCTCCTGCCTGCGCCCCTCCCCCACCCCCCTGCCCCTGCTGGCCACCTTTGAAGAGGAACTGCGTTACTTTTTAGGTGACGCCGCCTACGAGGCCCTCGCTCGTCAGCAGGGTCTGCTCCCTTCCCCGCCCGAAAACCCGCCTGCGCTGCCCTGAACGCCTCTGGGTGCCTTAAAGGCACTCTCCCCTATGCGGGGAGAGTGTGTGGAGGGGGGAGATAATGGCAGTTTGAATGAAACTCAACGCGTTGAGGCGTTGGGCAGAACCCAGGGTGAAATTGCAGAGCAGGCTGCCGACCCGCCCTGCAATACACCCCCCTTAGGATTTCGTCTAGCGCTGCCGATTGCGCAGGAACGCCGGAATGTCCAAATCGTCCGTATTCAAAACACGCGCCTGAAACTCGGTCGGCCCAGGTTGGGCAGGCCGCTGGCCTTGCGCCGGGGTCTCCGCGGGCCGGCTCACCGGGCGAGCTGCCGCCACCGTCTGCGGATCGCGGGCGCGGTCCACGAGCGTGGCGGGCTGCATCGGTGAGCTGTGGTCAAAACCCGTGGCGATCACGGTCACGCGCAGTTCATCATTCATGTTGGGATCAATCACGGCACCAAAGATCAGGTTCACATCCGGGTGAGCCGTTTCCTTGATGATGGCCGCGGCCTGGTTGACCTCGAAGAGGGTCAGGCTGTTGCCGCCGGTCACGTTGAACAGGATGCCGCGCGCGCCGTCAATGGTGATGTCCAGCAGCTGGCTGGAAATGGCCGCTTCGGCCGCCACACGCGCCCGCTCTTCGCCCGAGGCCGTACCCACGGCCATCAGCGCCGCGCCGCCTTCGCTCATAATGGCGCGCACGTCCGCGAAGTCCAGGTTGATCAGGCCGGGGACGGTGATCAGTTCGGAGATGCCCTGAATACCCTGGCGCAGCACGTCGTCGGCCACCATAAAGGCCTCCTGCAGGCTGGCGCGCTTGTCCACGATTTGCAGCAGCTTATCGTTGGGGATCACGATGAGGGTATCGGCGTGTTCTTTCAGGCGAGAAATGCCGCCTTCCGCCGATTTCTGCCGCCGCATGCCTTCGAAGGTGAAGGGCCGCGTCACCACGCCGATGGTCAGCGCGCCCACGTCCTTGGCGATCTGAGCCACAATGGGAGCCGCGCCCGTGCCGGTACCGCCGCCCAGGCCCGCGGTCACAAAGACCATATCGCTCCCGCGCAGCACCTCATACAGCGCTTCCGCTGACTCTTCGGCCGCCTTGGCCCCCATCTCGGGGTTGCCGCCCGCGCCCAAACCGCGCGTGGACTTATCGCCAATGCGAACCCGGGTTTGCGCCTTGGAAAGCTGCAAGGCCTGTCCATCCGTGTTCACGGTGATGAACTCGATCCCTTGCAAACCTTCGTCAATCATCCGGTTGACGGCGTTGCAGCCGCCACCGCCCACACCGACCACCTTGATGCGGGCAAACGACTCGTTTTGGTTCTGACCGAACTGTTCCATGGTTTCCTCCTCCACATTAATGATGAACCGCAGTCATTTTCGAGATAATTACGGAAGCATACGCTTCAAGAAATTTTTGATAATATCCCAATTGACATTACCTCCTCCACGAGGCCGCCGTCCGCGGGGTGCAACCGGCATGGTCTCGCTCATCATCAAGGCCCAATACAGCAGCCCCACGCTGGTGGAATAGGCTGGCGAATGCAGTTGATCCACCAGACCCACCAGGTTATCCGGCTTGGCAATCCGCACCGGCAGCCCCAGCACTTCGCTGGCCAGGGTGCGGATCCCCGGCAAATTGCTCATCCCGCCGGTCAAAACCATCCCCGCCGGAAGCATGCCGTCGTACCCAGAGCGCTTGATCTCTTGCAGCACCAGATCGAAGATCTCTTCCACCCGGGCTTCAATGATGTGCGCCAGGTCCTTGCGGCTGACAATTTCTGCCTGCTCTTCACCAAAGGGGCGCATGGTAAAGGTGTCGTCCGCCGCTACCTCGCGCTCCAGAGCATACCCGTATTGTTTCTTGATCTCTTCAGCCTGCTCCATCGGCAGCCGCAGGCCGTGGGCGATGTCGGAAGTCACGTGGTTGCCCCCCACCGCAATCACCATGGTGTGCCAGACATCCCCGTCAATGTAGATGGCCAGGTCTGTCGTCCCCCCGCCGATATCGCAGACCACCGCGCCCATCTGCCGTTCGGTTTCCGAAAGCACCACCTCAGCCGAAGCCAGCGGGTTCAGCACAAATTGGGTGGCCTCCACCCCGGCCGCCTGCACGCTCTGGCGCAGGTTTTCCACCGTGGTGGCCGCGGCGGTGATGATGTGGGCTTCCATCTCCAGCCGGAAACCGTGCATCCCCACCGGCATGCGGATGCCGTCCTGCCCGTCCACCACGAAACCGCGCTGGATCACGTGAATGATCTCGCGGTTGTGCGGAATAGCCACCGCCTGGGCGGCTTCAAGGGCGCGGGCCACGTCGTCCTGGTCAATCATGCGCCCCGAAACGCCCACCACCCCGCGGCTGTTCACCGAGGATACGTGCGAGCCGGCCAGGCTGACCAAAGCCGAGGTGATCTCCAGGCCGGATGTGCGCTGCGCCTTTTCCACCGAACGTGCGATGGACTGCGTGGCTGCCCCCAGATCCACAATCGTCCCCTTGCGAATGCCCTGAGACGGTTCGATCCCTACGCCCAAAATGCGCAGCCCGCGTTCGCCTTCTACCCGCGCCACCAGGGTGCAGACTTTGGTCGTGCCGATATCAATGCCCACCACAATAGGTTCGTCCATAGCCGTCATTCCTCCAGCCTGTAAAACGGCGCGTGCAGGTAAGCCACGCTCACCAGGGCCGGTTGGATGCCCTTCTCTTGAAGTGCCTTCACAATGCGTTCATACAAAGCCAGTTTCAGGTCAAAATCCTCAAGGGAGACTCCGACGTAAACTTTCCAGCCCAGAGGGTCATTCCACCCCAGACCATTGCTGCTATTATACGTCAGGCTGGTCTCCGGCGGCAATTTTTCAGACAGAGCAAAAATAGCCTTCAGGAACTCCGGCGAAACCTGCTTGGGCACCCTGGGCTTGTTGGCGGGTTTTTCGGCCGCCTGCTCCTCAGGGGTGGGGGTGGGGTCTTCCACCAGAGCCGCCAGTGAATCCACCGGCGTATACAGAGGTGGGGCGCTGTCGGCCAGGATGGTCAGCAGCGGAGCGGCCGGTTCGCCGCGCGCCGGAAAGATCATGCCTTCCGCATCCACCCAGATCAGATTGGTGTCATACTCCCAGGCCAAAATCGGCTGGCGTTCCACTGCGCTGACGATCACCCGGTTGGGCAGGATCACCTTAACGGAGATGTCCTTCAATTCCGGGTAAGCCCGCGCCACCTTGGCCTGCACCTGAGCCGGCTGCACCAAAAACACCGGGGTGTTTTCCAGCCGCAGCGTCTCGCTCAAATCATCCGCGCTGATGCGCGTCAGCCCGGCCACCTCCGGAACACCCACCTGGAACGTGGGAGCCGTGAAGCCCATGATCACAGCCGCGCAGCACAGCACCACCAGCAGCCCGCTCACCAAGCGCCACCCCGGGCGAATGGCCGGCAGGGAAGGCAGCTGCATCTCCGCCCCCGGCGAACCCAGGCGGACGTTCACCTGCCGCCGCACCTGACTGCGGGTGCGTTGAATCACCGGCGTGCCCATGCCCCCCCGCATGGTCAGCGGCGGCGTCACCGCCGTGTAGCGCACGCGGGTGGCTGCCTGTTGGCTGTGCTGTTGGCTTTCCCGGCTGCGCCGTTCGCGCGCCAGTTCTGCCCGGGTTTTTCCGCGATCACTCCGTGGCGTGTTCATGCTGCACTCCTGTAGGTGTGTTCGGTCGCACGGCGTTCCGCCTGCCGTTCCAGGGCCAGACGGATCAGCTCATCCACCAGCGCCGTGTACGAAAGCCCGCTGGCCTCCCACAATTTCGGATACATGCTCACCGCTGTAAACCCGGGGATGGTGTTGATCTCGCTGATGTACACCTTCCCAGAGGTCTTTTCCATCAAAAAGTCCACGCGCGCCATGCCGGCCGCATCCACGGCCAGGTAAGCCCGCCGGGCCAGCTCCTGAATGCGGCGCGCCGCGCCCTCTTCCAAATCGGCGGGAACCGCCAGGCGCGTGCCCCGATCCAGATACTTGGCCGCGTAGGTGTAGAACTCTTCCGCGGGGAAGATTTCGCCCACGCCCGAAACGCGCACATCCGTGTTGCCCAAAACGCTCACTTCCAGCTCGCGCGCCTCGATCCCGCGTTCAATCATCACCCGCCGGTCAAAACGCGCCGCCTCCACCAGCCCCTGGTACAGCTCTTCGCGGCTGCGGCATTTGCAAATGCCCACCGACGAGCCCAAATTGGCCGGTTTGGTGAAGAACGGGTAATTGCTCAGGCTCTCGGCCTTCAGCAGAATTTCATCCAGCCGCGTTTCGATCTCATGCCGGTTCACCAGCATCGAATCCAGCACCGGCAGCCGGTAAGCGCGCATCACATCCTTAAACAGGGCCTTATCCATGCCCACCGCCGAGCCCAAAACGCCCGCGCCCACATAGGCGATGCCGAGGATCTCAAACAAGCCCTGCAGCGTGCCGTCCTCGCCAAATGTACCGTGCAAAACCGGGAAGATCACATCCACCGGCGTCACCGGCCGCAGCGCGCGCCCCGACGGACCTTCTTCCAGCGCGTAGAGGACATGGTTCCCCGGCTCCGGCAGCATCGTCACCGCCGTCAGGCCGTCCAGCGACTCCTGGGCCAGCTTTTCCAGCACGTTCTCGCCCATCCACCAGCGCCCGTCGCGGGTAATGCCCACCGGCGTCACCGCATAGGTATCCGGGTTCAGCGCATTCAAAATGGAACGCGCGGACATCAGGGAAACTTCATGTTCCCCTGAACAGCCCCCGAACAGCACCGCGATGTGAATCTTCTGCGTTGTCATCGTCATCCTTAATGCCGCCTAAGCCGCGGCCTCCTCAAAATTACCCAGCAGTTCAATTTCCAATTCCAGGCTGATCCCAAAGCGCTCCAACACGGCCTTCTGAGCCGTACGGATGAGAGCCATCACATCCGCTGCTTTGGCGCCCTCATCGTTGACAAAGAAATTGGCGTGCACCGGGCTGATCTGCGCACCCCCCACGCGTGCCCCTTTCAGCCCTGCCGCCTCAATCAGCCGCCCCGCGTAATCACCGGGCGGGTTCTTGAACATGGATCCCATGCTCGCCCCCGGCGGCTGGGTGGCCTTACGCCGTTCGTTAAACTGCTCCATGGTCTCCTGCACCGCCTGCGGGGTGCTGTAGCTCAGGCGCAGCGTGGCGGTCAAAATGACCACCGGGCTGGGGGTGCGCTTCAGCGCGCTGCTGCGGTAGCTGTATCCCATCTGCTCCGCGTTCCACACCTGCCGCCCCTCTGTGCGGTGCAAGATTTCGGCCAGCATCAGGCTGCCGGCCATGTCGCCGCCGTGCGCCCCAGCGTTGCCGTACACCGCCCCACCCAGGCTGCCGGGGATGTTGGCGGCCCATTCCAGCCCGCTCAGCCCGCGCAGCGCCGCCTGGCGGGCAATGCGCCCCAGGTTGGCGCCCGATTCGGCCCACACACTGGGCTGGGCATCGTGCGCCTGGATCTTGACGTTGTGCCCGCGGTTCAAAACCACCACCCCGCGCAGCCCGCTGTCGGCCACCAGCACGTTGCTGCCGCTGCCCAAAATCACAAAAGGCACGTCCAGATCCCAAAGCTGCCGTACCGCCGCTTCCAGTTCCTGCCAGGTCTGCGCGATCACCATTCCATCCACCGCCCCGCCCATACGGCCGGTGGTGTAATTGGAAAGGCGCACGTTCTCCTGCAGCCGCGTGCCAAAGGCGCTGCGCAGGGCGTTGATCGGTAGGGTGGAACGGCTCTTCGGGCTCATCCGGCTCCTAGAAACCCTTGAAAAAATCAATCAGGCGGTTGACCACCTGCTCTTTCTGCGCGTTTTCGGGCGCCTGGGCGGCTTTCGCCTCACCCTCAGCCCCGCTCTTATCCCGCGGCGGGCGGGGGGTCAAAACCAGCCCATTCACCGCCGGAACATCCAGCTCGTACTTGCGTTTCTCAGCCTCACGCATGCTCCCCTCCTCGTGTTCGCAGACCCGCCAGCACCTGCGCGCTCACCTGGGTGGCGTCCCCCGCCGAAAGCACCAAAATCACGTCCCCGGGGGCCGCCTCAGCCAGCAGCAGCGCAGCGGCCTCATGCAGATGCCGTACATACTGCGCCTGCACCCCGCTCATCTTCGTCACCACCGCCGCCGAGGAAAAATCCTGCGGCTTTTCCCGCGCGGCGTAAATCTCGGTCACAATCACGCGGTCCGCGTCCGCAAAGGACTGCGCGAACTCATCCAGCAGCAGCTGCGTGCGCGAATAGGTGTGCGGCTGCCACACCGCCCAAATTCGCCGCCCCGCGTAACGGCTGCGCGCCCCCGCCAGGGTGGTGCGGATTTCGGTGGGATGGTGGGCGTAATCATCCACCACCACCACACCCCCCGCTTCACCCAGCACGTCAAAGCGCCGTCCGGTGCCGCTGAACTGGCCCAGGGCCTGGGCCGCCGCGTTCACATCCAGCCCCAAATGGTGCGCCACGGCCAAAGCTGCCAGGGCGTTGCGCACGTTGTGTTCGCCGGGAACCTGCAAATGCACCTCGGCCAGCGGAGCTTCGGCTCCCGATTCCAGCAGCAGCGCCGCGCGGAAACTGAGCCCCAGGCCAGGGCGGCTGCCGGTGATGTGCGCTCGGTAATTCGCCCCCGGCTTCAGGCCGTAGGTCAGGGCCGTGCAGGCGGGCGGCGCAGCTTCCACCAGACCCACCGCGCCCTGCTGGTCGGCGCAGGCCAACAGCAGCCCCCCCGCGCGCAGCCGGCCCACAAACTCGCCAAACGCCTGGTAGTAATCCGCCGGTGTGGGGAAGCAGTCGGGGTGATCATGTTCAACATGCGTCACCACGGCCACATCCGGGTTCAGCCCCAGGAACATGCGGTCATATTCATCCGCCTCGATCACAAACACCGGCCCCTGGCCCGCGTGAGCGTTGCTGCCCAGGTTCTTGGCCACCCCGCCGATGATGTACGAGGGTTCCTGCCCCAGCGCGGTCAGCATCCAGGCGATCATGGCAGTGGTGGTGCTTTTGCCGTGCGTCCCCGCCACAGCCACGGTCACGTTCTCAGCCATCAGGCCGCCCAGGAAATCGGAGCGCTTCAGCACGGGGATACCCGCCGCCTGCGCCGCCTGCACCTCAGGGTTCTCATCCGCCACGGCGCTGGAGCGCACCACCAGGTCTGCGCCCTGAATGTTCTCGGCGCGGTGGCCCACCTCTACGCGCGCACCCAAACGGGACAGCTCTTCGGTCGCCGCCGAAGCCTGCTGGTCTGAGCCGCTCACGACGTATCCGCGCTCCAAAAGCAAGCGCGCAATCGCCGAAAGGCCGCTCCCACCCATCCCAATCAAGTGCACGTGTGTCATCAGATAAACACCACCAGAACAAACGCGAAGGCAATCGCCACAGCGAAATAAATCGCCGGGGTGCCCAACCAATACGGCGGCATCAGCGGCATCATGCGCGCGGTCGCCTCTGCAATCGGGCCTGACATAGGTGCGATGATAAAGCTAAAGGGATATCCGGCGTCATCCAGGTAATACCAGATCGAGCCAAACACCAGGTAGCCGTTCAGCGCGCCCAAAAAGAAGCCCAGCAGCGAATCTTGCAGCCGTTCACGAGCAAAGCGGTTGGTGCTGGCCAGCTTGGGGATATTGGGGCCTTGATAGCCGAAAAACACCATCGCCAGCATCAGCAGAAACCGCACCCAAAAGAGGGTCGCCCCACCGGCAAAGACCACATTATCGCGCATGAAGGGCACAAACCGCTCCAACACGGTGATGATGAACATGGCCAGGATGACCGCAAAGCTGACCAGCAGCTCCTTGGCCCAGCCGCGAGTCATGCCGATCACCGCGAACAGCGCCACAAAAATCCAAAAGAGCACATTCAAGCCAATCATGCGGGGCCTCCCGCTTTCGCATCTTCGCCTTTGGCCTGCGCCAACACCAGGGCGGCAATCCGTTCCGCCGCGCCGGGTTGGGCCAAAGAACGCATGGCCGCGCGCATTGCGTCCAGCCGGGATGGGTCTTGCAGCAAGCCCGAAACCTTCTCCAAAAGCTGCGCGCCCAGTTCCTCATCCCGCACCATCACCGCCGCCCCCTGAGCCTCCAAGAAGGCCGCGTTGACCTTTTGGTAGCGCCAGGCGTAAGGATAAGGCACCAACACCGCGGGCAGACCGAATTTGGGCAGTTCGCCCAGGGTGGATGCGCCCGCCCGCATCACCGCCAGATCGGCGCTGGCCAAAGCCGCACCCATGTCGTGCAGGTAGGGGAAAGCCCGGTAGCGAAAGGTCAGCTCTTCCGGCAGGGCCTGCGCCGCCCGATCCACCTCTTCCCAATCCAACTGCCCGCTGACATGCACCACCTGGCAGAGCTTAAGCAGTTCGGGCAGATGGGCCAGCACCGCACGATTCAAAGAACGCGCACCCTTGCTGCCCCCCGCCACCAACAGCACGGGCACATCCGCCTTGAAGGCGAAGCGCCGCTGCCCGCCGCGCCGGTCCCACTCATCCAATTCGGGACGCGTGGGATACCCCGTCACCGTCATGGCCTTGCGCTGGGGGAAGAATGCCCGCGAAGGTTCCGCCGTCAGAGCAATATGGTCGGCGAAGCGCGCCAGGAATTTCAGCGCCATCCCCGGCTCGATATCCGGCACATACAGCACGGTGGGGATGCGCCAGGCCGCCACCGCCATCGGCGCGGCCACGTACCCGCCGGTCATCAGCAGCACGTCCGGACGAAATTCGCGCAGCACGCGGCCCGCCGCCAGCACGCCCTGGATCAGCTTCCACAGGTTCCCAGGCAGCGCGCGCAGACCCACGCCGTGCACCCCCGCCGCCGGAATGGCGCGGAACGGCACACCGGCGCGTTCCACCAGGTCGGCTTCCATGCCGCCCTGACCGCCCACCCACAAGACGGACTCGAACTTATCCGCGAGGGCTTGCAGCACGGACAGTGCGGGATACACGCCGCCGCCCGTCCCGCCAGCGCAAATCAACAACCGCGCCAAAGGTCTTCCCTCCACTCGTTCCGGAATCCTGCATGCCGATCCGGTTGACATTTAACAGCAGGCCAATACCCGCGAAAATCGTGATCAAAGATGAGCCGCCGTAACTGAGGAACGGCAGCGCGTTCCCCGTGAAGGGCAGCAGCCCAAACAGCACTGCGATGTTCAGCAGCGCCTCCAGGGTGATCCACAGCGTCACCCCGCTGGCCAGGAGCTTGCCCAAGAAATCCGGCGTGCGTTCCGCAATGCGCAGCCCGCGCCACAAGATCAGCCCGTAGAGCGCAATCACCACCAGGCCGCCGATCAGACCGGCCTCTTCCACCAGCACCGCAAAAACGCTGTCCGTCCAACCGAAAGGCAGGCCGGTGTTTTTGGTCAGACTGTTGCCCAGCCCCACCCCAAACACCCCACCCCGCGCCACCGCCTCCAATGCGCGCTGCACGTGGTTCGAAGCGTTGAGCAAGTCCTTCAAGCCCTCAATGTACGAACCCATGCGGTTGCTGCCGGTGGAATACAGCCGCACCACCACCAGGCCCACAGTTGAGACCATAAATAGAAAAGTGGTGATGATGCGGAAGTTGCCGCCCGCTAAGAACAGCATGATCCCGCCCATGATCAGGATGGTGAAGGCCACGCTCATATCCGGCTGGATCATGATCAACCCGGCCATCAGCCCCATAATGCCCAACATGGGCAGCAGACCGGCGCTGATGCTGTTGATCGAGTCCTTGCGCGAGTTCATCCATACCGACAAATAGAGAACCGTCATCAGCTTGGCCAACTCCGAGGGCTGAACCGAGCCTTCCACCAGTGAACGCCCGTTGACCTCTCCCTTGATTTTGGCGATGGTGATCACCACCGCCAGGGCCACCAGGGTCACAGCCATCATCGGCACCACAAAGCGTTTAAGCCAGCGGTAATCCAGGAAATAAGCCGCGCCCATGACGGCCAGGCCCAGC
This sequence comes from Levilinea sp., assembly GCA_036751735.1. Lineage (GTDB taxonomy): Bacteria > Chloroflexota > Anaerolineae > Anaerolineales > Anaerolineaceae > Levilinea. Next base: position 11,055 of record DAIOUB010000030.1, on the reverse strand, counting down.
ACCACGAAGACGGCCTGCCGCACCAAAAAGTAGGTGGTGGAGCCGTTCTCCTGGGCCATGCCGGCTTTCCAACTGGCCGAATAAATCGCCATCAGGCCAATTAACGCCAGGGCAATCACCGCCAACAGCAGAGGAACGTCCACCGCCAGCCGTAAGTTTCTGCGCGCCGAAACCGCCGCGGGCCTTACGAAAGTTGATTGACCCATTTTCGGAACTCCTCTCCGCGCTCTTCAAAGTCGCGGAATTGATCAAAGCTGGTTCCACCCGGCGAAAGCAGCACCACATCGCCCGCCGAGGCCACCCGCGCCGCCGCCTGCACAGCTTCCTGCAAACCAGGGCACTGTTCCAACGTGTAGGGGCGCTGACCGGGCTGGGTTTCGCCCAGGGCAGCCAAAATCTTGGGGGCGGCCTCGCCAAACACGACCACATGATCCACACGCTCGTGGATCAGCGCCGCCAGGCCTTCCCAGGGCAGTTTCTTGTCGCGCCCGCCCAACAGCAGCACCAGCGGCTCGCTGAAGGCGCGCACCGCCGCTGCCGTGCGTTCCGGCGCGGTGGCGATCGAATCGTTGTACCAGGCAGCCCCGTTGACCATGCGCACAAATTCCAAACGGTGCGCCACCCCCGCAAAGCCGCTCACCCCGGCGATCATGGCCTCCACCGGAAAACCCGCCGCATAGGCGATGGCACAGGCCGCCAGCACATTCATGCGGTTGTGCATGCCGCGCAGGCGGATCAAGTCCACCGGCATCAGCTCCACAGCTTTGCCGTTGGCCTGCAGCCAGATGCGCCCATCGCGTTCAAATGTGCCGGTTTGATCCGGCGCCAGGCGCTCAAAACCAAAGCTCACCAGCTTGCCGCGCACCTGCCCGGCCAAAGCCCAGGCCCCGGGGTCTTCGCGCCCCAAGATGGCGATATCTTCCGGCTTCTGGAAAGCCAGAATGCGCCCCTTGGCCGCGGCGTAGGCTTCCAACGTGCCGTGGCGGTCCAGATGGTTGGGGGTGATGTTCAAAACTGCCCCCACCTGCGGGGAACGCGTCATCTGCTCCAATTGGAAGCTGGACAGCTCCAAAATGACCACATCCTCCGGCTTCATCTGATCCACCAGATCAATCAGCGGCTGGCCGATGTTGCCGCCCACCCAGGCATGCTGCGGTTCACGCACAGCGGCCTGCGCCATGCGCGCCACCAGGGTGGTGGTGGTGGTCTTGCCCGCCGAGCCGGTGATGCCCACCACGCGGCAGGGCACGGCGTCCATGAAGATCTGCGAATCGTTGCTCAGCGGGATGCCGCGCCGCTGCGCCTCGACCACAATGGGCAGATCCAGCGGAACCCCACCGGAAAGGCACACCAGATCCGTCTGATCCAGCAGTTCCAAAGGATGACCGCCCAACGCCCAGCGCACGCCCGTATCGGCCATGCCTTCCATCGAAGCCAGCATCTGCGCCTCGCTGCGCTGATCGTTGAGGGTCACGCGCGCGCCCATGCGGTCCAGGTAGCGTCCCAGGGCCAGGCCCTGACGGGCGGCTCCGATAATGAGAATTCGGCGGTTCATCCAATCATTGGTCATCATCACACCAGCGCAATCGCAATGCCTAACATCGCAAACAGCAGCCCCACCAGCCAAAAGCGCTGCACCACCTGGGTTTCGCTCCAACCCATCAGCTCAAAATGGTGGTGAATGGGTGCCATCTTGAAAAACCGCTTGCCTTTGGTGAGCCGGAAATAGACGATCTGGATCACCACGCTGAGAACCTCGCTCACCGGAATGATGGCGATCACCGGGATGAGCAGCCACTGGCCGGTCATCAGCGCCACCACGCCCAACACCGCACCCAGTGCCAGCGAACCGGTGTCGCCCATAAACAGCTCGGCCGGGTGAACGTTGAACCACAAGAAGCCGAAGATGGCGCCCACCAGGGTGAAGCAGAAGCGGCCCAAGAACACCTGTCCCTGCATCAGGGCGATGGCCCCGTAGGCGGCGAAAGCCGTGGCCGAAATCAGCCCCGCCAGGCCGTCTAACCCATCGGTGAAGTTGACCGCGTTGGAGCAGCCCACAATGATGAAGGCCGCCACCGGCACATACCACACCCCCAGCGGGATGGGGTCTTCATAGGCGGGCCAAAACACCTCCGGCACGCCCAGCATGTATTTCAGAACCAGGGCCGTGCCCACCGCCAGCAGCACCTGGAAGAGGAATTTCGTCCGCGCGCGCATCCCCAGCCCGCGGCGCGGCCCGCGAATCCCTTCCCAATCGTCAATGCCGCCCAAAATACTGAAGGAGATCATCACCACCAGCGGCAGCAGCACCGAACGGCCCAAAACGTCCACACCCAACACGGTAGCCCCGTTCATCAGCAGGGTCACCAGCGTCACCGGCAGGATGATCATCACCCCACCCATGGTGGGGGTGCCCATCTTGGTGAAGTGCCGTCCGGGGCCTTCCACGCGGATCAATTTGCCGATCTTGAGGTAGCGCAGCAAACGCACCAGCGGCCCGCCCCAAATCACGGCCATCATGAAGCCCAGCGTACTCAAAGCCAGCGCCAGAGAAGTCTCTTTCATCGCTTCGGCTCCAATCCAGAAACGATCCGGTCCATGCGCAGGCCGTGGGAGCCTTTGATCAAAACCACATCGCCTTCGTGCAGGTGAGTCTTGAGGTAATCCGTCACCGCTTCGATCTCATCAAAGCAGGTGATGTGCTTGGGGTTCATCCCCGCGCGCCGCGCCGCATCGGCAATGATGCAGCCGCGCTGGCCCAAAGTCACCAGCTCGCTGCACACCTCAGCCACGCGCACACCCACCATCTCGTGTCCCTGCCGTTCGTACTGCCCCAGTTCCAACATTTCACCCAGCACCGCCACCTTGCGCCCGTCAATTTCGCTGAGCAGGTTCAAAGCCGCCAGGGTCGATTCCGGCGAGGCGTTGTAGGTATCGTCCAAAATCAACGCGCCCTGCGGGCTGTGCACCGCCACCAGCCGCAGCTGGGTGTGGCCGTGCTGCATCCCAGAGACGATCTCCGCCCAGGACAGGCCTTCCACCAGCCCCACCGCCGCCGCGCGCAGCGCCGTGTGCACCGAATGGCGGCCGATGAGCGGCACGCGCAGATGCAGGGCTTCCTGGCGGTAGTTCAAGCGGAAGCGGATGCCCTCCAGCCCCAGCCCTTCCACACGGTCGGCCCACAAATCCGCTTCGGGATCCATGCCGTAATAGAACACCCGTGCCTGGGTCTTGGCCGCCATCGGCCGCACCCACGGGTCGTCGTAGTTCAAAATGGCCACGCCCTCCGGCCCTGCCGGAAGCGCCTGCACCAGCTCGCTCTTGCCCTGGGCAATCACCTCCTGCGAACCGGCGCGCTCGGCATGCACCGTGCCGATATTGGTCACCACGCCCACCTGAGGCAGGGCGATATCGCACAGGAAAGAAATTTCCCCAGGCACAAAGAAACCCATTTCCAAAACCGCCCGTTCGTGCCCCGGGCCCAGCCGCAGGATGCTCAACGGCAGGCCAATTTCGTTGTTCAAATTGCCCGGGCTTTTCAGGGTGCGGTAGCGGCGGCTGAGCACTTCGCTGATCAGCTCTTTGGTGGTGGATTTGCCCACGCTGCCGGTGATGCCGATCACGCGCAGGTTCAGCTGCCGCCGCCAAAACCGTGCCGTCTGCTGTAAGGCGGTCAGGGGATCATCTACCCACAGGCAGAAGGGGCCTTGCGGAACGCTGAACTCCGCGGGCAGCTGGCCGCCGCGCAGATCCACGCAGGTGAACTGGGCGGAAAGGTCGCGCCCCACCAACGCCAGGTGTGCCCCGCGCCGAAAAGCGTCCCCGATGTAATCATGCCCGTCCACCCGTTCGCCTGGCAGAGCCACAAACATCGAAGCGGGAATCACCTGGCGTGAATCAATCGTAGCCTCACTGATCACCAATGAGGCCGCGCCGTTCGGTCGAATGCCCGTCAGGGCCTGCAGCACGTCTGCCAGTGTAAGCACGTTTCCTCTACCTCACTTTTGCGTCAACCCCAGGCGAATGTCGTCGGGAGGAATGCGCATCAGTTTCATTAATTCGGTGGTCACCTCGCGGAACACCGGGGCTGCCACCACAGAACCCCAAATTTCTGAGGTCGGCTCTTCAATCCACACATACACCAAAACCTGCGGGTCGTCCGCCGGGCCCCAGCCCACAAAAGAGGCGTTGGTCAACTGGCTGACATACCCCAGCCCCGGCACCGCAATTTCCGCCGTGCCGGTTTTCCCCGCGAAGCGGTAACCTTCCACCTTGGCGCCGGTGGTTTCGGTCTCCACCGATTCGGCCAGCATCTCGGTCAGTTCGCGGGCGGTTTTGGACTTGATCGGGCGCGAAACGATCATGGGCGACAGTTCACGCACCCGCCCCTCGCCGTCAATGGTGGCCTTCACCACATGCGGGGCCATGATCTTACCCTTGTTGGCCACCGCCGAGATGGCCGAAGCGATCTGCATGGGCGTGACCAAAACGCCCTGACCAAAGGCGTTGTTGGCCAAAGTCCCAATCGTATAACCCTCATCCCCCGGCAGGCGCATGGTGGGGCTTTGCTCGCCCGCCAGGTCCACCTGGGTGGGCCGGCCAATGCCAAAGGCGCTCATATACTCGTAATACTGCTTATCGCCCAGATCAATAGCCAGCGAAGCCAAACACACGTTCAGCGAGTGGGCCATACAGCCCTGCATGGTCTGCTCGCCCCAGGCGCCGCCGTCCCAGTTGGTGACAAAGCCGCCCGCGTAATCCAGCCGGCCCGTATCGTAGAAAGTGGTGTCCGGGGCCACCATACCCGAATCCAACGCCGCGGCCATGGTCAGCACCTTGAAGACGGAGCCGGGTTCGTAAGTCTGGCCGATGGCGCGGTTGAAGTAGTAGGCGGGGGTGCTGTCGTCAGCGGCTTTTTCTTTCTTCTTATCGTCCTTCGCCGCTTCGTCTTTCACCTTCCACATCTTCCAGTATTCGTTCAGGTTCAGGCCAGGGGTCGAGGCCATGCCCAAAATCTCGCCGGTCTTGGGGTCCATCACCAAAATGCTCACCGATTTCGCCCCGTTGGCGTCCAGGGCCTCCTGCGCTTTGCGTTCCAGCATGGCCTGAATTTGCAGGTCAATGGTCAGCACCAGGCTGGTGCTTTGGGGCAGGTCCGGCATTTGCTGCAGCTCGGCGGGATTCACGCGGTAGCTCACGTTCATCTCCGGCCCGGCCAGCAGGGTGTCGTACTGCTGTTCCACCCCGTAAAAGCCGTGAGGATCATCCGGGTCCAGAAACGTGTAAAACCCCAGCACGTTGGAGGCAATGCTGTTCTCTGGGTAGGTGCGCATGATCATGGGCTTCCAAACCACCCCGCGCATGCTCGGCAGCACCTCACCCCGCTTGGGCTTGGTGCTTTCAGATGCGTCGTTGATGCGCTTCTTGGTCTCCTGCACCTTTTGCAGTGTTTCCGGCGAAACAAAGCGTTTCACCGTCACATACTGCTTTTTGGGGTCTTCCTCACGCATCTTAGCAAGTTGTTCCAGCTTGTTGCGGTCCATCTCCAGCAGGGTAGAAAGCTCGCGGGCAATGGTTTCGGGGTCGGTGACAAAGTTAAAATCCAGCCCGATTTCGTACATCTCTTTGTTGCCCGCCAGCAAAATCCCCTCGCGGTCGTAGATGTTGCCGCGCGGAGGCCGCAGCTTTTCGCTGACTTCCAGGTACTGCTGGCCGCGTTCCTGCAGTTGCTTGCCCGCGTCCACCGTCTGAATACGCACCATCTGAAACACAATCAGCCCGAAACCCAGGCTCATCAACAGGCCAACCAGATTCATGCGGGAAGAAAAGAGAGATTTCATGGCTGCTTCTCCACCTTCACGCTCCACTCAGACAGCTGATCCAAAGACCACTCCCACAAAGACTGTGTGTATGCCGGCTTAATCATCGGCATCTCCAGCAGCGGCGTTTGCGAGGCGTTCACGCGCAGGGCGCGCATCTCGCGGCCGGGGTATTCGGGAACCACCACATACAGCGCGCTGTCCAAATTGGCGGGCTCAAAACCCATCTCAGCAGAACGGTCGCGCACGGCTTCGCTGGAATAGACCTCCGCCAGTTTAGCGTTTTTGCTGGCGATCGAAAGCTGCAATTCGTCGCGCTTGAATCCCATGCGCTGGATCATCACCCCCGCCTGAGCGGTTTGCGCGCCAATGTTCAGGTACAGACCCATCACCAGCATCACCCCGATTAACGCGATCAAGACCCCCACGATCCATTGAATTTGGACGCGCCAGGGGGTCTGCCGATAAGCCTGGATGAGGCGTTGTGTCGTTTGCATACTTCGTTTCCATCCTTTAGATCTGCGATACAGAAGTCATGCAAATCTCGTGCCAGCTACCGTTTTTCTACCACACGAAGTTTGGCGCTGCGCGCGCGACTATTTCTTTGAATTTCCGCTTCTCCCGCCGTCAATGGACGGCGGCTAATTTCATCAATCACCGCCCGGTGGCCGCAGGTGCAAATCAGGCGTTCCGGCGGGCACACACAATCACGGCTTTCGCGGTGGAAATACTGTTTCACAATGCGGTCTTCCAACGAGTGAAACGAGATCACCGCCAGTCTGCCCCCTGGGTTCAGGGCCTCCACCGCCTGCGGCAGCAGCTCTTCCACCGCCCGCAGTTCATCGTTCACCGCAATCCGCAGCGCCTGAAAGGTGCGCGTGGCCGGGTGAATTTTCCCGCGCGGGCCGCCGCTGCCCCGCGCAATGGCCTCAGCCAGTTGGCGGGTGGTTTCAAACGGGCGCTGCTGCACCATCAGGCGCGCAATCCGCCGTGCGCTGCGTTCCTCGCCGTACCGCCACAAGATGTCGGCCAGGTCGGCCTCAGCCCACTGGTTGACGATTTGCGCGGCGCTGCGGGGCTGCTCCGGCCCAAAGCGCATGTCCAGCGGCCCGTCGCTTTGGAAGGAAAACCCGCGCTGCGGGGTGTCAATCTGCATGGAAGACACCCCCAGATCCACCACGATGCCGTCCACGCCCTGCCACCCCAGTTCTGCCAGAGCCTCGCGCAGGTGTACGTAGGAACGCTGCACCGCGCTGAAGCGGCTGCCATAACGCGCCAGGCGCTGGCGAGCGATGGCCAGCGCCTGGGGATCCAGGTCCATTCCCAACAAGCACCCGTCTGGGCTGCTTGCCTCCAGGATCCCCCCCGCATGACCTCCGGCCCCCAGGGTGGCATCTACATACCGCCCTGGGCTTTTTGGGCGTAAAGCGAGTATAATTTCATGGTAAAGTACAGGGTCGTGCGGGGCGTTCTCTTCCGCTGGATTCGTCATGGCTAGTGCACCGGCAAATTCAGGGCCGCGAAACCATCCATTTTGAAATCCGGATCCTGAATCTGAGCTTCCTGCGCGGCCCAGGCTTCCTGAGACCAGATTTCGATGCTGTCGCCCACCCCGATCACCATCACCGTCTCGCGCAGATTGGCCGCATCGCGCAGGAACGGCGGGATGAGCACCCGGCCGGTTTTGTCGAATTCCACGCGCACCGCGTTGGAAAACAGCAGCCGGCGCAGCAGCCGCGTACGCGGGTCGGTCAGGCTCATCTCGTTCACCGCACGGTACATGGCCTCAAACGAGGCGGCGGTGAGCACGGTCAGGTTGTTGTCGAAGCCCTGGGTCAGGTACGCGCCGGTTTCCAGCAGCTCGCGAAAACGCGCTGGCATCATCAGGCGGCCCTTGTTATCGAGGTTGTGTTCGAATTGACCCAGGAACATACGTTCTACCTTCCCGATATATGCGGAACGCCGGATTGCTCCGGCGTCCCACTTTCTACCACTTTTTACCACTTGTGTCCTCAGTATAAACGAATTTTAATCAATTTGCAAGTGCTTTTCACAATTGCAAGGCAAATTGTGAGTATTTTGCTCCAAAAATACCCGCTTTTCCCCCACCCCATTTCCCATCTTTTCACAGGAGATCCAATCATATGAAACCACAGCTCTTCGCCTTACTCACCGCCATCGCCTGGGGTGTCGGCGGCTACTTTGAGAAAAAGGGCCTCCACCTCGGCAACTTATCCCCCCAGATGGGCATCACCATCCGCACCGCCATCGCCCTCATCATCCTCGGCGCAGTCAGCTTCCCCCAATGGAAGACCCTCACCCAGGCCGGCCCCAAAGCCATCCTCTACATGGTCATCGGCGGCGGCGTGGTGGCCGGGGCGGTCGGCATGCTGTGCTTTTACACCGCCATCAAAGGCGCACCCCTGACCAAGGTCATGCCCATCGCCTTCACCTCGCCCCTCTTCGGCGCGCTCATGGGCATTCTGCTGGGCGGCGAACCCCTCACCGTGAAAACCGTGGTGGGCATGCTGCTCACCATCGGCGGAATCGTGGTTTTGACCGTGGGGTAAGCCGCGCCGCTGTTCTGCATATTCCTGTTAATAATGAAGAAAAGGGCTGAACCCATCTGGGTTCAGCCCATGTTTTTGCTCAGCCCTTTTTTCAGCCGTTCAGCCACACGGTGAAGGTGCTGCCTTGCCCCAGGGTGCTGCGCACTTCGATCCGCCCGTGGTGCTGCTCAATCACCGCTCGCGCCACCGAGAGGCCCAGCCCCACCCCGCGGAACAGATGCCCCCCCACCTGATCCAGATGGAAGAAGCGGTCAAAGATCTGCGGCAGGGCTTCGGGCGGAATGCCCACCCCGTGATCCTCAATCCGCACCCACACCGCCCCGTCCTGCTGTCCCACCTCCACCGCCACCTCGCCCCCCTCCGGGCTGAATTTGATGGCGTTGTGCAGGATGGCCTGAATGGCCCGCCCCAGGCTTTTGGGGTCAATCATGGCTGTGGGCACATCCGGCGGCAGGGTTAATTGCACGCCCACATGGTTGCGCTGGGCGTCTTTGTGCAGCGCCTCCACACAGGCCGCCACCACCGCCCCCACATCCCCCGGCTCAAAAGCCGGTAGGATCAAGTCCATTTCCTGCAGGAACAAAATATCGTTGGTCAGGGTGATGATATCCTGCAAATTGCGCGCCACCGTCTCCAACCCCGATTTCAGCGCGTCGCCCTGCAAATTGGCCGTGCGAATGACCTGCACAAAGCCGTTGGCGGCCATCAGCGGCGTGCGCAGCTCGTGGGCGATGGTGGTCAAGAATTCGCGCCGGGCATAATCTTGCTCAGCCAGGTGTTGGTAGGCTTCGGCCAGCTCTTTGGCCTTCAGGCGCAAATCGCTGATGGCCATGTCGTCGTTCTCGCGCAGGCGGCGGCTGACCTCGCGCACCATCGCCAGCGACATGCTGGTGTTGCGCTCCAGCAGGGCGGAAAAGGCTTCTTTGGGGAAGCACAGCAGGGTGCTTTCGGTCATGGCCGCCACGGTGGCCGCCCGCGGGGCCTGGTGCAAAATGGCCATCTCGCCGAAGAAATCCCCCGCGCGCAGCCGGTTCAACAGGCGCTCATCTTCCCCTTGCAGTTTCTTGGTGACCTTCACCTCGCCGTCCAGCACGATGTAAAACGTGCTTTCAAAGGCCCCCTCGCGGCATAAGACCGTCCCCGTCGGGCAGTTGATCACTTCTCCCTGTTCGACCATTTCCTGCGCTTCTCCCAGGTCCAGTCCAGGGAAGGCGCGCTGCAAAACTTGAATTGGGATGATTTGCGGCTTCATAGGCACTCCAGCCTCTGTGAGAGATGCTTCCCCCTGGGGGGATGGCCAGCAGCGATTTTCCGGATAAAATAATTTTACCATCCCTGTTGCGGTGATTGGCCTCTTGGCCGCCCGCCGGATTCCATTTTATTCTGAAAGGACCCATCCATGAACCAACCTGTGCAGCGTTTCCCTCTGGCGCATACCTTTTCCATCGTTGCCCGCGACCCCATCAGCGGCCAAATGGGGGTGGCGGTGCAGTCTCACTGGTTCTCTGTCGGCTCGATGGTCACCTGGGGGGAAGCGGGGGTCGGCGTGGTCGCCACCCAGAGCATGGTCGAACCCTCTTACGGCCCGCTGGGGCTGGAACTGATGCGCGCGGGCATCAGCGCGCCCGATGCGCTGCGCGCGCTTTTAGCCGCGGATGAAGGCCGCGATGTGCGCCAGGTGGCGATGGTGGATGCGCAGGGGCGCGTGGCTGCCCACACCGGCGCCCGCTGCATCCCGGCCGCCGGGCACGAAACCGGCGAGGGCTTTTCGGCGCAGGCTAATATGATGGCCCATCCCACCGTGTGGCCGGCTATGGCCGCCGCCTACCGCGCCGCCAGCGGGGACCTGGCCGATCGTTTGCTGGCCGCTCTGCAGGCCGCCCAGGACGCAGGCGGGGATATTCGCGGGCAGCAGTCCGCCGCTATCCTCATCGTCAAGCCGCATTCTTCCGGCCGCCCCTGGGTGGACCGTGTGGTGGAGCTGCGCGTGGAAGATCACCCTCAGCCGGTGGCCGAGCTGCGCCGCGTGGTCACCCTGCATCAGGCCTACGAGCACATGAACGCCGGGGATGCCCACCTGAGCGCCGGGCGCATCGCCGAAGCCCTGGATGATTACCGCGCCGCCGCCGGGCTGGCCCCGCACATCGCCGAGCTGCCCTTCTGGCACGCCGTGACCCTGGCCGACCTGGGACGCGTGGAAGAGGCCCTGCCCATCTTCCGTCAGGTCTTCGCCGAAAACCGCGACTGGGCCGAGCTGCTGCGCCGCCTGCCGGGTGTGGGCCTGCTGCGCGATGATCCCGAAATGCTGCAAAAAATTCTGGCGGTGTAACCCCCGGGGTCATCCCGAACGCACTGTAAGGGCGCGTCTGAGACGCGCCCCTACCCGCCAACCATGTCATCGCGGCCGCCCCCTACCATGTCATCGCGAGCCGCCGTTTTTTGGCGGCGTGCCCTCGCACTTCGAGGGCGTGGCGATCTCTTCCCCAAGGGTAGAGACTGCTTCACCCCCCACAAGACGGGGGGTTCGCAGTGACATGTGTATAGGATGTCATCGCGAATGGTATGTCATCGCGACCACCGTAAAGCGGTGGCTTGGCCCTCGCACTTCGAGGGCGTGGCGATCTCTACCTCGGCGCGTTCTCTTCCCTCAGAGTAGAGACTGCTTC
>DAIOUB010000029.1:20353-22124 GCA_036751735.1 Levilinea sp. | reverse complement strand
GAGGCGGTGCGGGCGGCAGGCCAGCTGGAACTGGCCGGGGCGCGCCGTCCGCTGCTGGATTTGTTGGAAGAGCCGCTGGAGCTGGATGAGGATGTGTATTTGGCGGCGGTGTGGTCTCTCTCGCAGATCGGCGGCCAGGGCGTGCGCGAACGGCTGGATGATCTGTTGGAAGACAGCGATGATGAAGAAGCCAGCCAGCTGATTCAAGACGCGTTGGACAACCTGGAATTCACCGAGGGCCTGTCCCTGTTTGATATGCTGGATGTGGAGCCGGAGGAAGAGGAAGAATTGAGCCGGGTGATTGACCTGGAGGAAGATGGCGCGGATCTTGCAGGGGAAGATGAGGAGTTTGACGAGGCCGAGGATGGCGAAGAGCCGCGCAAACCGACACCGCGTAAACGACACCGACACCAATAGGCTGCTATGACTTGGATGGGACGCTGGGTGCTGCTGGTCAGTTGGCTGGGGGGATGGCTGCTTTCCGCTCCGGTGGGGGATGTGCGCCCCGCGCCGGTGATTGAGAATCCCAGCGTCAGCTTTCAATTTGGAGAACAGGCTGTGTTTGAGGCCGAAGTCCGCCCTGCTGAGGGGCTGGATTCGGTCTTTTTGTTTATCCAGCCTGAAGGGTCGGCGGCGCGCAGCGAACGCGTGCCCGTGGTCAAGGGGACTGCGCGGATGGAATACGACCTGCGCGAACATCCTCTGCGGCCCTTTGTGCGCATCACCTACTGGTTTGAGGGGCAGAGCGCGGACGGCGCACGGGTGGAAAGCGCGCGCAAGGTGTTTGATTACGTAGATAACCGCTTCACCTGGCAGTCGCGGTCGCAGGGGGTGTTTGAGGCTCTTTGGATCGAAGGGGATGTGGACTACGGACAGACCATTTTGGATGTGGCCGCGGCGGGCGAAGAAGCCCTGCGCGCGCGCATCCCCGGGGTCAGCCTGCCGGCGCCTGTGCGCATTTTCGTGTACACAGAGGCCAGCGAGCTGCAAAACGCGCTGCGCCTGAGCCAGCAGTCCTGGGTGGCGGGGCACGCCAGCGCCGATTTGGGCGTGATTCTGATCTCCTCGCCCAGCGGGCCGCAGCAGCGCCTGGAGCTGGAACGCCAGATTCCGCATGAGCTGGCGCATATTTTAGAATACGCCCGCCTGGGCGATGCTTATAACCGCACGCCGGTGTGGCTGCTGGAGGGCATCGCCTCGGTGGCCGAGACCTATCCCAACGCGGAGTATGCGCGCGTGCTGGAAGACGCCGCCCGCAGCGGAAAACTGCTGCCGCTGCGCGGCTTGTGCAGCGCCTTCCCACGCGAGGCTTCGCGGGCCTTTTTGGCCTATGCCCAGTCAGAGTCCTTCACGCGTTACCTGTATCAGAAATACGGTGTGACGCGCGTCAACGGCCTGTTGGAGGCCTACCGCGACGGCGTGGGCTGTGAGGAAGGCTTTTTGAGCACGATGGGCGTGACGCTGCAGCAGGCGGAGGCGCGCTGGCAGGAAGAAAGTCTGGGGGTCAACGCCGGGCGGGTGGCGCTGCGCAACTTGTCGCCTTACCTGCTGGTGCTGGCCTTCATTTTGGTGCCTCCGGCAGCGGTGGGGCTGAGCGCGCTGCGAAAGTCGAGAAAACGCGCATGAGCACCGACCTGAGCGCGCTGCACTGCACCGTGGACGGGCATGTGCAGGGGGTGGGCTTCCGCATGTTCGTATCCCAAAGCGCCGAACGGTTGGGGCTGGTGGGCTGGGTGCGCAACACCTGGGACGGGCAGGTGGAGGTGTGGGC
>DAIOUB010000029.1:2664-20253 GCA_036751735.1 Levilinea sp. | reverse complement strand
TGGGGCTGGTGGGCTGGGTGCGCAACACCTGGGACGGGCAGGTGGAGGTGTGGGCTGAGGGGCCGCACGCCGATTTGGAAGAGCTGCTGACGGCGCTGCGCCGCGGGCCGCGCTCGGCCTTTGTGACCGAGGTGAAGACGGGCTGGGAAGACGCCAAAGGCAGCTACACGCGTTTTTCGATCGCGCCCACCGTCTAGGGGCAAAAAAGGCGCCCATCCCAAAGCGGATGGACGCCGTGTGGTTTAAATCCCCATTCTCATCATTCTTTGAGTTTCACCGAAATCACCGAATTGCCGTCGGCGGTCTTCAGTTCGCGCACCGTAAAGATCTTGGGGTAGGCGCGGATGAGCGAAGATAACTGTTTGTAGCCGTAGGTGCGCGAATCGAAGCCGGGGTCCAGCTGGCGCACATGGTGGCCTAAGGTGCCCAGGAATGCCCAGCCGTCATCCGAAGCGGCGATGTCGAAGGCGTTGCGCAGCAGCGGCAGCGGGTCGGGGGCGGCGGCTTCGGGCGGCTCGGCGGGTTCGGGGGCCTGGTTGTTGTTGGCGGCCGCGGCCGCGGTGCTCTTGTGTTTGGTGGGCGCAGGTTTGGCCGGCTCTTGGGGAACCAGATTCTGCGTGTAGACGAACACGTCACAGGCGTTGACGAAGGCGCGCGGGGTGGTCTTCTTACCGATCCCCATCACAAAGAAGCCTTTTTCGCGGATGCGGGTGGCCAGGCGGGTGTAATCGCTGTCGGAAGACACCAGGCAAAAGGCATCCACGCCGCCGCCGTAGAGGATATCCATAGCATCAATGATCATAGCCGAGTCGGTGGCGTTTTTGCCGATGGTGTAGCGGAACTGCTGGATGGGCTGGATGGCGTAGGTTTGCAGCATTTCTTTCCAGCCGCCCATATTTGAGGCGGTCCAATCGCCGTAGATGCGGCGGATGGTGATGAGGCCGTATTTGCTGGTTTCGGCCAGCATTTTTTCGATGAGCGAAGGTTGGGCGTTATCGCCGTCAATCAGCATCGCCATGCGGCGGTTGCCTGGGGTTCCAATGGGGGTCATAGGCATCATAAATTAAAAATCTCCAAAAAAGTGAGAACAAGGGCGCTCAGTGGACGGGCGCCGGTTGAGAGGAAGATGACTGATTACTTTCGATTATAGCAGAAAGCACCTCTAAAAGCCGCTGAGGCCAGTCCCCATTCAAGCCCGCCAGGGGCATCCAATAGGCATTTTTCCCGGCGCGGGCCTGCGGGCCGATGAAGGGCAGGCTGCGCGAGCCAACGGATTCGGGCAGGGGCGGGTAGCGCAGCACGACTTGGCCGCTTTCCACCGTCACCGAGGCCAGACCAGCGGTTTCGGCGCGCAGCTTGATGCGCATTTGAACGAGCAAATTGAGCACATCTTCGGGGGGCGGGCCAAAACGGTCTGCCAGTTCATCCTGCATGGCCTGAACCTCTTCCTCGGTGTCCAGGCTGGCCAGGCGGCGGTAGAGGCGCAGGCGCAGGTTTTGATCGGTGACATAATCACCGGGGATGCCCACCGACATGGGCAGATCCACGCTGACCGGCAGGCGCACCGCCCGGAAAGCTCCATTGGGGCCTTCGCCCAGGGCCGATTCGGGGGCGGGCAGCCCGCCGATGCGGCGCATTTCGCGCACGGCTTCGGCCAGCAGGCGGGTGTACAGGTGGAAGCCGACGGTGGCAATGTAGCCGGATTGGCGCGTGCCCAGCAGTTCGCCCGCGCCGCGCATTTCCAGGTCGCGCATGGCGATGGTGTAACCCGCGCCAAGCTGGGTGTTCTCGGCGATGACCTCCAGGCGTTCCAGCCCTTCGGGGGTGGGCGGTTTTTTGCGGTGGCGGAAGAAATAGGCATAGGCGCGCACGGCTCCGCGGCCCACCCGTCCGCGCAGCTGATAGAGCTGAGCCAGGCCAAAGGCGTCTCCGCGATCCACGATGAGGGTGTTGGCGTTGGGGATATCCAGGCCGGATTCGATGATGGAGGTACACAGCAGCACGTCAATTTCGGCGCGGGTGAACTGGTTCATCACCGCCGAAAGCTCACCTTCGTGCATTTGACCGTGCCCCACGCCCACGCGCGCCTCTGGCACGAGCTTGTTCAGGTGGCGTTCCATGGCGCGGATGGTCTGCACGCGGTTGTGGACGAAGAACACCTGCCCGCCGCGTTCGATTTCACGGAGAACGGCCTGACGCACCAGCCGGGGGGAATAGGGGCCGATGTGGGTGATGATGGGCAGGCGCTCTTCCGGCGGGGTGTTGATGGTGGAGATGTCGCGCACACCGGTGAGGGCCATGTAGAGGGTGCGCGGGATGGGGGTGGCCGTGAGGGTGAGCACATCCACCTCGGTGCGCAGCTTTTTCAGGAACTCTTTGTGGGTCACGCCGAAACGCTGCTCTTCGTCAATGATCACCAGGCCGAGGTCTTTAAAGCGCACATCGCCCTGCACCAGGCGGTGGGTGCCGATGACGATATCCACCGAGCCGTTGGCCAGCTTGCGCAGGATGGCGTTTTGTTCGCGGGCGGTGCGGAAGCGCGAGAGCATTTCCACTTCCACCGGGAAGGCGGCCAGGCGCTGACGGAAGGTTTCGTAATGCTGCTGGGCCAAAACGGTGGTGGGCACAAGCACCCCCACCTGCTTGCCGTCCATGACGGCCTTAAAGGCGGCGCGCAGGGCCACTTCGGTTTTGCCGTAGCCCACATCCCCACACAAGAGGCGGTCCATGGGCCGGGCGCTGTGCATATCGTGCTTGACCTCGGCGATGGCGCGCAGCTGGTCTTCGGTTTCCACGTAGGGGAAGCTGGCTTCCAATTCGCGCTGCCAGGGGGTGTCATCGCGGAAGGCGTAGCCTTTGGCCACCTGGCGCTGGGCGTAAAGCTCCAGCAGCTCCTGGGCCACTTCCACCACGGCCTCGCGCACGCGCTGTTTGGCGTTGGCCCATTCGGCGGTGCCCAGGCGGGTGGGGGTGGGGGCGTCAGAGTCGGGGCCGATGTAGCGGCTGAGGCGGTCGGCCTGATGCACGGGGACGTAGAGCTGGTCGCCGCCGTCGTATTCCACCAGGAGGAAATCGCGCTCAGCGGAGTCGATGGTGCGGCGCACCAGACCGGCATAGCGCCCGATGCCGTAGTCCACATGCACCACCCAATCGCCGGGGCGCAGATCGGCATACAGGGATTCGGGGGCTTCGGCCTGCGGGCGGCGGCGCTGGCGGGGCTTGGGGCGTTCCCAGCCAAAAATTTCGCTGTCGGTGAGCAGGTGAAAATGATGGCCGCTGGGCAGGTTGAGCACCCAGCCCTCGGTGAGAGAGCTTTCCATGAAGGTGGGAGGCTGGGCCGTCAGGCCGGCATCGCCGCGCTCGGCCCACAGCTCCTGCAGGCGGGTGGACTGGCGCGAGACGATGATGAGGGCTTCGTCGCGGGCGGCCAGGGGGGCCAGCTCATCCATCATCACCTTCAGCCGCCCGCCAAAGCGCGGCCCCGGCTGGAAATGCTGGGCCAGGGGCGGAAGGTCCTCGGCGCTGGAGCGGCCCAGTTCGACCCAGGCGTGGGCGGAGAGGGCGTCCTGCAGCTCGGACCAGGACAGGTAGGGAACGGGGTAATCCTCCGGCAGGGTGCCTTCCTGGATGCTGTCGCGGCGCATCTTGACGGCGGCCTCTTCGATCTCGCTGGCCACCACCTGTATCTGGTCGAGGTCGTCCACCAGCACCACGGCCTCGCGGGGGAGATAATCCAGCAGGCTGGCGGGGGCGGGGTGCACCAGGGGCAGGTAATATTCGTCCACTTCCTGAATTTCGGGCAAATGCAGCCCGGCAGCCTTGCCTGGCAGCACCTCGCGGGCGGGGGTGATGAAGACCTGCTCCACCTGACGGGTGGTGCGCTGGGTGGCAGGGTCAAAGCTGCGGATGGTTTCAATCTCATCCCCAAAGAAATCCAGACGCAGGGGGGATTCCTCGGCGGGGGGCCACACATCCAGCAGGCCGCCGCGGCGGGAGAACTGCCCGGGTTCAATCACAATCTCGTTGGCCTTGTAGCCAATCTCCACCCAGGCGCGCTGCAGGGCTTCGGGCTGAACCTGCTGGCCGCGCTTGATCCAGCGGGAGGCTTTGAGGAAGTCGCGGCGCGGCAGGGTGCGAGCCATGAGGGCGCGCACGGGGGCGACCACGAAGGGCGGCTGGGCAGGACGGGGCGCGCCGGGCATGTGGTACACAGCCAGGGTGGTGACGGCGTGCAGCCGGTCGCGGCGGGTGAGCGTGCCCCAGGCGGCCGGCTCGTAAAACATGGGATTGGGTTCGGGGAAGAGCAGACGCGAGGCGTCGGAGGCCCAGAAGCCCAGCTCGTCCAAAGCGGTCAGGGCGTGGTCGGCGCGGCCGGTGAGGTAGAGCACGGGCCGGTTGAGCTGCCGGTACAGGGCGGCGGCCACGGGCAGCCGCGCAGCCGAGATCAGCCCGGCCCCGGGCTGGGTTTGACCCGCCGCCAGGCGTTCGCGAAGCTGTTGGTAGGCTTCGAGGGTTTCAATGTGAGACAGAAGGGTATCAATCAACGGAAAGGGTTCCATTAAACTGATTCATAGCGGTTTGCAGACCCGCGCGCACAAAGGTCAGGGCGGCCTGAACGGCGCGGTCCAGGATGAACTGGAGGGTATCTTGTTCTGCCGGGCTGAAGCCGTGCAGAACGTAATCGGCGGCGCTCTTTTGCCCAGGAGGGCGGCCCACACCCATGCGCAGGCGGGGGAAATCCTGGCTGCCGAGCTGGGTGATGATGGAAGCGATCCCTTTTTGACCGGCGCTGCCCCCGCCGGGGCGCATGCGCAGCGTGCCGAAGGGCAGGTCAATGTCGTCATGGGCGACCAGCAGATCGGCATTTTCGACCCGGTAAAAGCGCATGAGGGCGGTAACTGACTGGCCGGACAGGTTCATGTAGGTCTGCGGTTTGGCCAGGATGATCTTGTGCGGCCCGTAAGGAACCTGCACGATCAAGGCTTTGGACTGGACGCGGGTCATGCGTACATCCAACTGGCGGCAGAGGGCGTCCACGACCATGAAACCGATGTTGTGGCGGGTGTCGCGGTATTCGCGGCCAGGGTTGCCCAGGCCGGCCAACAGCACCGTGCGCGGGGAGGGCTGCGCGGGGGAGGGGGCTGCGGGTTGAGAGAGGATGGGTTCTTCCACGGGAGGCTAGACCTCAGAGGGGCTAAGAAGGTTAACGGCGGCGCAGAGCGGTGATGAAGGCATACACCCCCACAGCGGCCAGAGCCAGCACGGCCAGAGCGGCGCCTTGCAATGCGCTGAAGGTCAGCGCACCGCTGGTGACTTCGGCCGGGTTGGGGGGCAGCGGGCTGGGGGTGGGGGGCTGCACCCGCCCAGGGGTGGGCGAGGCCGGGGGCTGGCTGGAATCAGCCAGGGTGGGGCGGGCGGCGGGCTGGGTTTCGATGGGGGTGTAATTGCGCACGCGCAGACCGTCCACCAGGGTTTCCACGCGGCTGCCGTCCTGCAAGGTGACCTGAAGGCGCAATTTGTACAGGCCGTCGGTGATGGTGGTGGTGTCCCATTGGGCCAGGGGGCCTTCGCGCACCGCTTCTTGGCTGCGCTGGATGGGGAACCAGTTCGGGCTGTCCTCTTGATCGTAGGCAAAGGACACCTCGGCGGATCGAAAATTTTCCACCTGGGTGCTGCCGGTGATCGTGACCACGCCCTGCAGGGCATCTCCCGATTGGGGAGAGGTGATGCGCGGCTGACCCGCCAGGAGCGGGCCAGGGTGGAGAATCGAAAAAACCAGCCAGAGGCTGAACCAGAGTCGCATCATAACAGCTTAGTTTAACACAGGCAGAGAAATCTTGCAAACTTTCAAGCTGCCGCGGCGAGAAAGGCCCCCGCATGGAAAGGCCCTTTTTGAGAATATTCGTATAATTAACGGAAGCGGCTGCTGAGGAATACGCATCGGGGGGTTCCTCGCCGGTGGTGAAGCACTGAGCAGACGGACAGCCGTTGCGGCAGCCCAACCGAAACAGCCCTCCGGCAGAGTCATGCGGGCGCACACAGGAGCAAAGGGATGAAGACGATCTTAATCACAGGGGTGGGCGGGCCAGCCGGGGCGAATTTGGCCGCGATGCTGGTGGAACGCGGCTGCCATGTGGTGGGGGTGGATTTGCGCGAAGTGCCGTTCACGGAAGGACTGTTCCTTCAGGCCCCGCCGGTGTTGGACCCGCAGTATCTGCCCTTCCTGCAGGGGATCGTACGGCGCGAGGGCGTGGATCTGGTCATCCCCACGCTGACTGAGGAACTGCCCCTGATGGCCGGGGCGTGGAGCCAGTTAGAGGATACGCCGGTGGTGATCTCCTCTGAACAGGCGGTGGCGGTCGCCCAGGATAAATATTGGACGGCCAAAGAGCTGGCGCGGCGCGAGGTTGCGGTGCCCAAATTCGGCCTGCCCTCCGATTTTGCGGATGCCCAGGCGGTGGCGGAGCGGTTGGGGTGGCCGTGCGTGGTGAAGCCGCGGCGCGGGCGGGGCGGGCGCGGCGTGCGCCTGGTGCAGGCGGGGGAATGGGGGCAGCAGGCCTGGCCGGATGAGGATTGGATTGTGCAGGAATTTGTGCCGGGGATTGATTACGCCCCCAATGTGTTTGTGGGTGAAGGGGAATCCTTTGCGGTGGTGCTGGAAAAAACTGCCCTGCGCGAGGGAATCACCGGCAACGCGCTGAGCGTGGAGCGGGTGGAGGCGGCCGACGTGGCCCGCACGGCCATTTTGGCGGCGCAGGCGGTGGGGCTGACCGGCCCCCTGGATGTGGACATCCGGCGGCGGGCCAACGGCCAGCCGGTGGTGTTGGAAATCAACGCACGCTTCGGGGCCAACATTCGCTGCGCCCCTGAGGTGTTGGATGCGGTGCTGAAAGTGTATTTCCCGCGCTGAGCGGGCAGGAGGCAGACATGAAAGTCTTGTTCATCGGCGGGACGGGGATCATCAGTTCGGGCTGCGCGCCGCTGGCGGTGGAACGCGGCATGGAGCTGTATTTAATGAACCGCGGGCAGTCCATTCGTCCTCCGGCGGCGGGAGCGCATCTGCTGACGGGGGACATCCGCGAGCGTGAATCGGCCCTGCGCGCGCTGGGGGATCATACCTTTGACGCGGTGGTGAACTGGGTGGCTTACCTGCCGGAGCAGGTGGAGATGGATTTGGAATTGTTCCGCGGGCGCACGGATCAATACGTGTTCATCAGCTCAGCTTCGGCGTATCAGACCCCGCCGCGGCGGCTGCCGGTGACAGAAGCGACCGTGCTGGACAACCCTTTCTGGCAGTATTCGCGCAACAAAATTGCCTGCGAAGAGCGCCTGCTGCGGGCTTATCGAGAGGAAAAATTCCCCGTGACCGTGGTGCGCCCGTCGCATACCTATGCCCCATCCTATTTGCCGGTGGAAGGCGGCTATACCGTGCTGGAGCGCATGCTGCGGGGAGAGCCGGTGGTGGTGCATGGGGACGGTACGTCCTTATGGACGCTGACTCACCATACCGATTTTGCGCGCGGCTTCCTGGGTCTGCTGGGCAACAGCCACGCGCTGGGCGAGACTTACCACATCACCTCGGATGAGTGGCTGACCTGGGATCAGATTCACATGATGATCGCCCAGGCGGCCGGGACGCAAGCGAAGATCGTGCATGTGCCTTCGGAGGTGATCGCGGCGTTTGACGCAGAATGGGGGGCCAGCCTGCTGGGGGATAAGGCCCACAGCCGGGTGTTCGACAACCAAAAAATCAAACGGGCCGTGCCGGATTTTCGCGCGGTGATCCCGTTTTCACAGGGGGTCAAGGAGATCGTCGCCTGGCACCAGGCGCATCCGCAGGCCTGCAAAGTGGACGCGGCGTTTAACCGCACCACAGACCGCATCCTGGCGGCCATGCGCGGAGTGCGGCCTGGGGAGGGCTAAGAAGACCGCGGGGGAGAGGCGTTAGAGTCCAAGATAGACTCTACAATATTGCAAGCTGCCATTTTATGCCTGACGAAATGGGCGGTTATCTTGTATATTTAAGATACCAGTCAAAATGCAAAGTACCTCATTGGCTGAGTTACTGAATACAAATACTGCCCATGTCTGCTATGGGTGTGAGTTTGGTTGAGCCTATCCTTAAATTTTTGTGGAATTATTGCTCCTTGCAGGTGAGACCGTGGGTATTTTTCAATTTGGCCTGTTAACCCTGATGATTGTGCGTTTGATTGCCGTTATGGTCACGTTGGATCTGGCGGCGCGATTGAAGGATATCCGCTATCAGTGGATTTCTCTGGGATGGGGGATTTACGTGCTGTCGGCGGGGGCGGGATTTTTATCACTGTACGGATCTGGGTGGGAATTTTTATACCCGTTTCTGGCCGCGGCGGCGCTGCTGGTGGCGGTGATGGGCACCCTGGGCCTGTTTTATGAAGTGAAGCCGATCGCGATGGCGGCGTGCGTGGGGGGCATTTTAGCCGTGGGCGGGGCCATCCGTCTGTTCGTGTCCATGCAGGCTGCGGCGATTTTCTTTATGGCCGTGCAATTTTTAACGCTGTTCTGCGGCGCGGTGGTTTTGTTCCGTTCCTATCAGGTTTTTCGAAAAATTGCGGGCAGCAGCCTGAAATGGTTGATGCTTGTTTTCTTATTGGGCGCGTCGCAGGTTTTGGTGACATTTTGGCACGTTAACCCGGTGCAGTCCCCGGTTTCGATGGTCGGCACGATCGCTATATCCGTGGCGATGCTGATTTTCTTTGTATATTTAGAGCAGACCCTTCTGCATGCCCGCTTTCAACACGGAGAAGAACGCTACCGCCGCATTGTACAGAACGCGCAGGAGGGCATTTGGGAAACAGACAGTGTAGGGCGCACGGTCTTTACCAATGAAGCCCTGCAAAAACTGCTGGGGTATTCTGCTGAGGAACTGCGCAACCGCCCGGTGGAAGAATTTGTGTATGCCTACGATCAAGAGACGGTGCAGGCGAACCGCGCCCAACTGCGTCAGGGGGAGCGCATTCAATATGAAGTGCGGCTGCTGCGGCGGGACGGCGACCTGATCACCGCCCTGGTCAGTTCCAGCCCGATTCAGAACGAAGAAAATGTGTATCAGGGGGCGGTGGATACCGTCCTGGACATGAGCGAGCAGTATCAGCGCCAGCAGGAACTGACGGTGATTGCGAATGTGTCTTCGGCGCTGCGCCTGGCGCCCACCCGCAAAGAGATGGGCCCCATTCTGGTGGATCAGGCGGCGCAGCTGCTGCATGCGGCGGCGGCGGCCCTGGTGATTCGCATGGGGGATTACGACGAGGTATTTGTGGAAGAGGCCGGGGGCGCCTGGGCATCTCTGCGCGGGCTGCGCTGCAAGAGTGTGGAATTGACCGAGCGCCTGGCGGAAGTGACCCCGGAATACTACGTGGCCTGCGGAATTGTGGCCGCACGCGAGCAGCAGATTGGGGCAGTGTGGGTGGGGCGCGAACGGGTGTTCGAGGTGGGCGAGCAGCATTTGCTGTATTCGATCAGCGATATCACCGCTAACGCCATCCAGCGCGCGGCTCTGCACGAAGCCACCGAACACCGCGCCCGCCAACTGGCGATTGCCAACCGTATGGGGCAGGAACTGGTCGGCAGCCGGGATCTGCACGGCGTCTATCAAACGGCCTGCAAATATGTGCGCCAGTTGATCAACGCGGATAACTTCGGCATTTCGCTGTATGACGCTGAAAAAAGCGAACTGACCGCGGCTTATATGATGAACGGAACGGAAGAAATTGATCCCAGCGAATTTCCGCCGCTGCGCTATACCCCCGCGGATGCCAATTATGGGCGGGCGAAGGCCATCTACAGCGCCCGGCCGGTGGTGTGCGATGAATTGGGCGCGCGTGCGCGGGCCGGGAGAGGACATTTTGTGGGGCAGGGGGAGCTGCCGGAAACCGGCATGTACGTGCCCTTATTGGTCGAAGGACGGGTGATTGGCCTGATGGAGCTGCAAAGCTATCAGGTTGATATCTACAATCAAAATGAAGCCGATTTTCTGAGCATGCTCGCCAATCAGGTCGGCCTGGCCATCATGAACGCACGCTTGTTTGATGAAACCCAGCGGCAGCTGCGCCAATTGACCTCGCTGCGGGCGATTGACCAGACCATCATTCACAATATGGATCTGTCTTCCACACTGAAGGCGATTTGCGAGCAGGCTGCTGTGCATCTGAATGTAGAAGGGGTGGCGGTGCACCTGGCGCGCGGCAAATCGGGCGTGCTGGCCTTGATGGCCTGCTGCAACCCCAATGAAAAACTGGAATTCCGCAGTAAGGTGGGGAACACGCTGGCAGCCTGGGTGGCGGAGAAGCGCACCATCCTGACGATTGACGACCTGGCCAACCCACCGGAAGCGTTTTGGGGGGATGAATCTGTTCAGGCGGTGCATGAAGCTGGAATCCAGAAGTATGTGGGCATCCCGCTGGAATCCAAGAATATGTTCGAAGGTGTGATGGAAGTGTACGGCAGCAACGCCAGACGCATGGATCAGGAATGGTTGGAATTTCTGATCACCATCGCCGGGCAGCTCTCCATCGCTGTGGAAAACGCGATTTTGTTCAGCGATTTGCAGCAGAGCAACCGAGAACTGGCCGAAGCCTACGACGCCACCATTGAAGGCTGGTCGCGGGCTTTGGATTTGCGCGATAAAGAAACCGAGGGCCACACGCGCCGGGTGACGGATATGACCCTGCGGCTGGCTGAGGCGATGGGCGTTTCGGGGGAGGAACGGGTATATTACCGGCGCGGGGCGCTGCTGCACGACATCGGCAAGATGGGCATCCCCGACAGCATCCTGCTTAAGCCGGGTTCGCTGACCACGGAGGAATGGGCCATCATGCGGCGGCATCCCTCGTATGCTCAGGCCATGCTCTCGCCGATCCCGTATTTGTGGCAGTCGCTGGACATTCCCTACAGCCATCACGAACGCTGGGACGGCAGCGGCTACCCGCGCGGGCTGAAAGGGGAGATGATCCCCCTGGCGGCGCGCATTTTTGCGGTGGTGGACGTGTGGGATGCGCTGACTTCAAACCGGCCGTACCGCCCGGCCTGGGGTGAAGAGGAAGCGTTGGCTTACATCCGCGATCAGGCGGGGAAGCATTTTGACCCGACCGTGGTGGATATTTTCCTGGAACATTATCCGGAGTGGACCAAGCCGTAAGACCGCCTGAGGCGAACCTTCACCCAGCCCAACGGAGTGTATCCGCGCGGCTGGGTTTTTTTATTGCAGAGGAGGGAATCATCAGACATACAAAATGGGTAATTTTCATCGTGTTTCAATTTTTTTAGCTGGAATATGATGACGATGCAGTATAATCAATTGAAGCGATACAAATATACGATCCTTTTCAGGAGGAAACCATGCATTCCCGTATTCAAATGCGCCCGTGGACGGCGCTGATTTTGGCCTTCGCTTTGGTTTTGGCGGCGTGCACTCCTGCGGCCCCGGCAGCTCCAGCTGCGCCCGCGAACCCGGAATTGATTTTGGCAACCACCACCAGCACGCGGGATTCAGGCCTGTTAGACGTGCTGCTGCCCGTCTTTCAAGAGAAAAGCGGCTACCAGGTGAAGATGGTGGCGGTGGGCAGCGGTCAGGCTTTAACAATGGGCGAAGAGGGCAACGCAGATGTGCTTTTGGTGCATGCGCCCGCTGCGGAAAAAGAGCTGATGGAGAAGGGTTTTGGCAAAGAACGCCTGCTGGTGATGCATAACGATTTCATCTTTGTTGGTCCGAAGGAAGATCCGGCGGGGGTGAAGGGCGTGGGCGCTCCGGTGGATGTGCTCAAGAAAATTGCGGAAAGCAAGGCGGTGTTTGTTTCCCGCGGCGACGATTCGGGCACGCATAAGATGGAACTGAATTTGTGGAAAGCGGCTGGAATCACCCCTGAGGGCGACTGGTATTTACAGTCGGGTCAGGGCATGGGCGAAACCCTGCGCATCGCTTCGGAAAAGGCCGGGTACACCCTGACCGACCGGGCGACCTACCTGGCGCAGAAGGACACGCTGCAGCTGGAGATTCTGGTGGAAGGCGACGCTTCGCTGCTGAACATCTACCATGTGATCACCGTGAACCCGGAGAAATGGCCCAAGGTGAATGTGGAAGGGGCCAAAGCCTTCGCTGATTTCCTGGTGGCAGCAGACACACAAAAAATGATCTCCGAGTTTGGCGTGGAAAAATACGGCCAGCCGCTGTTCTTTGCGGACGCGGGCAAGGCTGAAGACGCCGTCGGAAAGTAACTCAGGCGGTTAAGCAAGCGTGCGGGCTGGGCAAAACCCTTTTGCTCAGCCCGTTTTTATTTTGCTGGCGGGGCGTCCACGAGGTGAATCTGCCCGGTTTCCTGGTTTTCATAGCCGGGGAAACGGGAGATGAAGCTCTGACCTGCCGGGGAGGCCAGCCAGTTTGCCAGCGCGTCCAGGGGCGGCTGGGAGAGGGCTTCGGCGGGGGCGACCAGATCATAGCGTTCACGGGTGAGGAAGATGAAATCCAGGCCGTAGGCCAGGGCAGCGGATTCGAGACCCAGACCGGAAGAGGCGGCGCCTTCGGCCACCGCGCGCGCCACGTCGGAATGGGTCAGGCGCTCATCGCTGTAGCCCTGGATGTGATGGGGGTCTATGCCTGCCTGTTCCAGCATGGCGTCCAGCCAGACGCGGGTTCCAGAGCCGGGCTGGCGGTTGACGAAGCGCACGCGCGGTTGGGCCAAATCTGAAAGGCCGCTCAGCTTCAGCGGGTTGCCAGGGGGAAGGATGAGACCCAGGCGGCGGTGCGACAGGGTGAGCAGGGCCATTTTTCGGCCGGGGAGGGCCGCCTGCACGGCGGTGCGGTTGTAACTGCCGCTGTGCGGATCCCAGAGATGACAGCCTGCCAGGTCGGCGCGGCCTTCAGCCAGGGCCTGCAGGCCCCCCTGACTGCCGGCATAGGCAATTTGCAGGGCGCAGCCGGGCACAATCTCGCTGAATTGGCTGGCCAGGGCGTTGAGCAGGGGGTCGTGGCTGCCCACAAAGCGCAGGGAACGCCGCAGGGGGGTGTGCTGGTGGTGTTCCAGGGTGCGCCAGCGGTCCATGGCTAACTGGAGCGCGGTCTGCACTTCGTCCAGGGTGTGACCGGCGGTCAGCGTTTCCAAAAGAAAGGCCTCGGCGCGGTGCACCAGACTGGCCTGGCGCAGAACGGTCTGGGTTTGGGCCTGGGCCGGTGGGATGGCTTCGCCCACCTGGGTTCCCTGGCCGGCGCGGCTGATCAGCAGCCCCTGGCGGGCAAGCTCGTTGTAGGCGCGCTGCACCGTGCCGGGGGTGCAGTTCCAACGCGCGCACATCTGGCGCACGGCGGGCAGCCGGTCACCGGGCTGCAGGCGGCCGCTGAGGATCTCCTGGCGGATGGATTCGGCGATCTTTTGATACAAATAGCTTTCGTCCATGTGCGCACCCCATGTGAAACGGCTGCGAGCTAACCCCTTCTGTTGAGTATATCGTGTGCAGGAGAAATTGACAACGGTAGGGCCCGGGTGGAAGACAGACCATTGGAACGATTGACAAGCGCAAGGGGAACGGTTAGACTCATAGAAGGCTAATTGTATAGATACAAATATACTTTTTTTGCCCTTCCGTTTTTGAAACCCAACCATCTATTTCAGAGGAGAGACCCATGCGTAAACAAACTTTGCTTGCGTTCATTCTGGCGCTGAGCCTGATTCTGGCGGGCTGCCAACCCGCGGCTGCGCCCGAACCGACGGCTGCCCCCACCGCTGTGCCCACGGCGGCCGAGGTGCTGGCCCCTGAACTGCCCGCTTTGACCGTATTGAGCGGGGAGAAGAGCCTTGAATTGACCCTGGAAGAAGTTCTCAAGCTGCCGGCGGTGGAAGGCTATGCGGGCATCAAATCGAGCACGGGGAAAATTACCCCGCCGGCTCTGTTTAAGGGCGTTTTGATCACCGACCTGCTGAAAGATATGGGCGGCCTGACCCCTGAGCTGGGTGTTCAGCTTGAAGCCGAAGACGGCTACGCCATCACCTACTCGGCGGACCAGATCACCGCGGGTGATTTCATCACCTATGATCCGGTGACCGGCGATGAGGTGCAGGGCGTGGGACCGCTGCAGGTGATCCTGGCGTATGAAATGGACGGCCAGCCTTTGGATGCCAAGCGCGACGGCCAACTGCGTGTGGCGGTGATCAGCGCGGAAAAAAACCAGGTGGTGGACGGCCACTGGGCGGTGAAGTGGGTGAACAAACTCACCGTGAAGGACATGGGCGAAGAATGGACGCTGGTTTTGGACGGCGCCATCACCGAAGAAATTGACCGCGGCACGTTTGAATCGGGCGCTGCGGAAAACTGCCATAAGGCCACCTGGACGGATGACAAGGCCCAGGAGTGGACGGGGATCCCCTTGTGGCTGCTGGTGGGCTATGTGGACGATGAGATCAAGCACAACGGCCCGGCCTTCAACGACGCTCTGGCGGACGCGGGTTACACCGTGGAAGTGGTGGCCAAAGACGGCTATTCGGTGACCTTTGACAGCGCCAAAGTGAAACGCAACGACAACATGATCGTGGCGTATTTGATGAACGGCAACCCGCTGACCGAGAAGGATTTCCCGCTGCACCTGGTGGGCAGCGACGCGACCAAGAAAGACAGCGTGGGTTCCATCGCCCAGATCATTGTGCATCTGGACGCTAAGCCGGCTGCGGAAGCCGCCCCCACCGAAGAACCCAAGCCGACCGAAGCCCCGGCGCCTGCGGCTGAGGTGAGCGGTGATTTCGTGATCACGGGCATGGTGGAAACGCCCACCGGTTGGACGATGGACGACCTGAAGAAGCTCGAAGTGGTCAAATTGAGCGTGGAACACCCCAAGAAGGGCAAGATGGATGTGGAGGGTGTGCTCCTGAAGACCCTGTTGGATGTGGTCAAGGTGAAAGCAGAAGCGGCCACGCTGGTGCTGACGGCCTCGGATGGGTACACCGCGGAAGCCAAGATGGCGGATGTGCTGGCCTGTAAAGACTGCCTGGTGCAGTTCACCGATGACGGCAAGCTGAACGCGGTCATGCCTGGGCTGGAAAGCAGCACCTGGGTGAAAGAGATCGTCAAGTTCGAAGTTAAGTAAGTCCAATATCAGACCGGGCTGACCTGCACAGGTCAGCCCGGATTCTTTATAGTGAGCGTGCCATGACAAAATGCCTGCGGTGGCTGCTGACGGCAGCCATGATCCTGATTGCAGCGGCGGGCTGCGCCCCAACTCCAAAAGAAAAAACGCCCCTGGTGGTTTTTGCGGCGGGCAGTCTAATTCAGCCTTTTGACGCGCTGGAGGCGGCTTATGAAAAAGCCCATCCGGATGTGGATGTGTTGAATGAATTTCACGGCAGCATTCAGGTGATGCGCCATGCCACAGAGCTGCATGAAGAAATTGACGTGGTGGCGACCGCCGATGACGCCCTGATCCCCCTGCTGATGTACAACCGCAACGACCCGGCCACGGGCAAGCCCTACGCCGCCTGGGCGCTGCGATTTGCCACCAACCGCCTGGGGATTGCCTATACGGAGCGCAGCCGGTATGCGGATGAGGTCACCTCTGAAAACATCTGGGAAATCTTGACTCGCCCGGATGTGCGTGTGGGTATTGCTGACCCGCGCTTTGACGCTTCGGGCTACCGGGCGATGATGGTGTTTACCCTGGCGCAGGGCAAGCAGGCCCCCGCAGATCTTTTTGACCAGATGTTCGACGGGCAATTTCGCTATCCGGTCATGCTGGTGGGGGACGGCCAGGGCGGAACCTTGATTCACATTCCGGAAATTTTAGAGACGAAGAAGGATGCCCATGTGGTCATCCGCGGGGCCAGCATTCAGCTCATCGCCTTGCTGGAATCGGGCGATCTGGATTATGCCTTTGAATATGAGAGCGTGATCCAGCAGCACGGGCTTAAGCTGGCTGCCCTGCCGCCGGAGCTGAACCTGGGGGAAGCGGGCATGGACGATCTGTACGGTCAGGCCACGGTGAAGCTAAATTTCCAACGCTTTGCGAGCGTGAAGCCTGAATTTCGCGGGGAGCAGATTGGGTACGGGATCACCGTTCCGGCCAACGCCCCGCACCCCGAAGCCGCGGTGGATTTCATCGCCTTCTTGTTGGGGCCGGAGGGACGCCAGATCATGGAATCTTATTCCCATCCCATCTTCGAACAGGTGACCGCGGACCATTGGGATCAGGTTCCTGCCAAACTTCAGCCTCTGGTGACGGCCGCGCCGTGAAATTTTCACCTTTCTGGGTGTTCTCCTGGTTGGCGGGCGGGCTGGTGCTGCTGTTCATCGGTCTGCCGCTGGCTAACACGCTGCTGAGCACCCCGCTGGAAAACCTGGCGGCGACCCTGAGCGATGCCGAGGTGGGACGCTCGATGCTGTACACCTTTGGCGGGGCGGGCCTGGCCACCCTGCTGGCGGTGGTGGGCGGGGTTCCGCTGGCTTATCTGTTGGCGCGCACCGAATTTCCCGGTAAGCGCGTGGTGGAAGCTGTGGTGGATCTGCCGGTGGTCATACCGCACACGGCGGCGGGCGTGGCGCTGCTGCTGGTGTTTGGGCGCCAGGGCATGCTGGGAAAGCTGGTTCAGCCTCTGGGGATCCATTTCACCGATGACCTGAACGGCATTGTGGTGGCGATGATGTTTGTGAGCATCCCCTATCTGGTGAACGCCAGCCGAGAGTCCTTTCGGATGGTGGACGCCGAGATGGAACGGGTGGCCATGATTGACGGGGCTTCGCCCTGGCAGGCCTTTTGGCTGGTGACCCTGCCGCAGGCCTGGCGCGGGGTGCTGGGGGGGATGCTGATGATGTGGGCGCGCGGAATCAGCGAGTTTGGGGCGGTGGTGATTTTGGCTTACCATCCCAAAGTGGTTCCGGTACTGGTTTTCGAACGTTTTCAGGGATATGGGCTTGACTCCGCCCAGCCTGTGGCGGTAATCTTAATCATAGTGGTCCTGGTGGTGTTCAGCCTGCTGCGTACGGTTCTGCTGCGGCCTGAAAAGCCATAAGACTTTTTGAGATAACCCCAAAGGAGGACGGTATGAAAATCAGTGCGCGCAATGTGTTAAAAGGTAAGGTAAAGCAGATCACCCCCGGTGCGGTGAATTCGGAGGTGGTGATTGAACTGCCCGGCGGCACCGAGGTGGTTTCGGTGATCACCAAAAGCTCGGTAGAAACCTTAAAGCTGGAAGTCGGCAAAGAGGTATACGCGGTGATTAAGGCCTCCAACGTGCTGGTGGCCGTCGAGTAGATGGGCGTTGAACCCGTGTCAGGCGGTGTGCTTGCGCACGAACTGGAGGCATAGCTCTGCCGCCGCGGGAAAATCGGGGTCGAGCAGAATGCAGTGCCCGGATTGATCCATCCAATGCAGGCTCTTGTCCTGGGAGGCGATGCCTTCCAGGACTTTTTCTGCGCTGACGGGGTCAATGGTCTGATCGTGGTGGCTTTGGAAGATGACTGCGGGTTGGGTGACCTGCGGCAGCAGGGCGCGCACCACACCTTGCAGGCGGTAGAGCTGAGCGGCGGCGCGCATGGGCTTGGCGGCGTACCCCTGCCAGGGGGTCACTTCGTCCA
>DAIOUB010000029.1:0-2564 GCA_036751735.1 Levilinea sp. | reverse complement strand
CAGAATGCCCACCGGGCCTCCAGGGAAGAAGAAGGATGATCCATCCATGTGGGGGTTGATGAACAGTTTTTCCATGAAATCCTCCGGTGGGCTGCGGGTTATGAAATGGACGTTTGCGGCACGCGGGCGCGGGTGAGGTATACGGGCAGCCCGCCGTTGACGAAGGGGATGCCTTTTTCATAAGCCAGGCGAGTCTGGCGGACGAGAGCCTCGCTGTTACAAAGGACGGCCGCCTGCCAGCCGGGACACTGCTCGCGCAGCACCTGGCCAAAGCGGGCGTAGAGGTTGCGCAGATCGGCAGAAGAGGAAATGCGCTGACCGTAGGGCGGGTTGGTGACCACCCAGCCGGGGCCGGCGGGTGCGCTGAGGGCGGAGACCGCCAGGCAGCTCAGATTCAAATCCGCGGCCACACCGGCGCGCTCGGCGTTGGCCTGGGCGCTTTGCACGGCGCCTGCGTCGCGGTCGGAGCCTTGCAGGACGGCCGGGCAGGGGATTTCTTGGGCACAGGCTGCCTCAAATAGGTTTTTCCACAGGCGCGGGTCGTAATTGACCCAGTTTTGAAAAGCAAAGCGGCGGTGCTTGCCAGGGGCCATGCGGCGGGCCAGGAGGGCGGCTTCGATGAGAATGGTTCCGGAGCCGCAGAAGGGATCCAATAGGGGGGAACGGCCGTCCCAGCCGGAGGCCAAAAGCACGGCGGCGGCCAGGGTTTCGCGCAGGGGGGCCTTGGCGGTGGCCAGGCGGTAGCCGCGGCGGTGCAGGTGCGCGCCGGAGGAATCCAGGCTGAGGGTGACCTGATCGTTGACCAGGCGAGCGATGATCAGCTGCGGTGGTTCGGCAGCGTCTTCATCGGCGCGCGCCCAGGTGGAGGCGCGGCCTAAAGCATCTGAGATCGCCCCGGCCACGCGTTCTGCGACGGCGTCGGAATGGTAGAGGCGGGAGCGGCGGCAGGTGGCGCGCACGGCCAGGGGGGTGCCAGGGCGCAGGAATTGGCCCCAGGGCAGGCGGCTGGCTTTCTTGCGCAGCTCGGAGAAGGCAGTGGCGTGAAATTCACCCATGCGCACCAAAACGCGGCTGGCGGTGCGCAGGTGTAAGTTGGCGCGGTAGATGGCGCCCAGGTCTCCCGTGAGGGGGATGCCGCCCGTTTCTTCGCCCCCTTGCGCGTCGGGTTGGGCAGAGCCGGCGGGAGCGGGCAGCCCGCAGGCGGCCAGTTCCTGGGCGGTGAACGCCTCTACCCCTGGGGCGGTGACAATAAACAAGCGCAAGGGATCCATCCATACCTCTTTCACAGCAAGATGATTCGATTATACGCGCGAACGCCGGACTTGATGCGGAAATTGATGATTTACATGCCGATCCTCTCTCACTATAATGAATTTGGGGGTTATTGGTGCGGGGCGGGGCAAAGCGAAGTGCAGTCCGTGGTGCTGTGGCTTGTGAGTGAAACGCCGGATCCTTGAAACATTTGAACACCTGGGGAGGGAAATGATGGCTGCTGCCTTTTCTTTTCACGTATGGAAAATCCGTGCCTGGCGCGTGATGGGAATCCTGATCCTGCTGCTGGCGGGTGCGCCGCCTGCGGCGGTGAATGCGCTGCCGGCGCGGCTGGACCCTGACCCGCCCCAATTTGGGGTGATGCTCAGCCAGTCGGCTGTGGAGGGCACCGGTTTTGAGATGGGGGCAAGCGCCTCCTTGAAGATCAATAACCCGGCCAACGGCACAGGATGGGATTATCAGGATACGAAAGAGGTCACCGAGGCGCCGTGGGGCGGGCAATCCTATGTGTGGTTTGAGATCCCGCCGGAATTTCCGCTGGCGGCGGGGTATCAGGTGCTGCTGACGGACGGCAGCGCCGTGAAAACCCATACGATCCAAAATTTGAGCATTTCACAGGCGGACACAGACCTGGACATGGTCTTTGGCCAGGCGGACCCCGGCGTGCGGGTGGATGTGTACGGCTGGAATACGCCCGGCCACATTTGGAACGGGCGCCATCTCTACGCTGATTCCGGCGGCATGTGGACGGCCAATTATCACGTGGTGGGGGATGGGGGCGAGCCCGTGTTGGATCTTCGCCCGGGCAGTGAGGGTGTGGCCCGCCGGGTGGACGACGAAGAGGATTACACCGAGGTGCAGTGGCGGGTGCCGAATATGCAGATCTTCGCGGAGCCGTGGATTGACAAGGTGACGGGGTATGAATGGCCGCTGGGCACGCAGGTGACCCTGACGATTGACGACCCCGGCACCGGCCCAGGGGCGGATTACACCGCCAGCGCGGAGAGCGTGCCGGATACCTGGTGGCTGAACCGGCCCGCGGCTGCCTTTGAGTTTTGGGAGGATTTTGATTTGCGGCCGGGGATGGAAGTGAGCCTTTCGGGGGCGGGCATCACCCGCACCCTGACGGTGGCTGATTTGGTATTCACCCGCGCGGATGCCGGGCTGGATCAGGTTGAGGGAACGGCGGAGCCGGGCAGCCTGGTGATGGTGGATTATGGCGACAACTGCAATATCGCCCGCTGGGTCACGGCGGACAGCGGGGGGCATTGGACGGCCGATTTTTCGACGAC
>DAIOUB010000028.1:21492-22780 GCA_036751735.1 Levilinea sp. | reverse complement strand
CACAGCGTCTTTCTGCTCACCTCCGGCTGGATGCTGGTGTGCAACGCGTGGATCGCCCTGGCCTACGTGGCCGCCATCGGCCTGGCCAACGGGGATTTTGCCAGCGTGCTGGCGGGCATGCCGGTCTTCATCGCCGGTCAGGTGTTCATCGTGGCCTTCACACAGATGGCGGTGGGCGAGGAACGCTCCCGCAACCAGGTGGAGCGCCTGCTTTCTGAGCTGGAAAACGCCAACCAGCAGCTGCGCATTTACGCCAGCCAGGTGGAAGAGCTGACCATCAGCCGCGAACGCAACCGCCTGGCGCGCGAGATCCACGATGGGCTGGGGCATTATCTGACCTCGATCTACATGCAGATTCAGGCCGCGCGGGCGGTGGCCGACAGCCAACCCCAGCGCGCCCTGGAATCCCTCTCGAAAGCCCAGAATCTGGCTCAGGAGGCTCTGGCGGATGTGCGCCGCTCGGTTTCGGCCCTGCGCGCC
Source organism: Levilinea sp. (assembly GCA_036751735.1). Lineage (GTDB taxonomy): Bacteria > Chloroflexota > Anaerolineae > Anaerolineales > Anaerolineaceae > Levilinea. The sequence continues at coordinate 22,300 of DAIOUB010000028.1, read as the reverse complement.
CCCGAAGAAGACCTGCCCCTGGCCCAGCGCATCGGCGAAATGCTGCGCACCTGTGAAGCCAGCGGCATGCAGGCCGAGCTGGAAGTGCGCGGAACCCCGGCCGAGCTGCCCCCCGCGGTGCATCTGGCCCTCTACCGCGCCGCGCAGGAGGGCCTGAACAACGCCTGTAAACACGCCCAGGCCAAACACCTGTGGGTTGTGCTGAATTACGCACAGAAAAACAGCGTCAGCCTGAACATCCGCGACGACGGGCTGGGCAGCCCCGAAAACCCCAACGGCGGCTTTGGCCTGATTGGCATTCGCGAGCGTGTGCAGCTGTTGAACGGCGATTTTCGAATCACCACCCGCCCTGGAGGCGGCTTTCTCTTGGAGATCACTCTACCCCTATGAACCATCCCATCCGCATTTTGCTGGTTGACGATCAGGCCCTGTTTCGCGAAGGGCTGAACACCCTGCTGTCTGTGCAGCCCGATTTTCAGGTGGTGGGGGAAGCCAGCAACGGTGAAGAGGCCTTGCGCCTGGCGGCGCAGCTTCAGCCGCACGTGGTCTTAATGGACTTGCGCATGCCCGTGCTGGACGGCGTGACGGCCACCCGGCGGCTGCGCACGCTGCTGCCCGACTGCCGTGTGATCGTTTTGACCACCTTTGACGATGACGAGTTCGTCTTCGACGGCCTGCGGGCGGGCGCGGTGGGCTATTTGCTGAAAGATGTATCTTCCGACAAGCTCTTCGAGGCGCTGCGCGCCGCTGCGCGCGGGGAATATTTCCTGCTGCCCTCCATCACCGCCAAAGTGATCGAGGAATTTGC
>DAIOUB010000028.1:0-21392 GCA_036751735.1 Levilinea sp. | reverse complement strand
ATTTTGTTGGGCGTCATTTTCTTGCTCGATTTCTACTTTAAGACAGGATGGCTGACGTTGATTCTTTTACCAATCCCCGGTGTGCTGTTATACGCAGGCGGCTGGCGCGGCCAGCGCTTTGGGCTGGTGATCACCGGCAGTCTCTTGGGCGGCCTGGGGTTGGCCATTTCATTGGCGCTCAGTCAGGCCCTGGATTTAAGCATTGAAAAGCGCATCGGAGCCGGGCTGCTGGCCTTCGGCCTCAGCTGGGCGCTGATCACCCTGGCCTCGCTGCGGCTGACGGCGCGCACCGCCTGGTGGGCGCTCATCCCCGGGGCGGTGCTGGCTGGAACGGGGCTGACCTTTTTGCTCAGCCCGCTGAAACTGGTGGATTTTATCCTCTACATTGGCTTCCTGCTGGGGCTGGCTTTTCTCAGTTGGGGATTGGGCGAGCGCCTGTTTGGGCTGATCATTCCCGGCTGTCTGCTGTCCAGCATTGGGCCGGGGGTGTACCTGGCCTGGAGCTCGCAGACGCCGGAAAACCCGCTGGCGCGCACCGGCATCATGCTGGTGGCCTTTGCCCTGGGTTGGGTGCTGATCACGGTGTGCTCGCGGCGGGTGACCCACCAGTTCGTGTGGTGGCCGCTCATCCCCGGCGGGGTGCTGGCGATGGTGGGCTGGGGGCTGTACATCGGCGGCAACCCGTCTAACGCGGCGGCCTTCATCGGCAACACCGGCTCGCTGGCCATGATCCTGTTTGGGGTGTATCTGCTGCTCATGCGGCGCGGCATTCAACGCTGAACCCCGGCCATGCGCTGTTCACCCGATCTGAGTCAGGAATGTGCCCTGTGGGCGGCGGGGATTGTGCACGCCGCGGGGTTAGATGAGGCGGGGCGCGGCGCCTGGGCTGGGCCGGTCTCTGCGGCGGCGGTCATTCTGCCCCCCGATGCGGCGGTGCTGGAACGGCTGAGGGGCGTGCGCGATTCCAAGCAGATGACGGCGCGGCAGCGGGGGGAGTGGGCCGAGCGCATCCGTCAGGAAGCCGCCGCCTGGGGGGTGGGGTTGGCTTCCGCCGAAGAAATTGACGCCCAGGGGATTTTGCCCGCCACCCGGCTGGCCATGCAGCGTGCGCTGGCCGCCCTGAATATCCCTCCTCAACATTTGCTCATTGACGCTGTGCGTCTGCGCAGCGTGCCCCTGCCGCAAACCTGCCTCATCCGCGGGGATGCCACCTGTTTAAGCATCGCCGCGGCCTCGGTGCTGGCCAAAACCGCCCGCGATGCGCTGCTGACGGCGCTGGAAACGGAATTCCCCGGCTACGGCTTCGCCCAGCATAAGGGCTACGGCACGGCGCAGCACCAGGCTGCCCTGCACGCTTTGGGGCCTTGCCCCCAGCACCGCCGCAGCTACGCCCCTGTGCGGCTGGCCGCAGCCGGTTGGCCCATTCCATAGAAAGCAAACAAACCAAACGCGCCCCTCTTTTCAGAGGGGCGCGCTGTTTATTGGGTGGAAACGGCCGGTTAGGCAGTGTGCAGATGTTTGCGGTCGTTGGCGCGCAGGAAGAACTTGGTGATCTCTTCGGCGACGGCAGGCATAATGCCCAGACCCAACACCAGACCCCACTCCGCCGCAGACATCGAATGGGTATTGAAGATGGGCTGCAGGAAAGGCACCGTGGTGACCAGGAGCAGCAGCACAATCGAGAGGCCCACAGCATACTGCATCCATTTGTTGGAGAACACGCCGATGGTGAAGAGGGAGGCGCGTTCCGAGCGCACGGTGTAGGCGCGGAACAGTTCGCACATCGACAGGGTCACGAAGGCCATCGTCTCGGCGGTCTGGATCTCAATGCTCTTCCAGTCAAAGCTGAACAGGAAGCGCCAGAAGGAGTCGCCGGTATCCAGGCCGGCCGCCTGGGCCGACCAGTATAACCCCACGGCAAACGCGGTGAGCACCGCGCCGGTCTGGGCGATGGTCTGCACCAGAATGCCGATCTGCATGGAACCGTTGATGATCGATTCCTTCTTGGGGCGCGGAGGGCGCTGCATCACGTCCGGATCGCCCTTTTCCATGGCCAGGGCCAGGGCCGGTGCGCCGTCGGTGAGCAGGTTGAGCATCAGCAGCTGAATGGCCGTCAGGGGCGTGGGCAGGCCCGCCAGGGTCGAGAGGAAGATGATCATGATCTCGGCCACGTTGGACGACAGCAGGAAGAACACGAACTTGCGGATGTTGTTGTAGATGATGCGGCCTTGCTCGATGGCCGAAACGATGCTGGCGTAGTTGTCGTCGGTCAGCACCATGTCAGCGGTCTCTTTGGCCACATCCGTGCCGGTGATGCCCATGGCCACGCCGATATCCGAGAGCTTGATGGCCGGGGCGTCGTTCACACCGTCGCCGGTCATGGCCACGATCTCATCATTGGCGCGCAGCGCGTCCACAATGCGCATCTTGTGTTCCGGCGAAACGCGGGCGAAGGCGTCGGTCACTTTGACTTCCTGACGCAGGCGTTCGTCATCCATCTCGTTGAGCTGTGCGCCGGTCAGCACCTGATGCCCGGGGCGCAGCAGGCCGATATCCTGGGCGACAGCGCGGGCGGTGTTGGGGTAGTCGCCGGTGATCATGATGGTGCGGATGCCGGCGGTACGGGCCTTGGTCAGCGCGGGTTTCACTTCCACGCGCGCCGGGTCAATCATGCCCACCAGACCCACAAACACCAGGTCTTTTTCCAGGGCGTCGCTTTCCACTTCCGAAGGCATCACCGGAACCAGCCGGTAGGCCAGGCCCAAGACGCGCAGCGCATCTTTGGTCATAAGATCGTTGGCCGCCAACACCTTCTGCCGCTGGGCGTCATCCAATGGGACAATCTGATTCTCGCCGGTTTCCATCTGCGTGCACAGGTTCAGAACCACATCCGGCGCACCCTTCACCGCGATGGCGTACCAGGTGCGGTTTTGATTGTCTGAAAGGACGGTGCTGTCTTCGGGCAGGGGGCGTTCCACGGCGTGGATGGTGACCATGCGCTTGCGCACCGAGTCAAAGGGGATTTCGTTCTGGCGGGGGTAGCTGGTGCGCAGATCGGCGGAGTAGTAACCCGCTTTGGCGGCGGCCACCAGGATGCTGCCTTCGGTGGGGTCGCCCACCATGCGGTAGCTGGTGCTGCCGTTTTGATCCAGGACTTCCAGCTCGGCGTCATTGTTCAGCGCGCCCACCCACAGCGTATCCAGCAGGGCGGGGTAATCTTTGGCCGACACGGTGTTGCCGCCCAGACGAATCTCGCCTTTGGTGGAATAGCCGCTGCCGGTCACTTCGAAGAGCTTATCTTCCGCCCAAATGCGCGTGACGGTCATTTCATTTTGGGTCAGCGTGCCGGTTTTATCCGAGCAGATGACCGTGGCCGAGCCCAGGGTTTCCACCGAGGCCAGCTTGCGGATGAGCGCGTGGCGGCGCACCATCTCGCGCATGCCCAACGCCAGGCTGATGGTCACCACGGCGGGCAGACCTTCGGGCACGGCGGCGATGGCCAGGCTGACGGCGATCATGAACATCTCCGTGATGGCCTCAAAGGAAAAATCGGTGCGGATGAGGCCGACGATGAACACCAGACCGCAGATGGCCAGAGACCCCCAGCCCAGCACCTTGCCCAGGTCGTCCAGACGGCGCTGCAAGGGGGTTTCTTCTTCTTCCACGCTTTGCAGCATGTCGGCGATCAGGCCCAGCTGGGTGCGCATGCCGGTGGAGACCACCACACCGCGCCCGCGGCCGTAGTTGACCGTGGTGCCCATGAAGGCGGTGTTCTTGCGGTCGCCCAGGGGGATGTCCTTATCCAGCACGGCGGCGGCGTTCTTCTGCACGGGAACCGATTCGCCGGTGAGGGCGGCTTCTTCCACGCGCAAATTGACCGCTTCCAGCAGGCGCAGGTCGGCGGGGATGAAATTGCCCGCTTCCAGGAACACGATGTCGCCTGGAACCAGCTTGGGAGCTGATACGCTGACGCGGTGGCCGTCGCGCAGCACCTGTGCGTCGGGGGCGGCCAGCTTTTTCAGCGCAGCCAGGGCCTCTTCGGCGCGGCTTTCCTGCACCACGCCCAGCACGGCGTTGAGCACCACAATGGACATGATGGCGATGGCTTCCACGTAATCTCCGAGGATGGCGGAGATGATGGCAGCCACAATTAAAAGAATGACGAGGAAATTATTCAGTTGGTCAATGACCATCTTCAAGAAGGTCGGGCGAGGTTTTTCTTGAAGCTGGTTGGGGCCGAACTTTTCCAAACGGCGGGCGGCTTCTTCGCTGGTCAACCCGCTTTGCATCTCGGTCTCCAGGCTGGACAGGACCTCATCGGCGCTGATGTCGTGCCAGGTGATGGAGATGTCTTGTGTGCTTGCCTTATCGGCTTTCGGGTCCAATGTCATTGTTTCTCCTTAACAAAATAGTCTCTGGGCGCAATTGATCCGCTGCCCAGAGACTTTAAGATCAACCAACTTCCCCAGGAGCGATATGCGTTCCGGCGGGGATCACCGCGTTTTTACGGATGACGACGATGCCGTCGCGCACCACCCAGCCCTCTCCATCCACGTCCACGCCGGGCTGGAAGGGCTTAATGATCACATGATTGCCGATGCGTGCGTTCTTATCCACAATGGCGCCCTCGATCCAGCTGTTGTGGCCGATGCCGATGGGAATATCCACCCCGGCGGGCGGGCGGTCTTCGTAGTAATCTGCGCCCATCATCACCGTGTCAATCAGGGTCACGTTGGAATAAATCTGGCTGCGCAGGCCGATGATGGAGCGGCGCACCACCGAATCCTTGATGTAGCCGCCTTCGGCCAGCAGAACGTTCTCCAACTGGCTGTTCTGCACCTTGGTCCCCGGCAAAAAGCGCGGGTGGGTGTAGATGGGCTTCTTGGGGTCATAGAAATTGAACGGCGGGCTGGGCTGGGTGAGCATCAGGTTGGCATCATAAAACGAGCGCATGGTCCCAATGTCTTCCCAAAAGCCGTCGTAATCGAAGCCGTACACCTCTTTGTTCTGAATGGCGCTGGGGATGATGTGCTGGCCAAAATCCTCCAGGCTGGTATCGTTGAGCATTTCCAGGAGCACATCGGTGCGGAACATGTAAATGCCCATCGAGCCCAGGTAGGGGCGGTCGGGGTCGTCGCGGCTGACCATCTCCTGCAGCAGGGCGGGATCTTTGGGCTTTTCGGCGAAGTTCAAAATGCGCCCGTCTTCAGCGCGCTTCAGCAGGCCAAAGCGCCCGGCTTCGGTTTTGGGAACCGGCTGAACGGCCACGGTGATGTCGGCGCGGTTTTCCCAGTGGAACTGGGCCATAGCGGCGTAATCCATGCGGTACAGGTGGTCGCCCGCCAGGATGAGGATATCTTTGGCGCGGGTGGATTGAATTTCAAAGCGCTGCTTGCGCACGGCGTCGGCGGTGCCCTGGTACCAATCGGTGGATTCCACCGTCTGTTCCGCGGCCCAAATCTGCACCCAACCCTGATGGAAGCTGTCAAACTGGTAGGTGTTAGCGATGTGCCGGTGGAGGGAGACTGAATTAAACTGGGTCAAAACCGCCACACGGTACAGCCCCGAATTGATGCAGTTGCTGATGGGCACGTCAATCAGGCGGTATTTTCCGGCGATAGGAACGGCTGGTTTGGAGCGTTCCGCCGTCAGCGGGTACAGGCGGCTGCCGCGGCCTCCGCCCAGAATCACTGCAAGCACTTCATTTAGGGATGGCATAGTTCGTCTCCTCTTCAGGGTAGGGGTAAGACTGACACCATGAACACCAACGATTCTGGGCTTGAATGATCTTCAAAGTTCATCTTTCAGCATACTCCGGAGTGCAGGACAAACAAAGTGAAGATATTCACCCAGTCGGGGTGAGAAACTCCTACATTTAAGCATAGCAGTAAACTCGTAAACGTCCAGTTCGCAGAGGCGGTAAAAATGGCTTAAAAAACGAACCCCAGCCGTTTGAGCCGGGGTTCACCTGTGGTTGATTCTTCGTGCGCAGGCTTAGGCGCGCGGCTTGCGCTCAAATTTCTTGCCGGTGGCCAGTTCCACCGATTTATACCCGCCGTCGTACACACCAATGCTCTTGTTCTTCACAATGCAGTCGCAGAACATCTCCAGCAGGTCGTTGTGGTGAGTCAGCATGTCAATGGCCTGCAGGGTCTGGGGGATCGAGCGGGCTTCCACGGTGCCGTCGCCCAGCTCTGCCCCGCGGATGGCGCCCCACATCTCATGCCCGCCCACGCGCTCGTTGAAGATCTTAGGCACGGGATAGAAGGCCAGTTCGCTGGGTTTGGTGATCATCACGTCCACCACGCGCATCATGTAATTGGTGGCGTACACAGCGTGGAAGGTGTTGTCGAACAGGAACACATGCAGCCCGCTGGCGGTCTCGCTGCGGATCTGGTCCACATAGGCCTGGGTGTCTTCCCAGGTGAAATGCGTGTGGAGCATGTCCTTCTTGTCAGCCAGCTCGGCCTGCAGCCAGTCCCAGTTGGACTTATGGTCGCCCAGGTTGACAAACAGGGCAATTTTTCCGGACTGGATGAGGGGCAGGCAGTGGTCAATGATGGCTTTAAACAGCTCGCGCTGCGCCCCAGCGCCGCCCATGGTCAGCAAAAAGCGGCGCGGCTGGTTGTCGTTCATACGCTGCAGGCGTGCGGCGCAGTCCACTTCGATGTTCTCAACCAGTTCATGATCCACATGATGGCCGGTGTAATACAGGGCGTCTTCGGGAACGGGGTTCAAAACGCGGTTTTTGTCGTCGAAACCGCGCATGGTGCGGAAGCCGTAATAGCCCGACGGCGACTGGACGGCGTGCTTGGCGCCTTCGGTCAGCTGGAAGGCCATCGGCCAGTTATCGAACATCATGTCCACCACGTTGGTCATGCCGCCCGCCACCGCGCCCATGCAGTTCCACATGTGAGCGGTCAGGATGGGCATATCCGAGGGCAGGGCCTGGTGCAGGTTGCGGAACAGCTCGCTCATCTTGTAATCTTTGACGTTGGTTTTCAAGAAGCGCCACGGCCAGCCCACAATCCAATTGTTCAGGAAGGCGTTCAGCCCCGGCAGGGTGGGCTCACCCGTGGTGACCGATTCCCACACGTACTTATTGAACAAAGCGCTTTTCTGCGACCAGCGGGAAAAGCGCGAATAGTTGTCGTTGCACCAGCCGATCACGTCCGTGGTAATGCCGGGGATGGCCAGCAGGTCCAGCCAGTAGGGCTGAAAGCCCATCGCCCGCGCGCAGGACACGCCCGCCATGGCGATGCGGAAATGGCCGAAACCCATACGCAGCGTCGAGCAAATCACCGCGTTCTCGCGCACGATGGGCGCACCGTGATCCCCGCGCACGATGTTTTTGAGGCCAAAAATCGGCCCCAGGTAGGGGTTTTCCTCTAAAGAGAGGGTATATTTCTCGTTGGGATCATAATTGAACTTCTTGATAAACATATTTTGCCATTTGATCGTTTTTTGAGATTGCCCCGCATCGAGAGCATTCCCATAAACCACAAAACGGCCGTTTTCCATTTTCATTGCGTCCACTCCTCAAAAAACAATATGTGCACAAAGGCCAAGCAGGTTTTTGCAACCTGTTTATTGCTGCTGTTTTTGCCTTGCGGTTCCCCACCACCGACCTGGCTCGTGTTAAATTTGTGTGAATAAAGCAGGGAAAAGCTTTACCCGGCACCCCAGGGATCAGTTCTCTCCGAAGAAGTTAAAGGCGGGCCGGGGGAGACATCTGCCGCCGCGCTGGCACGGTTGGGGTCTATTATAATCTGTGTCTGGCTTTTCTCCCACTATTTCTGTGCAGCAATCGCCGCCAGCCTGTGCGCTTTCGAATAGGATGATTTTTCCACATCGGCTGTATAATACTACCAGGCAGCCAAACCTTGTGCATATTTGCTGGGCCTCCCAGCAGGGGGTCAGGGTACTGCGGCCCCCCCAACCGAATTCACCGTGTTTTCGAGGGTATCCTCCATGAACAGCCAGGCTTCGACCGGTTTCAACTATGCAGGGCGGTACGGCCTTTATGGGTTCCTCAGCGGGCTCATCTTTCCGGCCGCGGGGCTGCTTGCGGATGCATGGTCGCGGGGGCTGCCGCTTTTTTCGGGGAGCACACTGCGCACCCTGCTGGCGACCCAACCCATCCATTGGATCAGCCTGAGCATTCCCCTGTGGTTTGCGGTCATCGCCTACGCAATGGGCCGCCGCCTGGACGAAGTGCTGGACATTTCTCAGCGCCAGGAACGGCAGATTCTGGATCACACCGCCGATCTGCTGCGCGCCAACAACGACCTTCAGCAAGAAAACGAGCGCGCTCTGCGCCTGGAAGAGATTTTGACCCGCGGCAAGCAGGAATGGGAAGCCATCTTCGACGCCGTGCAGGATTCCATTCTGGTGGCCAACCGCGAGGGGCAAATTGTGCGCTGCAACCAAAGCGCCGTGGATTGGCTGGAAACCAGTTTTGACCGGCTGATTCGCACCCAGGTGCAAACATCCCTGTTCGGCCCGGCCAACACCGCCCCCGCGCTGGATCACCTGGGCGGCGAGATGCAGTTCCCCAACCGCCCCGGCTGGTTTGAGGTCACCGGTTACCCGCTGGTGCTGCAAGGCGAACCTTCCGGCCGGATTCTGATCATCCGCGACATCACCGCCCGGCGCGAGGCCGAAGCCACCATCCGCCGCCAAAAGCAGTACCTGGAAACCCTGGTGAATATCAGCCCGGCGGCCATCGTCACACTCGACCTGGAAAAGCATATCCTTTCGGTGAACCCCCAGTTTGAAAAACTGTTTGGCTTCTCGCACAGCGAGGTGATGGGGGCTGACCTGGATTCGCTGCTCTCTTCCGGCAGCGCCTATGTGGAAGCGGCTTCCTACACCCAAAAGGTGCTGGACGGCGAGATGATTCAGGTCACCGGCCAGCGGCGGCGGCGCGATGGAACCCTGGTGGATGTGGAGGTTTCGGGCGTGCCCCTGGTGGTGGAAGGCCAGGCCATCGGCGTGCTGGGCCTGTATCACGACATCACCGAGCTGATGGCAGCACGCCGCCGGGCCGAGATGGCCGATCAGGCCAAGAGCGATTTCCTGGCCAACATGAGTCACGAAATCCGCACGCCCATGACCGGTCTGCTGGGCATGATCAACCTGACCCTGAACTCCGAGCTGAACGCCGAGCAAACCGATTACCTGCTGGCCGCCCGCGAAAGCGCCGAAACCCTCCTGACCATCCTCAACGATGTGCTGGACCTTTCCAAGATTGAGGCCGGCCAGCTGACCCTGGAGGACGTAGAATTTGACCTGGAACGGGTGGTGGAGGGGGTGGCGCAGTCTCTGGGGATGCGCGCCGATTCCAAGGGGGTCGAAATGGCCACTCTGGTGGCCCCGGAGCTGCCCGCGGTGATGGTGGGCGACCCCGACCGGCTGCGGCAGGTGCTGATCAACCTGGTGGGCAACGCGGTCAAGTTCACCGAAGACGGCTACGTGTTTGTTGAAGCCAACCTGGCCGCAGAGACCGACCGAGAGCTGACCGTGCGCTTTGTGGTTTCGGATACGGGCGCGGGCATCCCCCCCGAACGGCTGGAGGCTATTTTTGAGCGCTTTTCACAGGCCGACACCTCCACCTCACGCCGCTACGGGGGCACCGGCCTGGGACTTTCCATCTCCCGACAGCTGGTCGAAAAAATGGGCGGGCGCATCAGCGTGGCCAGCGAGCCTGGAAAAGGCAGCACCTTTTGGTTCACCGCCGTTTTTCAGAAAACCAAAACCCCGACCCCCTTGCCGCACCGCAGCCTGGAAGCCCTGCGGGGGTCGCGCGTGCTGGTGGTGGACGACAGCTTGATCAGCCGCATGGTGCTGAGCAAACATTTACAGCTCCTGGGCCTGCAAACCGCCTGTTTAGAGAACGGCTCTGAGGTGGTGCAGACCCTGTTGGAAGCGCGCACCGAAGGAGACCCTTTCCGGTTGGTCTTCTTGGATCTGTGGATGCCGGAAATGGACGGCGAAGAGACCCTGCGCGCCGTGCGCGCCCACCCCGACATCAGCGAGACGCCGGTGGTGCTGCTCTCCAGCGTCAGCCAGCGCAGTGACATTCAGCACATCAGCGGGCTGGGCCAGCGCAGTTATTTGATGAAACCCATACGGCGCTCGCAGTTGGTGACGGTTTTAGCGTCGCAGTTTGGCCTGCGCCCCTCCACCGGCTCGCTGCCGCCCCTGCCGATGGCCCCGCTGGATGACACCGCCGATAAGCCCAAAAGCCTCACCATCCTGATGGCAGAAGATAATGAGATCAACCGGCGGGTGGGCACGGCTCTGCTGGAAAAGGCCGGGCACAAGGTGGTCGCCGCCGAAAACGGACGGCGGGCGGTGGAGAAATACCAGCAGGGCCATTTCGATCTGGTGCTGATGGATGTGCAGATGCCGGAGATGGACGGGTTCGACGCCACCCAGCACATTCGCCACTTCGAAGGCCCCTACCGCCATACCCCCATCATCGCCATGACTGCCTACGCCATGAGCAGCGACCGCGAACGCTGTTTTACCGCGGGCATGGATGACTATCTGGCCAAGCCGCTGGACCCAGCCGAGCTGTATTCGGTGCTGCGCCGCTGGGGGCAGCTTCCGGCACCGGAAGGGGAAGAGGCCGCAGGGCTGCCCCCCGCGGGTTTGCCCTCCGCGTCCCCTTCTGCCCCGGTAGATATCGCCGCCCTGCTGCCGCGTTTTGGCAATGACCGCGGATTCTTCTTGGAGATGTTCCAAACCCTGCTGGACACCCTGCCGGTGAAGATCACCGAGCTGCGCGAGCTGCTGGCGGCGCAGGATTCGCGCGGGCTGGCCCTGCAGGCGCACAACCTGAAGGGTGTGGCCTCCAACTTTAACGCCGTGCAATTGTTGGATCTGGTGCTGCGGCTGGAAGAAAGCTGCAAGCAGGACGACATCGAAACCGCCAGCGTGCTGGTGGACGAGATCGAAAAGGCGTATAACCGTCTGGAAGCGTTTTTCGTGAGCTTAGAAAAGTAAGGAGCCGGTATGCCGCGCGTATTAGCGATTGACGATGAACCTATTTTTCATAAGATGATCGAACACGCCCTCAGCCCGCTGGGGTACGAAGTGTACTTCGCCGCAGACGGCTTTCAGGGGCTGAATGCGGTCAACGCCCTCGACCCGGATATGGTCATCACCGATGTGATGATGCCCAACATCACCGGTTACGAGCTGACCCGGCGGCTGCGCGAAAACCCGCGCTTTGCCGATATGCCCATCCTGATCCTCACCAGCCGCGACCAGTTGGGCGACAAGCTCAAGGCCTTTGAATCCGGGGCGGACGATTACCTCAGCAAGCCCTTTGCGCCGCCCGAATTGGTGGCGCGCGTGGGGGTGCTGCTGGCGCGCGGCGAAAAACTGCGCACCCTGCGCAGCATGTCCAAAGATAAGCCGGTGGAAAACGCCACCATCATCGCCGTCCACAGTCTGCGAGGTGGGGTGGGCTGCTCCAGCATGGCGGTGAACCTGGGCGTGGCCCTGCGCGAGCTGTGGCAGCGCCCCACCCTGGTGGTGGACGCCGTGCTGACCGCCGGTCAGATCGCCCTGATGCTCAACGAACCCCTGCGGCGCACCTGGTCGGACTTGAGCGGCAGCAACGTGGCCGATCTGACCGAAGACGTGCTGAAAACCATCACCGGAACCTGGAAAAACGGCCTGCAGTTCATCGCCGGGCCCACCACCCCCTCAGACGCCGAAATGGTGGCCCCCGACATGGTGCGGGCGGCCATGAACATCCTGCGCAGCATGTACGACTACATCATCATTGACACCCCCCACGATTTCAGCGAGGTATCCATTCACATGCTGGATTTCGCCAACGTGATCCTGCTGATGATCGCGCCGGAGATGGCCTCGGTGCGGGCGGTGGCGGCCTCAATGGACGCTTATCAAAAGCTGGGGTATCCGCCGGATAAAATCAAGCTGATCTTGAACCAGAGCTTCGACGGTGAAGGGCTGAAGCAATCCCAAATTGAGAAAGCCCTGGATACCACCATCAAGCTGGTGCTGCCCTACGCCCCCAACGATTTTGTGCGCGCCATCAACATGGGCAAGCCCCTGCTGGTGAGCAGCCCCAATACGCCCGTGGCGACCCTGTTTGAAAACGCCGCCTACACCCTGAGCAAAGATCAGCACAAAAACACGCCGCAGAGCGCGCCTTCGCCCACCCTGCAGGCGGTGCTCAAGCGCCTCAGCGCGCGCAGCGCCAATTAGGGCGCGCGCTCTGCCTGTGCCCAGGCCCGCCCGCCCTGCGCGGTGATCTCCACCCAGCCGGAGGTGCGCGTGTTGACCCAGCGGTCTGCCGCCGCGGGGGCCTCCACCGGCGCCAACACCAGGCCCGGCCTCAGCCCCAGCCAGTCTTCCGGCGCGGTTCCCTCCCGCAAATCGGCCTCGCCCAAGATCAAAACCTGCGGCCCGCGGGCGCGCGGCGGAATCTGTGCGGGGGGGACACCCGACGGCCAAAGCACAGTCACCCCACCCTGCCGCATCCACAAAGCCGCGCCCGCCGGCGACAGCGCCACCACCTCCAGGCTGCCGTCCGGCGGCAGAGACAGACGCTCCCCCAGGGCCAGATCGGTCAGCGGGCAGCGGCGGCGCTGCAGCAGTTCGGCCAGGGCCAGCCCGCTGCGCGAATCCGCCAGCCCCGGAAGCGCCAGAGCCTGCTGCGGGGGGAAGCGCTCGGCCAGCACGGTGAGGGCCTGAAGGCTGTCAGCCGAGGGCTGCGCGATGAGCAATACGTCCAGATGGGGGTCCAGCGGGGAAAGTGTGCGGCCCAGGCGCTCTCCTGCCAGCAAAGCCGGCGCGCCGTTGATCAAAATGCGCCCGCCCGCGGGGGTGTGCACCCATGTGCCGGGGGTGCTGCCCTCCAGTACCAAAATGCGCAGACGGCCGTCCGGCGCAGCCCAGGCCGCCCGCAGCACCAGCGCGGCGGTCAGGGCCGCCAGCCCCAGGCGCAGGCTCATCGAACGGCGCAGGGGCAGGGCCGCCGGGCGTATGCATACCGCGCCCAGGGTGAAGATGAGCACATACAGCAGCAGCGCCTCCCACCAGCCAAACACCCCCACCCCCGCCGAAGCCCAGGGCAGGCGCGCCATGCCCTCCACCACGCGCAGGGTGTAGGCCAGCACCGGCCAGGTCAGCCAGGCTAAGATTTTCCCCAGGGGGGCAAACACCACCCCCGCCAAAACCGCCGTCCCGCCTAAGATCATCACCAGCGGCTGAGGCGGCAGCACCAGGGGGTTGGCCAGCAGGGCCGCCAACGAAAAGCGCTGAAAATGCACCAGCACCACCGGCAGGGTGGTGATTTGAGCCGCCAGGGTGAAGAGGAAATATTCCCCCACCGGCCCCGAAAGCCGCCGCGCCCACCCGGCGGGCAGGCGTTGCTCACCCCAGGCGGTGAAGCGCTCCTGCAGCGGCTGGGCGTAAAGAATCAGTCCCAAGGTGGCCGATACGGAGAGCTGAAAGCCCGCGTCCCACACAATCCACGGCTGGGCCAGGGCCATGCAGGCGGCGCTGAAAGCCAGGGTGTTGACCCCCGCCGAGCGGCGGCCCAGTTCGCGCCCCAGCAGCCACAGACTGCCCATGACGGCCGCGCGCATCACCGAGGCCTGCGCCCCCACCAGGAAGGTGTAGGCAAACACCGCCGCAATGGACACCAGCACAGCCGGGTAGCGGCGCAGGAAGCGCCGGAACAACCCAAAAAACAGGCCCGAAAGCAGGGCGATGTTAAAGCCAGAAATGGCCACGATGTGGGCCGTGCCGGTGTCGCGAAAGGCGTTTTGCAAATCCGGGGGAAAATCGTTTTCCAGCCCCAAAACCACGCCCGCCAGCAAGGCGGCCTCGGGCTGGGGCAGGGCGCTGTTGATGAATTCGTACCCCTTGCGGCGCAGGGCATACAGACCCGCCAGGAAGGGGCTGCCGCCCCCCGTGCCCAGGCGCTGGGCCTGAGCGTAGCCCATATACCCCGCGACCCCCTGCCGCGAGAGGAATTGACCGTAATCGGAACCGGCGAAATTGGGGGGCGGCTGCAATCGTCCGGTGAGCAGCACGCGGTCGCCGTAGCGCCAGTCCTGCACCGCCGGCAGCCCCGCCTGCAATTGGCCTTCCACCGGCTGAAAATCCCCCTCGCCCAACGCCAGGCGCTGCGCGCGCACCCGCACCCAAACACGCTCGCCGCCTGCCTCTGGGTCAAAAAGGATAACTCCCTCCAGGCGCAGCGTACCGCGCTCCAGGTAAGCCGCCAGATCCCCCGGCCCCGGCGCCGCGGGCAGGCTGAACGTCAGGCGCGCCGCGCCCAGCACCCCCGCCAACAGCAGCCAGCCCAGCGCCAGCGGAGAGACCCGCCGCCAGGCGCGCACCCAACCCCTCTGCGCCAAAAAGCGCTCAGCTGCAGCCAGGAGCAGCGCCCCCAGCCCAGCGGCTCCCCAGGCCCACAGCGGCCAGCCCAGCCCATCTCCCAGCAGGATGCCCGCCAGGAAAGCCAGCGAGAGCCACAGCAGCGGCATGCGGTTCACGCCCGGCCCCCCGTCAGCCGCGCCGCCGCCCCAGGCGCGGAAGGAGCATGGGCACGCGCTTTTGATAGGCGGCGTAGGCCTCGCCAAATTCGGCGGCCAGCTTTTTTTCCTCAAACCAGGCCGCGCCCAGGGTCATATAGAGGGTGGCGCCCAGGTTAAAGGCCAGCAGATTAACGGTTAGAATGGGGGTCAGCCACAGCACAATCAACGCGCAGGTGTAGATGGGGTGGCGCACATAGGCGTACAGCCCGCCGGTGGTCATGGTGTGCGGCTGGGCGGCGCGCTGCGGCGAAAACCACTGCTCCAGGCCCAGAAAATTGGCTGCGCCGGTCTGCTGCACCGCCAGGGCCATGCCCGCCGCCCCAGCCAGCTGGAGTGCGCCGGTGAGGATCCACAGGGGGAAGGGCAGGCTGTACAGGCGGCGGTCGGGCAGCTGTGCCAGCAGGAACAGCACCGGCAGGAAGCTGAGGGCGGCAATCAGGTTAAATAGCAGGCGGTAGCCGCGTTGATACCGGCGCGGGCCCAGCCAGCCTTCCATCTTGCGTTTGAAGCCGTGCGAGGCCAGCAGCGAATGCAGGCCGCCGTAGGCGGCCATCGCCGCCAAAATCCACAGCGCAGATGAGATCATGCCAGCCTCCTGAGGTTGCCGTGCGGGTTTGATGTACGTGTGCGTTGATTGTATACCGAAAGCCGAATCGAAAAACAAAAAACCGCCGGGCGGATGCCTGGCGGCTTGGTCTCTCTCAAACAAACGGCTCAGCCCAGGTTTAATTCCTGGCGCAGTTCGGCAATGCGCGGGTGGCCCGTGTAAAAGCCGTGCATCTCCTCCGGCAGCAGCACCGCAATGCGGCACATGAGTTCATCCGTCAGGCGCTGCATGGAGGCCTCGCGGTCATCGCGGTCAATGGGCGGCAGTTTGTAAGCCGGGCCAAAGCGCACGATCACCTTGGGGCGGCGCAGGCGCTTGAGCTGGGGCAAAATGAACTGCGAACCGATGACCGCCACCGGCACAATGGGCACATCCCCTTTGGTGGCCAGCAGCAGGCTGCCCGATTTGCCTTCCAGCAGGCTGCCGGTGTGGCTGCGGGTGCCTTCGGGGGCAATCCCCAGGGCGCGCCCATCCTTGAGCACCTTAAAAGCCGCCGCAAAGGCGCTGAAATCGGCTTTGGTGCGGTCCAGCCAGATGCCCTCGGCGGTGTTGGTGAACCACTTGATCAGCGGGTAGGCCAGATATTTATCGGTGACCAGCGCGGTGATGTCGGGGCGCACGGCGTTGACGAACAGCAGGGGCGTATCCAGGCGGCTGACGTGATTGGTGGTGATGAGCACCCCGCCCGTGCGGGGCAGGTGTTCCAGGCCCTGATAGTCCACATGCGCCAGGCGCGCGAACAAGAATTTGAGGATCTTGCGCAGGGTTTCACGTTTCATCGTGGGGTACGGGCCTCCCGAAGGGTTGGTCTGTGGGGCAGCTTATTCCGCTGCCTGAGCCGCGGCCGCTTTGGCTTCGCGGCGGCCCTTGATGTATTCATACACCGCGGGCAAAACCGAGATGAGGATGATGGCGATCACCACCAGGGAGAAATTCTCTTCCACAAAGGGCAGGTTGCCAAAGAAGTAGCCGCCGAAGATGAACAGCGCCGTCCAAACGATGCCGCCCACCACGTTGTAGGTGATGAAATAGCCGTAGCGCATTTTGCCGATGCCGGCCACAAAGGGGGCAAAGGTGCGGATGATGGGGATGAAGCGCGCCAGGAAGATGGTTTTGCCGCCGTGCTTATCGTAGAAAGCCTGGGTGCGGTCCAGATATTCTTTCTTCAGCCAGCGGCTTTCGGTCTTGAAGACCTTGGGGCCGATGTAATGGCCGATCCAGTAATTGGCCGTGTCGCCCAAAACCGCCGCCACCGCCAGGGCAAAGAAAAGGATCTTCACATCCAGCACGTGCGCCGCCGAGGCCGCCAAGGCCCCCGCCGCAAACAGCAGCGAATCGCCCGGCAGGAAGGGGGTCACCACCAGGCCGGTCTCGATGAAGATGACCACAAACAGCACAATATAGGTCCAAACGCCCGTGGCTTCCACAATCATGTTCAAGTACTTGTCCATGTGCAGCAGAAAATCCACAGCCAGTCTGATCAATTCCATGAAATCCATTGTTGAAATTACTCCTTATGCAATCAAAATCTCAGGCCCAATTCTACCCGATATTTTCCGTAACGTCGGAAGCAGGCAGCGGCGCTGACACCGCGGATTGCGCGCGTAAAGTTTGGTTCATGCTGCGCAAAACGGCAAAGAACAGCAGCATCAGCCCGGCCAAAACCCAGGGGGCCGCCCGCCCCAGCCACGCCGCCGTCCCAGCCGAAGGAGCTGCAGAAGCGGGGTAGAGCAGGGGGACAATCCCCATCGCCAGCGCCGCCACGTTCCACAGGCTGTGCAGCAGGCTGGCGCTGAAAAAAGCCCCCACCAGGCGCAGATAGCGGCCCTGGCCTAAGGCCGAGGCCAATCCCCAGCCCACCAGTCCGCTGGCGGTCATATGCAGCAGCCCCGTTCCGGCGCGGGTGGCCACCAGCACCAGCCACAGCTCTTCGGCGGGCGCAGACAGGTTGCCGAGGGTTTCCATCAGGGCAAACACCCCCCCGCACAGCAAGCCGCCCACAAACCCCTGGGCAGGCGTCATCCGTTTACCAGCCAAAAGCCACAAAGCTGCCGGCTTTAGAAGCTCTTCCACCACCGGCACGATGCCGGCCATAAAGGCCAGCACCCCGGCGATCAGCCCGGGCTGCATCAGCACCGGGCGCACGCGCTGCAAGAGCATTTCCGGCGCCAACTGCTGTTCCAGAATCTGCTCAGTGAGCGGGGCCAGCTGGCTCATCAGGTCTGGGCGGTTCATCAGGAACAGCACCAGCAGCACAAAAGCGCCCGCCAACAGCACCATTTCCAGGCCGATGATGAGGATGGGCGACAGCGACAGGCCGTAGGCCACCAGCCCCCAACCCACCGGCGGGCGCAGCTTCTCCAAGCCGCGGCTGCCCAAATGGAAGAACCACACCAGGGGAATGCACACCGCCAGAATTTGCAGGGGCGGCAGCACCAGCCAGGCGGCTTTTTCCAGGCGGAAAGCCAGATGCCCCAGCAGCAGAACCGGCGGCCACAACGCCCACAACCAGGGCAAAAACCGCTGCACCCCCGGCACGCGGGGCAAAGCCGGACCCTCGTGCCCGATCAGGCGCAGAAAGGCCAACGCCAGGGGCGGCAGCAGCAGCAAACCAAAGAACAGCGCCGTCGAGGACAGAGTCCACAGGCTGAAGGTCTGCGCGCTCAGACCGCCTTCCATCACCAGCATATACAGGCCGCCCGCCGCGAAAGCCGCCGCCGAGCCCCAGTACACCAAGAGGCCCAACCCGCTGACGGCCAGCAGGGCGATGGAAGGCAGGTGAGTGCTGCGAGAAGCGTTCAACGGTCGCCTTACTGCTCCGTGATCGAGATGGTGAGGATCTTATCGCCTTCGGGAAGCTCACCCCCCGCCGCGGGATCGCGCGGGGTGAGTTTTTCCACCACGTCCATGCCCGAAATGACCTTGCCAAAGACGGTGTATTGGCCGTCCAGGGCCGGTTGGGGGGCCATGGTGACAAAGAACTGGCTGCCGTTGGAATCGGGGCCGGCGTTGGCCATGCCCAAAATCCCGGGGGCATCAAAGCGCAGTTCGGGGCTGACTTCGTTGCTGAAGGCGTAACCCGGGCCGCCGTAACCGCTGCCGCTGGGGTCGCCCGCCTGGGCCACAAAGCCCGGCAGCACGCGGTGCCAGATGATGTCATCAAACCAGCCGTTCTGCGCCAGAAAGACAAAGCTGTTGACGGCGAAGGGGGCCTGTTTGGCGAAAAGCTCCACCACAATGTCGCCCTGGGTGGTCTTGAACGTGGCGGTGTAGGTTTTGGCCGGGTCAATCGCCATTTCGGGGCATTCCTTAAACTGGCGGTCGCCCAGGCGGATGAGGCGGAGGATGGCTTCCAGGCTGTTGTAGTCGCGCGGGCCTTGATAGGGGCGGCCGTTGATGATCAAGAAGGGCGTGCCGGGGATGCCGATTTTCATGGCTTCGTCCAGACCTTGCTGCACCGGGGCCTTGACGGCATCCGATTCCAGGTCAGCGGCAAACTGATCCACATCCAAGTCCAGCGACTTCGCCTTTTCTTTGGCGTAGGCGCTGAATTCCTCAGCGCTCAGCGCGCTCCATTCGGCCTGCGCGGCAAACAAGGCGTCTTTCATTTCAAAGAATTTGCCCTGCACCGCGGCGGCTTCGGCAGCCTGACCCGCCAGAACGGCCTTGTCGTGGATGGAAAGCGGGAAATGGCGGAAGACCAGGCTGACATCTTCGGGATAATCCTGATAGAGCTTGGCCAGCACCGGCTCCAACTGGGCGCAGTAGGGGCACTGAATGTCGGAATATTCCATAAAGGTCACCAGGGCGCTGGCTTCACCCAGGCGGTGATCCTTTTCGGTGATGGCGGGGAACATGGCCTGTTGGGTGGGGTCCAGCTCCGGCAAGACACTCTGCACTGTGCAGGTGGCGGGGCCGCTGGCGGTGAAGGGCACCAGGGTCGACTCGCCTTCAACAGGAGTCTCGGTGGGGGCGACCACTTCAGCGGTCGGCGCGGCGGGGGTAGCCGCCGCCCCTGAACAGGCGGAGAGAAGCAAAGACAGAACCAACCCGGCAAAAATCACAGTTTTGCGTGCGAACATGTATAAACCTTTCCACCCATCGGCGGGTGAAGTTAAGAAAGAGCAGGCTCCAAGCGGCGCAAAATCACCTGGCGTAAAGCCTGTTGAACGGCATCCATCGGCTGTGCAGCATCCACCACAACCCAGCGCTCCGGCTGGCTGCGGGCTAAATCCAAATATCCCTGGCGCACGCGCTGGTGAAAGCTCAGGGCGTAATCATCCAGGCGGTTCCATTCTCCCCCGCTGGAACGGCGCCGTTCCAGCCCGGCGGCGGAATCCACGTCCAGCAAGAGGGTCAGCTCCGGCCACAGGCCGCCCGTGGCAAAATGCAGCAGTTGGCGCAGCACCGTCAGGTCGTTGCCGTGACCATAGCCCTGGTAGGCCAGGGTGGAATCGGCATAGCGGTCGCTGATGACCACCTCGCCGCGGGCCAAAGCCGGGCGAATGACCTGATCCACCAGTTGAGCGCGCGCCGCGCAAAACAGCAGGGTTTCGGAGCGCGGCGACATCCCCTGATTTTCCATGCGGGTTAACACCTGCCGCACCTGATCGCCAATGGGCGTGCCCCCAGGCTCGCGCGTGGTTAACACCGTGTAGCCGCGGGAGCGGAGAAACTCGGCCAATGCGGGCAGCTGTGAGGATTTTCCGCTGCCTTCCGGCCCTTCCAGGGTGATGAACATGGGATGCTTGCCTCGTTGGGTACGGACTCACTCGCGGAAGATGCGCACGCGGCGGTTCGGTTCTTTGCCGTAAGAATGAGAAACCAGGTTGGCGGCGCGGGCCAGCTCGTGCTGCATGCGGCGCACCGCGGCGGAAGCCGGGGGCATATCCACCCAGCGCGAGCCGTTCATCACCGCGTCTATGGCGGTTTGGGTTTGGGCAGCCACGTCATCCAGGGAATGCAGCGGGGCTTCGGCCGAAATGTTAAAAATTCCGGCCAGGCTCTGCTCAATCTGGCTGATGGTGTTGGCCCGCAGCACGTGAATGGGCATGCCGCGGTTCTCGGCGTCAATCACAGACTGTTCTCGCCCGCGGTAATGCGTGCGCAGGGTCATCATCACCTCGGCGTCGGCCATATCGCGCATGATCAGCACCGGCACGCCCAGGCGTTTGGCGGCCTGCAGCAGACGGTTGCGCGCCACACCGTAGGGGAACACGCGCACGGGAGTCAGGCGCGACAGGCCCTGAGCAAAGCTCTGGGTGTCCTCGTCGTCGCCGTTAAAGGCCGGCCCGGCCGGGCCGCGCCCAGGCGCGGGGGCAAAGGTGCTGCCGCCAGCGGGGCGGCGCAGACCCGCCGACTGCGGGCGGGCGTTGGCCGTGGGCGCGGGCGGGCGCTGTTTTTCAATGCGGATTTCGTCGCTCTCGTCGCGGTAGCGCAGCTCAAATTCCGGGTGAGCGCCCCGCACCAGCGAATCGACCGCCGCGGAGACATCGGGATGCACCGAAAGGTGGTCGCGTTTTTGAATCTCAATCAGCACGTCAAAGGTGGGCGGCGAGCGGCGCTCCAGCACGGTCTTCTGTGTGCCGCGGCGGCGGGCCTCTTCATCCGAAAGGGTCACCGATTCAATCCCGCCCACCAGGTCAGACAGGGTGGGGTTGATCAGCAGGTTTTCCAGGGTGCGGCCGTGGGCGGTGCCGATGAGCTGCACGCCGCGCTCGGCGATGGTGCGGGCGGCGGCGGCCTCTAATTCGCGGCCAATTTCATCAATCACGATCACTTCGGGGTTATGGTTTTCCACCGCCTCAATCATGACCTCGTGCTGCAAAGACGGGGTGGCCACCTGCATGCGGCGGGCGCGGCCCACCGCGGGGTGGGGCACATCCCCATCGCCGCCGATTTCGTTGGAGGTATCCACGATGATGACGCGCTTGGTCTCGGCCAAAATGCGCGCGGCTTCGCGCAGCATGGTGGTTTTGCCAATGCCGGGCTGGCCCAGGATGAGGATGCTCTTGCCCGACTCCACCAGGTCTTGAATGATCTCGATGGTGCCGTACACCGCCCGCCCCACGCGGCAGGTCAGCCCGACCACATGGCCGCGGCGGTTGCGGATGGCGGAGATGCGGTGCAGGGTGCGCTCCAAACCGGCGCGGTTGTCGGCGTCAAATTCGCCAATGCGCGACACCACCCAGTCCAGA
>DAIOUB010000027.1:20003-22968 GCA_036751735.1 Levilinea sp. | reverse complement strand
TGTGCAAAAGGGCTTGCCGGAATTCCTCAAATTGAGTACTATCATCAGTATGAATAATTCGATCCCTTCCCGCCCCACCCGTACAGCCCCCTACAGCGCTCTGAACGCGCTGCAATCCGTGCTGACGGTCGGCATCATCATGGCCACCCTGCTCACCATGTGGACGCCCAGCAATCTTTTTTCCGATCAGCTCCTCAACGAAATGCTCCTGGCCGTGCAGAGCGGCGGCTTCACCCCCACCCCCGGCGCCCCCCTCAACACCCTCACCCCCTCCTCCCGCCCCCGCATCGGCATCGTCGCCGGCCACTGGGCCAATGATAACGATCAGGGGGCGGTATGTGATGACGGTCTGACCGAGTTGGATGTCAACCTGAAGATCGCCACCTATGTGCGCGATTATCTCCTTCAGGCCGGCTATGATGTGGACTTGCTCAAAGAGTTCGACCCCAAGCTGGTGCAGTACCGCGCCGCCGCGCTGGTATCTATCCACAACGATTCCTGCGTGTACGTCAATGATGAGGCCACGGGTTTCAAAGTGGCCGCTGCCATGTACTCCGCCTACCCCGAAAAAGCCAGCCGTCTGGAAACCTGCCTCATCCAGCGCTATCAGGCCATCACCAACCTCAAGTTTCACGTCAACACCATCACCAATGATATGACGGCGTACCATGCCTTCAACGAAATTCACACCGACACCACCGCCGCCATCATTGAAACCGGCTTCCTCAACCTGGATCGAGAAATCCTCACCCAGCAGCCGGAGCTGGTGGCCCGCGGTGTGGCCAACGGCATCATCTGTTACGTCAACAACGAGACCGTGGACCCGCAAGATATTGAGGAAACCCCCGCCCCATGAGCCAGGTCGTTGAACCTGCCGCCCTTCAGGCGCTGCATCAGGCCCGCCAGGCCCTCTCCCAACGCGACAGCGCGTCTGCCCGCCGTTGGGCCGAAGAGGCCGCTCACCTGGCCCCTCACCTGGAAGAGCCCTGGCTCATTCTGGCAGCGGTGGCCGCCCCCCACGAAAGCATCCAATTTCTCAATCGCGCCCTGGAGGTGAACCCCGCCAGCCAACGCGCGCGCAAAGGCATGCATTGGGCTGTCCGCCGCCAACGCGAAGCCCAAAGCAAGCTTACCCCACCCGCGCCCGACCCCGCCGCCACCCGCCAGGTCACCGTCACCGCCCGCCCCAGCGCGCCGGTCATGTCCCCCGACCGCACTTCACCCGTGGCGGTGCGCCGCAGCCCTGCCCCGCCCCCGCGCAAAAAAACCAACCCCCTGCTGGCCGCCGCTCCCTGGCTGGCGGCTGTGATGTTCCTCTGTCTGGCGGGCTTCGCCTGGCTGGTGTGGAATAATCAATGGGTGGTCTTGGCCGGGAATCACGATACATCCCGCGATATTTCCCTGCTGAAGCCCTCCCTCACCCCCACCGACACGCCCACGCCCACCGCCACCATCACCGCCACGGCCACCCCCCCGCCCACCCGCACCCCCAACCCCACCCGCACCCCCACGCGCAAGCCCACCCGTACCCCCACCGAAGTACCGCCCACCGAGGTCGTTTACCAGGAAGAACCGGTCTACGAGCCGCCGCCGGTCAGCTTTGAGGGACGTTGGATTGATGTCAACCTCACCACCCAATCCCTGACCGCCTACGAAGGGGACGCGGCCGTCAATACCTTTATCGTCTCCACCGGCACCTGGGAGCATCCCACCGTCACTGGCCAGTTCGCCGTGTATGTCAAATACGCTTCCGCGGATATGTCCGGCCCCGGTTATTACCTCCCCAACGTGCCCTACGTCATGTATTTCTATGAAGGCTACGGCCTGCATGGCACCTATTGGCACAACAATTTCGGCGTGCCCATGAGCCACGGCTGCGTGAACCTGCAAACGGATGACGCCGGCTGGCTGTTTGACTGGGCCTCGGTGGGAACAACGGTGAACGTTCATTACTGATGGATACGCTCTACCCCTCAGACCTGAAGCGCTATTCCCGTCGGGAATTCATCCGCCTGGCCGCTCAATCCCTGGCCGGTTTCTTTGCGCTGCCCCTGCTGGAGGCCCCCACCCCCCGGACTGCCTTCCTGGACCCCACCCAGGAGCGGCAGGGGCGCATCCTCAACAATCAGGCCTCGCTGTATGCCAGCCCATCCTTCTCCAGCACCTTCATCAAAGTGTTTCACTTCGACCGTATTGTGCCCATCACCGCTATCACCATCGGCGACCAGGAACCGGCCTACAACCGCATCTGGTACCAGATCAATAATGAAGGCTGGGTGCATTCCGGCAGCGTGCAGCCCGTCGAAATCAGCCCCATGTCGCCGCTGCGCAAAATTCCCGAGAAAGGCTTTCTGGGTGAGATCTGCGTGCCCTACACCGACGCCGTGTGGCATTACCGCCGCCCCACCTCCATCGCCTACCGTTTTTATTACTCCACCACCCATTGGGTCACCGGCGTCAGCGTAGACAGCCGCGATCAGGTCTGGTATCACGTGCCGGATGACAAATGGGGCTACACCTATTATGTAGACGCCCGCCACCTGCGGCCGCTCTCCGCCGAACAGCTTTCGCCGCTCTCGCCTCACGTGCCCGCCGAAGAAAAGCGCATCGAGATCCACCTGGACGAACAGGTGCTCATCGCCTATGAGGGCAGCCAGGCGGTGTTCATGTCGCGCACAGCCACCGGCGCACGCTTTCGCGACGGCGATTTCACCACCCGCAAAGGCCGCTACATCACCAACCGCAAGCGCCCCTCGCGCCACATGGCCGCCGGGGACGCCGCCGCCCCCAACAGTTATGACCTGCCCGGCGTACCCTGGGTCTCTTACCTGACCAAGTCCGGCGTCGCCATTCACGGCACCTTCTGGCACAACGATTTTGGCAAGCCGCGCAGCCACGGCTGCATCAACGTTTCTTCCCGCGCCTCGCATTGGATTTACCGCTGGACCATGCCCGAAGTGCCCAA
>DAIOUB010000027.1:12770-19903 GCA_036751735.1 Levilinea sp. | reverse complement strand
GCATGTCACCGCCTCACCCCATTCCAACGAAAAGTTAATACAATTCTTTTGAAAACCCTCCACCGCTCGCAGTATAATAACCCCAAGGAGAGTCCCATGCCGCGACCCATGTTTGCTGGCCTCATAGTGGATGAGTACGATCAGCCTGTCGAAATCACCTACGTCGGCGCCGAACCGTGCTACGTGGTCAACGACGCCGGCTTTCGCCGCCACATCCCTTCCGAACAGGTAGACCGCCAGGTTCTGGAAATGCTCACCAGCCAGGTGGAAGAAAACAAAGAAGCCATCGCCGACCAAACCGCCAAAATGATGGGCCAGGACGACATCTTCTCCCGCGCCATGCTCCTCAACCAGTTAGACACCCTGGATCAGCAGTTCGACAAGCTCCTCGAGCAAGGCATCCCCGAAGAAGGCCGCGCCTATTTGGGCATGCTCGGCTTTCGCATCGTCATCAACCTGCACGGCGAAGTCGTCCGCGTAGACCAACCCGCTGCGCCCCCCAGCGATGAGGGCAACGAGTGAACTATGCCAACGCCTGACTTTATCGTGGACGTCAACGAGCTGAATTTTGAATACGATGTCGTCACCTACTCACAAAACGTCCCTGTCATCGTGGATTTTTGGGCGGATTGGTGCCGCCCCTGCAAGACCCTCTCCCCCATGCTCGAACAGCTCGCTGTCGAAGCCGGGGGAGCCTTTCGCCTGGCCCGCCTGGACGCCGACGCCAACCCCAACCTCACCGCCCTGTACGGCGTGCGCACCCTGCCCACCGTCAAAGCCTTTTCTGGCGGCCAGGTGGTTTCTGAATTTTCCGGCCTGCTTCCCGAAGCCCGCCTGCGCGATTTCTTGAGCAAAATCACCCCGCCCAGCCCGGCCAATTTGCTGCTGGAAAAAGCCGCAAGCCTGCTCTTCTATGAAAAGTGGGAAGCCGCAGAAAAAGCCTACCAGCAATATTTGGAGACCCTCCCCGACCAGCCCGCCGCCCTGCTGGGGCTGGCCAAAGCCCTCCTGGCCCAGGGAAAAACCGCCCGCGCCGATGCCGTGCTGCAGCATTTCCCCCTCAGCCGCGAATTCCGCCAGGCCGAACACCTTTGGCCCCTGGTGAAAGAAGTTCAAAAAGCCGCCAAAGACCTGACCCCGCTCAGCGACGTGGAGGCCGCCTTCCAAAACTGCGTCCACCTGCTCAGCCTGGGCAAGCTTTACCCCGCCCTCGACGGTCTGCTCGACATCCTGCGCCAGGACCGCCATTATAAAGAAGACCGCGCCCGCCAGCTGGTGGTGGGGATTCTGGAAATCCTCGGCTACGAAAGTGACCAGGCCCGCCATTACCGCGCGGAACTGGCCTCCATTTTGTTCTAACCCATCTCTTTAAACCAAAAACCGCCGTCCGGTCTGTTCCTGGGCGGCGGTTATGCTTTCATCCGTTTTCAGCGGCCAGCTTTCATCGCCGCTTTTAAATGCACCAGCGCCTCCACCGGCGTGGGATCCATGCCGTAAGCCGCCGCCAGATAAAACATGGTGTAATCGCCAAATTGCAGCGCCGTCCACTGCTGGGCCAGCTTGCCCGCGCCCAAAGCCTGGTAGCTGTCGGTGAACAGCCCCTCCGCCGTCATCATCTGGCGCGTCAACAGCAGGCGCTTCTGGTTGCGCGGGTGCACGCTTTCGCCCTGCAAAAACAGCACCACCAGGCGGCTGAGGGCTTCTTCAGGGTTCAACAGCCCCGCCAGCGTATTGTGATCCGCCTCGGGCAGTTCCTCAAACTGACCCCAGGCTTTGGCCAGTTCGCTCGCCTGGCCTTTCCAGCGCCGCGCCACGGGGGCCAGCGCGTCCGCGCCCAAAACCACCGGAATGCGCCCCACCAACTGCCCGGCCATGCGTTTGGCCGGGTTTTGGTGCGTGGGGGATTCCATGCGCAGGCTCTCGCGCTGCGCTTCCATCGTCTGCACCGCCGCCGTCAGCTCGGCGCCGGGGTCGGGCAGCAGCCCCAGGCGATAGATAGCCGCCAGCAGCAGCCCAAAGGAAAAACCCACCGCCGAACGGGGCTGCCCCGCGTGTTCAAATGTCCAGGAGGGCAGGCCCGCCTCGGCCGCGCGCGCCTGCAAAGCCCCGCCCGTGCTCAGGGTCAAAATGCGGCAGCCCGCCGCGCGCGCCGCCTCAAACGCCTCCAGGGTTTCTTCCGTCTGGCCGGAATGAGAGGAACAAATGACCAGGGTTTCGGGGCCGCGCGCCCAACCCGGCAGCCCGTAGTTGCGGTGCAGCACCACCGGCACGCGCAGGTTCTCGGCGCCGTACGCCATCACCAAATCGCCGCCAATGGCCGAACCGCCCATTCCAGCGATGACCACCTGGCGAATGCCCTCCATCTTTTGCAGCGGCAGCCTCATGCCCAGCTCCCAGGCCTGGCGCAGCTGTTCGGGCAATTGGTCAATGTAGGCGTACATCCCTTCCGTGTCCAGCGCCTGCATGCGATCTAACCGGTCTAAATCCATTGAAAGGTTCTCCGTTTCTCAGGCTGTGCGCCTGTATCATGATTCATGGACCTGTCCAGGTCACATATTCGACATTGAGGACATATTCTTCCAGATCGATCCGGCTCAATTGTAAAAAGCCGTATAACCCGCGGTTGGTGGCATAGCACACATACACCCCGTCCCGCAAACTTTCCAACAAAATGGGCGCATCCCCCAAAGGGATGGCCTGACAGTCAGTAATCTGCGGCTCTCGCGCCCCAAAAACGGCCATGCGCGTGCTGCGCCCCAGCTCCAACTGCGCCGCCCCCGCCTCTGCCAGCACAAAACGCAGCTCATCCCCTGCTTCGGCGTTGATCTGCCCCTGATCCAGGTCCAGGTCGTCCTGCAAATACAGGGTCACCTCACCCGCCGCGAGGATATTCACCTGTGCGGCTGCCGTGGGGGTGATGCTCAGCACAGCGGCATCATTTTGTACCACTTCCACCCGTACCCAAAACGGGGATTTCCCATTGGGGCCAATGCCAAAGAAACTGCCGTCGGGGGCCTGCAAAATCCAGTTGCCCTGATACACCGCCGGGCCGCTGGGTGCGGTCATCTCCACCGAAATATCCACGCTCTCGCCCGCCGCCACCTCACCCCGCAAGGGGATGCGTTCCGGCGCGCCGAAGGTCTCTCCTGAAAACCACACCAATCCATAGCTGTCATCCCATGCGCAGCTTCCCTGGTTCATCAGCCGCCAGGTTTTGGTAAAACTCTCCCCTTCGCTCAGCACTGTGCCGTCCGGGATGGTCACGTCAATCGGCCGTCCCGCCGCGGCCCGGTGACAGGGGCCTGCTGCCGCTGCCGGTTCCGCCGCCTCAGGTTCAGCGGCTGGCGTGGTGGCGGGCGCAGATGGCGGCGCTTCCTGCTCTGCCGGCGGCATCTGAAATTCCGCGGTCAGGGCCGCTTCGGCCAGCTCATTTTGCATGTGCTTAGCCGCCTGCGGCAGCAGCCCGCAGCCCGTCAGGAATAAGCTCACCATCCACAATGCCGCACCGATTCGTTTCATGCCCAAATTGTACCTTGAATCTCCGCTGGAATCTGCCTTCTTTCGCCCACCCAGGCTTCCATACGAATCTTGTTGTTCAAATATTTTCAGATATAATGAGGAGGATTATTACCGTTAAATTCGCTGGTCGGAGAAAGCCATGCCCGAAAACGCCCGTCATACCGCCTTTTGGAGATACTTCGATGGGGGTTGGGATGCACAAGAAAATTCTATCATCGCCGAAGTCCCCGTCTCGCTGACGGTCAATGCCGAAGTCTGGATCACCTTCATGTGCACCCCCCTGCAGTTAGAAGCCCTGGCGGCAGGATTCTTATACAACGAAGGCTTTATCCAATCCAGCAGCGATATTGCCGATGTGCGCGTGTGTGAAAACGGCACCAACATTGACGTGTGGACCACCATCCCCCTGCAAAAGCCCGCCCATTGGCAGCGCACCTCGGGCTGCACCGGCGGGGTCAGCAGCCCTAACCCTCAAAACCCAGGCGCCGCCCGGTACGCCGAGAACGGCCCCTCCCTGACCCCCCAGGCTGTTTTGACGAGCATGGAACAATTGGCCGTGTCGCAGTCGCTCTACCGCGAATCGCGCGGGGTACACTGCTCAGCCCTTTCCGACGGGCAAAACCTGCGCCTGCTGGCCGAAGATATCGGCCGCCACAACACTGTGGATAAACTGACCGGCCTGTACCTGCTGCAAAAAGAAACCTTCACCCCCACACTGGTGATCACCACCGGCCGCATCAGCTCCGAAATGCTGCGCAAATCCGCCCGGTTGGGCGCGCTGGCCGTGGCCTCGCGCACCTCCCCCACCACCCTGTCCATCGAGATGGCTGAAGAGATGGGCCTGACCCTCATCGGCTATGTGCGCGGCAACCGCTTCAACGTCTACACGCACCCTGAACGTTTATGCGGTTTGCCCTGTTTCTCGCTGCCCGAGTCCGTATCCTCCGAACAGCCGTCTTCGCGCACCGCCCGTTCCTGAGCCTCAGCGAACTCCTCAGGCGTGTTTACATTTAAAAATGCCCATCCCAGCGGGTCCACCGCGGCCACCTCCTGCCGCCCAAACACCCGCACGCGCACCTCGCCAAACCAGGCGATCATGCGCCGCTGTTCGCGCGCCAAAGCCCCTTCCACCGCCGGAAGACAGGTCTCACGCCGGTACACCGCGTGCAGCGGCTCCAGGCCGTTCTCCGTCTCCGGAATCACCACGTCCGCCCCCTCAGCATCCATCACCGCCAGCATGCGCGTGAGCATGGCGCGGCTGACAAAGGGCATGTCGCAGCCCACCACCACCACCCGTTCCCCCCTCGCTGCCTTCAACGCCGTATACAGCCCCCCCAACGCCCCCTTGCCTGGGAAGATATCCGCGTACATCGGCAGCCCCAAAAACGCGTACAGTTCCGGCTCCTGCGTGGTCATCAACATCTCGTCCACTGCCGGGCGAATCCGTTCCGCCACCCGCGCAATCAGCGGCTGACCGCAAAATTCCATCAAAGCCTTGTTCTGTCCCATCCGCCGTGATTCTCCCCCCGCCTGAATCACTGCGCTGGTTCGCAACCGCTCGTTCATGCTGGCATTCCTCAATTCTTCCACCGTTCGGCACGCGCCGCGCCGCCTAATTCTCTCTATTCTACCCGATTCATCGCTTTCATTTCGGCTTTATGGTACACTTTTATTATATGAATACTCCATTTTCCTTGCCTCGCCAGAGAAAATGGTTCTCGGTCTTCATCCACGGGTTGAACCCTTTCTAGACCTGCCACGGAGCGTGTATGAACGAGATTGACCTGACCCTTCTGGAGCCTGTTCTTCAAACCTACGGCCCTCAAGGCCGCACCGCCCTTCTCCCTGCCCTACACGCCGCCCAAGACCTTTATGGGTATCTGCCAGAGCCCGTAGCGGCTGCCGTTGCCCGCGCCCTGCATGTGCCCCTGGCCGATGTGCACGGCGTCATCGAGTTTTACGCCATGTTTTACCCTCAAAAAGTGGCCCAGACCGTGCTGCATGTGTGCAACGACCCCGCCTGCGGCATGGCCGGGGCCGACGCTCTGTTCAAGCACCTCACCAGCCGCGTTGAACTCAATCTCGACGCCCCCTCCGGGGCCTCCGTCACCGTGGAGCGCGCCCCCTGCCTGGGCCTGTGCGAGCATGCCCCCGCCCTGCTGGTGCAGGGCGCCCAGGTGGCCCAGGCCGACCGCCGCTCGTATGAAGACCTCGTGCGCGGACGGCTGCCCCGTCCCCGTTCGCTGGTGGGCGGCGATATCTCCATCCTCACCGCCAACTGCGAAAAAAACCGCCCCACCACTTTGGAAGAGTACACCCAAAGCGGCGGGTACGCTGGTCTGCGCCGCGCGCTGCAAAGCTCCCCCGCTGAGGTGATCGCCGAAGTCAAGGCTTCGGGTCTGGTGGGGCGCGGCGGCGCGGCCTTCCCCACCGGCCTCAAATGGGAAGGTGCCGCCAACGCCTCCGGCGATCCCAAATACGTGGTCTGCAATGCGGACGAAGCCGAACCCGGCACGTTTAAAGACCGCGTGCTCATGGAAAACGACCCCCACCGCATCCTGGAAGGACTGCTCATCTGCGCCTATGCCGTCGGCGCCTCCCACGGTTATTGGTATATCCGCGGCGAATACACCGCCCAGATGGAAATCGTCGCCCGCGCGGTTGAAGAAGCCCGCCAGGCCGGGATCCTCGGCGGCTCTGTCCTCGGCTCGCCCTTCCACTTTGACCTGGAAATTCGCCGCGGCGCGGGGGCCTACATCTGCGGTGAAGAAACCGCCCTGTTTGAATCCATCGAGGGCAAGCGCGGCTTCCCCCGCATTAAGCCGCCCTTCCCCACCACCCACGGCTTGTTTGGGCGGCCCACCGTCATCAATAACGTCGAGACTCTGGCCAACCTGCCCTACATCCTCGCCCACGGCGCGGCCCAATACCGCCAGATGGGCACCGAAAAATCCCCCGGCCCCAAGCTCTTCTGCCTTTCCGGGGATGTGGCGCGCCCGGGTCTGTATGAAGTGCCCTTCGGGGTCACTTTTGATCACCTGCTCAACGACCTGGCGGGCGGCGTGCGCGGCGGTGAACTCAAAGCCGCCCTGTTCGGCGGCGCAGCCGGGGCCTTTGCCACCCCGCAGCATCTCGATGTGCGCCTCACGTTTGAAGATCTGCGCGCCGCCGGCCTGCCCCTGGGCTCCGGCGTCATCACCGTTTTCAACCAGCACCGCGACCTGCGCGATGTGCTGGTGCGCCTGGGGCACTTCTTCGCCGATGAATCCTGCGGCAAGTGCTACCCCTGCCAGTTGGGAACCCAGCGCCAGTACGAAATTCTCCAGCGCGTGGCAGCGGGCAGCCCCCTGCCCGAAGATGTCGCCCGTCTGCAGGACGTCGGCTGGACCATGACCGACGCCTCCTTGTGCGGCCTGGGTCAAACCGCCGCCTCCGCCGTGCTCAGCGCCATGCGCCACTGGCCCGAGCTGTTTGTCCCCGCCGCCCAATCCGCCCCCCAGGCGCAGGTATAGGGAGCTGCTGCCATGTCCGAATCGATTTCCCTTACGATCAACGGCCAACCGGTCACCGTGCCCGCCGGAACCACCCTGCTCAAAGCTGCCGAGCAGGCCGGC
>DAIOUB010000027.1:2058-12670 GCA_036751735.1 Levilinea sp. | reverse complement strand
ACCGGTCACCGTGCCCGCCGGAACCACCCTGCTCAAAGCTGCCGAGCAGGCCGGCGTCTCCATCCCCACCATCTGCTACCACGATTACTGCACCGCCAACGGTCTCTGCCGCATGTGCGTGGTGGAGGTGGAAGGCTCCCGCACCCTGGTGGCCTCCTGTGTGGCCAAAGCCGCCCCCAATATGCAGGTGCAGACCCATTCCGAGCGCGTGCTGCGCGCCCGCCGCACTGTTTTAGAAATGCTGGAAGCCTCGGTGGACCTTTCTGAAGCCCCCGAAATTCAGGCCTTTTCCCAGGAACTGAACGCCGACCCCCAGCGCTTCCCAGACGCCGAAAAACGCCAGCCGCCCGTGGTGGATGACAACCCCATGTACGTGCGCGACTATGCCAAATGCGTCTTGTGCTGGCGCTGCGTGCAGGTCTGCGCCGAAGATGCGCAATACACCTTCGCCATCAACTTTACCGGGCGCGGTTTTGAAACCCAAATTGGCACCTTTTTTGAAAAGCCCCTGCCCGACACCAGCTGCGTCTTCTGCGGGCAGTGCGTGGGCGTGTGCCCCACCAACGCGCTCAAACCCAAACGGCAGTGGCTGATGGAGCAGGGCTACAGCACCGATGAGATCATGGAAATGACCCGCACCGAGCGCCGCCGCCGAAAACGCGCCCCCCTCTCCGCCGAATGACCCGCCCAGGAGAACCCGCCATGTTGAAACCCGACCGAATCGTCTCCACCACCTGCCCCTACTGCGGCGTCGGCTGCAATTTGCAGCTCCACATCCAGGGCGATACCATCTACAAAGTTACCACCCCCTTCGACGCCCCTGTCAATAAGGGCAACCTGTGCGTCAAAGGCCGCTTTGGCTACGACTTTGTGTACAACCCCCACCGCGTCACCACCCCCCTCATCCGCAAGACCCCGCAGCAGCCCGGCAGCCGCACCCAGGCCTTTGACCGTTCTGAATGGCGCGAGGTGTCGTGGGAAGAAGCCCTGGAATATGTGGCCGACCGCCTGGTAGAAATTTACCAGCGCGACGGCGCGCGCGCCATGGCCGCTTACTGCTGTGCCAAGGCCACCAACGAAGATAATTACCTGCTGCAAAAGATGTACCGCGCCCTCTTCCGCACCAACCACATTGACCACTGCACCCGCCTGTGCCACGCGGCCAGTGTGGTGGCTCTGCAAATGGCGGTGGGTTCCTCTGCCATGAGCAACACCGCCGATGAAGTGGTGGACAACGATGTCTTCATCCTCACCGGTTCCAACACCACCGAAAATCACCCCATCATCGCCCTGCAAATGAAGGCCGCCATCCAAAAACACGGCGCCAAATTGATTGTGGCTGACCCCCGCCGCATTGAGATGGTGGATTACGCTGTGCTGTGGCTGGCGCAGAAACCCGGCACCGATGTGCCCCTTTTCTCGGCGATGGCGCATGTCATCCTCAAAGAAAACCGCTTCAATCAGGAATTTATTGACGCCCGCACCGAGAACTTCGCCGAATTTGCCGCCTCGATGGAAAAGTTCACCCCCGAATACGCCGAATCCATCACCGGCGTCAGCCGCGATAAGATCATCGAAGCTGCCCGCCTGTATGCCGGCGCCCACAACGCCGCCATCTACTGGTCTCTGGGCATTCCCGAACACTCACACGGCACGGCCAACGCCCTCAGCCTGATCAATTTGGCCCTGCTCACCGGCCACATCGGCCGCCGCGGCAACGGGCTGAACCCCCTGCGCGGGCAAAATAACGTTCAGGGCGCCTCCGATTCCGGCGCCATGCCCTGGCATTATCCGGGCTACCAATCTGTGGCCAACGAGGATGCCGCCCAAAAGTTCGAGCGCGCCTGGAATATCGAGCCCGGCGGTCTCAACCGCAAGCTGGGCCTCACCACCACCGAGATCCTCGGCAATGTCCAGCCCCACGGCGTGCGCGCCCTGTACATCATGGGCGAAAACCCCATGATGTCAGAACCCAACCTCAACCACACCCGCGGCCAGATGGAACAGTTGGAATTCGTCGTCGCCCAGGATTTGTTCATCAACGAATCCGGCGCCTTTGCCGATGTTTTCCTGCCCGCCGCCAGTTGGGCCGAAAAAGAGGGCACTTTCACCAACACCGACCGGCGCGTGCAGCGCGTCCGTCAGGCCATCGCCCCCCGCGGCCAGGCCCGCGCCGATTGGCAGATCGTCTGCGATCTGGCCCAGCGCATCGAAAAACGCCTGGGCCGCCCCACCGCCCGCTGGGATTACGCCCACCCCTCGCAGGTGCTGGAAGAGATGGGCAGCCTGGTTCCCGAATACGCCGGGGTCAAATATCCCCGCATCGAAAACCTCGGTCTGCAGGTGCCCGTGCTGAACGACGAACACCCCGGCACGCCCTTCCTCTTTGCCGAAACCTTCCCGCGCGGGCGCGGCAAATTCCACCCCCTGGAATACGTGCCCTCCGCCGAAATGCCCGATGACGACTACCCCTTCATCCTCACCACCGGCCGCGTCTTGGAACATTGGCACGGCGGAACCCTCACCCGCAATTCCGGCCTCAACGACCTGTGGCCCGAAGCCCTGATGGAGATCAACCCGGAGGACGCCGCCCGATTGGGGATTGCCTCCAACGGGCCGGTGCGCGTCACCTCGCGCCGCGGCACCATCGTGCTGCGCGCCCGCGTCACCCCCAAGGCCGTGCGCGGCGTGGTCTTCATCCCCTTCTTCTACGGCCCAGCCGCCGCCAATCTGCTCACAAATGATGTAGTGGATCCGCAGGCCAAAATCCCAGAATTCAAAGTCAGCGCCGTGCGCATTATGCCGGTGGAAGAAAGCGAACTGCCCGACCCAGAAGCCTTCCAAAGCCGAGGGCGTTACTAAGCCGCAGCCCAGATGCAGCCACCCGCCCAGCGGCAGACTTTACCTGCCGCTGGGCGGTATTTTGCGGCCGACCCTAAGGTCTTGCGCCTCACCCCCGTCTGGGGTATAAACAAACTACCGCTCCTCACCACCCAGTGAGTCCTTATGCTGCCGCAAATTCAGCCCCTCCTCAACCGATCCCGCCAGTTAGAAGAAGAAGGCAAAACCCTGGATGCGCTTCAGTCTGCACAGGAAGCCCTGGATTGCGTGCGCGATCAAGCCGGATCGCTGGAATGGGTCCACGCTCAGGCCCGTCTGGCGCGCGTGTATGTGCTGACCGGTCAATATTCTCAGGCCGAAGAACATGCTTCCGCCGCCCTCAATGCTCCCAACTGCCCCCTGCACGTGCAGGGCGACGCCACCCTCACCCTGGGGGTGTGCGCCAGTGAAACCGACCGCCTGCGGGAAGCCGAAGAACTTTTTTACCGCGCCGCTGATATTTTCCGTCAAGCCGACCTGCCCTCCGAAGTGGGCCGCGCCCTGCACGACCTGACCACCTGCGTTTTTATGCACCGCGGGCAGTTCAAACTGGCCCTCATCACCATCGAAGAGGCCGCCAGCCTGCGCAGCGCAGACCAAAATGACCATTGGGGTCTGCCCTGGGTGCAGGCCTATATTTACCAGTTGTACGGTGACCGCAGCCGCACGCGTCAGGCTTTGGATGAGCTCCTGCCCCTTATCAAACCCGGCACGCGCGTGGCGGGCGGCTATTACTTCCTGTGGGCGCGCCAATCGCTGGATGACGGCGAATTGGACAAGGGGGCCGAATACCTGCGCCTGGGCATGCGCATCGCCACCACCACCGGCTCGCCCGACCTCAACATCTGGATCCGCATCGAATACAGCCGTTTTTACCGCCTCTCCGGTGAAGCGCCGGTGGGCCTCTCCTGGGCTGAAGATGCCGTCAATTACGCGCGCCGCGTGGCCTACAAAAGTCTGCTGGGTGCAGCCCTCATCGAGCGCGCCCAGGCTGCCTGGGAATGCGGCGACCTCTCCTCACCCCCCCAGGATCTGCGCGAAGCCCTCGCCATCCTCGACCAGGTCGAAAACAGCTTCGACGCCGCCCGCGCCGCCTTCCTCCTGGCCGCCTGGGAACAGCAGCAGGCCAGCCCCGCCGCCCTGAACACCTGGAATGAGGCCGCCGAGCGCATTCTGCAGGGCGGTTACGCCTTCTTGATCGAGCGCGAACGCCGCACCACCTTCCCCCTCCTGGCCAGCCACCTGCGCGGCCCCGGCCGCCCGGCTGCTGAAAAGCTGCTCCACAAACTGGTGCTGGTCGATCCTCCACCCCTGCGCATTCACGGTCTGGGTCAATTCACCGTCTGGCAAGGCCGCAGCCCCATCCCCGACCAGGTCTGGAAGCGCCGCAAAGCCGGTGAACTCTTCCGGTTTCTGCTCCTGCAAGAGCAGTATTCCGCCAGCCGCGATATCCTGGTCGAAGCCCTGTGGGCCGAAAGCGACGCTGCCGCCCTCACCGACCTCTTCCACCAGGCCACCTCCACCCTGCGCCATCTCTTAGAGCCAGACCTGCCCGATAAGTTCCCCTCCCGCTACCTTAAGGTGGAAGGCGACCGTGTGTACCTGCGGCTGCCGCCTGGTTCGCATACAGACTTCCAGGAATTTGAACAAACCCTGCCCCTGGCCGCCCAGCGGGGGGCCATTGAGCCGCTTGAAAAAGCCCTGTCGCTGTATATGGGCGAACTCTTTCCGATGGATCGCTACAACGATTGGAGCAGCCTGCGGCGGCAGAACCTGGAAGACCTGTACCTCAGCGGCATGCAGACCCTGGCTTCGGCCTACCTCAACAACCATCAGGAATACCGCGCCCTGCAGAGCGCCCGCCTCATCATTCAAAAAGACCCCTGGAATGAAATGGCGGTGTGGATTGGCATGCGCGCCCACATGCGCCTGAACAACGCCCCCCGCGCCCTGCAGCTGTACCGCCAGTTAGAAGAAAACCTGCTCAACGATCTGAATACACGCCCCTCCCCCGAACTGCGCGATCTGGCCGATCAAATCCGCCAACGCTAGATTCTGCCAAAATTCCCGTAAAAAAATCTCAAATTTGCTCAATTTGTCAGTAAAATGTCAGCCGCTTGTTGTATAAACAGAGTGTCATTGTTCCGTACCTTTACCACACCCCTCTTGCTTTGCCCCCCTCCTTTTGACGCGACCGAGGGGAAGCGTCAAAGTCCACAAACCCCCGTTTCCGCAGGAAAAACGGGGGTTTGGCCTTAATATCCCCCGTTAATTGACTCTCCCTCCGGTGTGCTATATAATCTGAATCAAGCTGCCCACGGTTTTTGGGTCGGGCAGTCCCAACCTTGCCAAAGGAGGGTTCGTTCATGCGCCTGCGTCGCGCGGCTCCCTGGTTCATCCTGGGTTCGATCTTTATCCTCATCTCGCTCTGCGGCGGCTGCACCTCACTGCTCGGCCTGGGCGGCGGTTCCTCCAGCCCAGTCTGGAACAGCAGCTCCGACCCCACCTATTCCAACCCGCTGCCGGACTCTTCGGTGGAAGAAGATTCCGATAGTTTCTGGAATTGGGATGACGGCGACACCGGCGGCTGGGAATCAGGCTCCGATTCCGGCAGTTGGGAGTGGGACAGTTTTGACAGTGGCGACTCCGGCTCCGACTCCGGCAGTTGGGACTGGGGCAGCTCTGATTCGGGCAGCTGGGATTCCGGCGGCTGGGATTCGAGTGATTCGGGCAGTTGGGATTCTGGCGGTTGGGATTCCGGGGGGTGGGATTCCGGCGGCTCTGACAGCGGTTCATGGTGAGGTTCTTATGCTCTACGGATGCTTCTTCGCGCTTGGCTGTCTCTTCTTCCTGGTCGGCATTGTGGAATTGCTCTCCTCCCGCGGGTCTGCGGCCCGCAGCGCCCCGCCCATGCCGCTTCGCAGCTCAAATTTCAAACCCGTTCCCAACAACCCCCTCAAGCCTTCTGCCCCGCTGCCGCCCGTGCAGCCGGCCAAATCCACCCTTCCCACCGAACCGCGCGGTGCCATGAACGCTCCTCAAAAACTGAATTGGATCAAAATCGGCAGCCGCATCCGCATTCGCGGCCTGCAGCAGGGTGAGCTGACCCTGCATGTTCTCGGCTCGGTCACCTTTGCCGAGCTGTGGCAAACCTCGCGCGGGCCTCAGGCCCCCTGGGTGCCCACCGGCCAGCAGTTCATCGGCTTCTGGTTAGAGACCAATCGCTTTCTTCTCAACTGGCTCAACCGCTTCTACCTGCTGGATGAATCCATCCCCACCTCAGATGTGGAAATTCAGCGCGATTTTGCCCCCCACGCCAAGCAGTTTGCTCAGTCCAATCAGACGGCCGACATCCATTTTGAATATCCCCCCGCCGTGTGGCACATTGATGACATCGGCAAGTTTTCTATCGCCGACCTACAGGGCGAAGGCTTCAACACCCTCACCCCTCACGCTGTCGGACGCTTTATCCATTGTTCCGGCGACAGCCGCCGCGCCCTGGTGCTGGAGGATTACGAAGGCGGCGGCGGGCCCGATACCGTCTGGCTTGGCGTTCAAATTGACGAAACCGATATCCAACCTGCCTAGCCGCAGGGTTCCATCATTCCGTTCATTCAAGGAGAAGGCTCATGAATAAAAATTCGCGTGAAATCTGGGTGATCATTGCAGCCCTGGCCGCTTTTGTGATCCTGGGACAACTGGCGTCCTACTTCCTGGCTCCCGCCTCCTGGGCGGCTTTCTTGGAACGGCTGCCCGTCATCCTCAGCATGATCGCCTTTTGGGTGCCCATTATCACCCTGCTCACCACCCTCATCGTGTGGGGGGTGCTGCGTTTCCTCGGTTTCGAGTCCCTGCAGGCCATCCGCAATGAGATGGTAGAACAAAACAACCCCGCCCCTGCCATTCTCTTCATCGGCGCGGTTATCGCCGCTGTGCTGCTGTTCTCCATCGTCATCCGCCCCTAAAACCCCCGCCGTTCACAACCAAAAAACAGGCTCGCCTTTCGGCGAACCTGTTTTTTGGTTAAGTCACCCGCTGCGCGGCTAGCGCCGTTCGATCAGGGTGCGCGCCAGCTGCAGGAATTCTTCCCATTCATCATCGAAGAAATGCAGCGTCACATTGTTCAGTTCCATGTGGAAAGTGGTCTCGCCGTCCGGCTCTTCGGCCTTCCACGCCAAAAAATTGTCGGTCTCAGCCAACGTCTCGGTCTTGGGTTCCATCGGGTTGCTCATAGTTTTCCTTCTTTCCTATCCTTTGGCTTGTGAATAAATTGATTATCCCACACCTTGCGCCGCTTGCAAAGACGCCAACCCTCAGCGTTTCTGCAGCCGTTCTCGCAAAGCGCGCACACGGTTGATCCACCGCTCGCGCAAACCGCGAATCACATTGGAAAAGCGCGGCGGGGGCGGCGGGGTCACAATTCCTTCCCACGGATCCCGATCCGCCAGCTTGCGCAGCGCATATTCCACCAGCAGCTTACCCGTGGCCACCACCGGTGCCGCCAACACCACGCCCACAATCCCCAACAGCCGCGCCCCCACCAAAGCCGCCACCATCACCGCCGCCGGGTGCACGCGCAGCGTATCAGCCAGCAGGCGCGGCACAACCATGTTGTCCATAATCACATCCGTCACCCAGGCCACGCCCACCACCACCAGGGCATAAACGATCGGGCTGATGCCGAAGAGCGTCCACCCCTGGAAAAAAGCCACCAAACCGTACGCCGTCCAGGCCACCGCCGGGCCCACATACGGCACAAAACGCGCCAGCCCCGCCAGCAGCGCCAGGCCGTAAAAATAGCGCACGCCCAGCCCGCCCAACAAAATAGAATACACTGCCACGGTGATGAGCATGATGATCATCTGGCCGCGCAGGAAGGCGTTCCAAATCCGCGAAAGCTCCACCCCCATGCGTTTGAGATCATATTCATAGCCTGGGATTTGAATGCTGAACAAATCCTCGCGCAGCCCGCCGCTCTCGGCCAACATAAAGTACGACACCAGCAGCATGAAGAACATCCACCCCACGGTTGTGGCCGCCCCCGAGGCCAGGCTGGTGATCACCCCGCCCAGGCGCGAAAGCACCGGCTGCACCACCCCCAGCGCCTGATTGGCCAAATTCGCCAGACTGGTCGTCTCCACGGGGATTTCAAACGGCCCAAATTGCAGCGGCTGAGCAGCAAGATCATTCAGCAGCTGCGGCAGGTTCGCGATGCCCTTCTGT
The DNA here is from genome assembly GCA_036751735.1 of Levilinea sp. Lineage (GTDB taxonomy): Bacteria > Chloroflexota > Anaerolineae > Anaerolineales > Anaerolineaceae > Levilinea. The sequence goes on along the minus strand of DAIOUB010000027.1, from coordinate 4,567 downwards.
AAAAAGGTCACCAAACTGGAAGCCTGTTCCACCAGGGCAATCCCACCCCAGGTCAGCAAACCCAGCAGCAGCACCAGCACCACCAGGTAGAGCAGGTTCACAGACACCCGCCACGAACAGCGCAGTCTTTGGCGCAGCCCATCGGCCAGGGGCTGCAGCAAATAAGCGATCATGAACGCCAACAGCAGCGGCCCCACAATGCTCTTATAGCCAATCAGCAGACCCGCCAGCATGGCCACCAGCGTCAGGCCCACGATCAGCTTGGTGGTGCTGCTCCACCGCGGCGAGCTGCCCTCTTTGCGCGTTCGTTTCCCCTCTTCGGCTGGGTGCTGCTGTGTTTTCGTTTCGTCCATGTTGATCTGCCTGACCTGTCCGTTAATCGTTGACTTGCGCTGCATTAATTATACGAGGAAACCGCTCAAAAGGTCTCATCTCGGCGTAAAAAAAAACCCCTGCCGCAGAGCTGCAAGCCGCGCACAGGGGTTGGTCAATCATGCCGCCGGGTCTATGGGCAGGCGCCCGGACCAAAGGCGAAGCCGAACAGGCTGCACCACAAATCCAAAGCGTCAATGGCCACAAACACCACTCCGCACAAACACACCACCACCAGCAGCGCGATCAAAATGATCAGCCACACCGGGAATTTCTTCTTGGGTTCATCCTCTTCGGGGGGCAAAGGCACCTGGCCGGAATAGGCGGGCGGTGCCTGGCGCGGCGGAGGGGCCGGGGCGTAGGCTGGCGGCGGCGGAGCATAAGCCGGCGGCGCAGCGGGCGGCTGCGGGGCCGCGTAGGGCGCGCTTCCCCGTATGGGCGCGGCCACGGTGGCGGCCTGGTCGCTCTGCACCGTTTCAAACAGCAGGGCCACATGCTCACCAAAGGTCACCATTTCCCCCGGCCGCAGCAGATACGGCCCCATCAGGCGCTGACCGTTCACCGCCGTGCCGTTGGTGGAGCCCAGATCTTCCAGCACGTAATTGGCCCCCTGAAGGTACAGGCGCGCATGGCGGCGCGACATTTCAGGGTCGTTGATGACAATTTCGTTATTCAAATCCCGCCCGATAAACAGCTCCGCCTTCTCCAGCGGGTAGGCCGTCCCTGCGTTCGGGCCAGACCGAATGACAATTTGGTAAAACGCGCTCATAAAGTCTCCTCCTTGCAGTCTGCCGTTCAATCTTCTCACCGCCGGCAGAATGGACTGGTGTTTGATTTCCTCTTTAGTATATACCAATATTGCAAATCCAAAAGCCCCCCATTTTCGCCAATTTCCCCTTTCCAGCCCGCAAATTGATTACAAAATGCAACTTTATAAACTCTTGTTTTTTTTCGGCTAGCCCTTATAATTCGACGCTATGCAACTTTCTGTTGCCGATATACGGGCTCGTAGAGCCAAAGGAGAAACCATGTCCGACTTTTTGCTGAACTCCACCTCCCCATCGCCGGATGACCAGGAAGTCACCGAAGGCGAAAAACCTCCCGATCCCAGCCCGCGTCCGGCTCGTCCCTGGCGCGTCGCGGTGATTGCCAACGTGAAGGGGGAAACCTCACTGCCGATTCATTCACCCCAGGATGCCGGCGCGGAATTTGACCGTAAAGAAACCATCCAGGCCATTCAAGCGGCCATCGAATCGGATGGTCATTCCACCATCTTTTTACAAGCAGACGCCAGTTTACCGTTTAAACTCAGCGAAACCTGCCCCGATATTTGTTTCAACATCGCCGAAGGCGCGGGGGGTGACGCGCGCGAAGCCCAGGTTCCGGCTTTGCTGGAAATGCTGCACATCCCCTACACCGCCTCGCGCGTGTTGGCCAACGCATTGGCCCTGGATAAGACCATGACCAAGCACATCTGGTCGGTCGCAGGGCTGCCCACCGCCCTGTTCCAGGAATTCAGCCAGGCGGATGACCCGCTGGATGAGCACATGACCTACCCCATGTTTGTCAAGCCCGCGCGCGAAGGCACCGGCATGGGCATGGGCTCCGAATCCATCGTCTATGACGAAGCCCAACTGCGCCGCCGTGTGGCCTGGGTCATTAAAGAATACGCCCAGCCGGCTCTGGTGGAAGAATTTCTGCCCGGGCGCGAGTTCACCGTGGCGGTCTTAGGCCGCCGCCAGGCCCAGCTCTACAGCCGCCTGCCGCACCTCTACGCCGAAGACGGCTTCCACCGCTTCCCCGTGCTGGAGATTGACAACACCCGCTCCGCCACCCCCGGTGTGTACGGGCATTTCACCAAGACCCTCACCAATGAAGACCCCGGCGTGCCCGGCTTCCTCTGCCCCGCGCCCATCCCCGCCGAGCTGGCCTCTGAGCTGTGTGAGCTGGCCATCCGCGCCCACCAGGCCGTTGGCGCGCTGGATGTCTCCCGCATTGACTTCCGCATGGACGCCGCCGGACACCCGCGCCTGCTGGAGATCAACAGCCTGCCCGGCCTGACCCCCGGCTTCTCGGATATCTGCGTCATCGCCAACGCCGAGGGCATCTCTTACAACGATCTGATTTTAGAGATCCT
>DAIOUB010000027.1:0-1958 GCA_036751735.1 Levilinea sp. | reverse complement strand
ACCGGCGACCACAGCAGCACCAGCCAACCAAACCAGGCCGGCCCCAACGCCATCGCCATCACCGCCAAAAGCGCCGCCCGGGCCGCATGGCCGGAGGGGAAGGAGTGCGGGTCGGTGGAGCGGTAAATTCCGCCCCATTCGCCTTCGGGGCGCCGCCGCCGGATCATCAGTTTAATGGAAAGCACCAGCACGGCCTCAAACACCAGGCTTACCGCCAAAATCGCCGCCAAACGGCGCCAATCCGGCGTGCCCAGCAGCCACACCAGCCCCAAACCCGCCAGCCAAAACCACGAATCACCCGAATGGGCCAGGAAGGACATCGCCTTCCAGCCGCGCACGCCTGGGCGCAGCCGCATCTGGTCCGTCAGGTTCGCATCCCACACCATCAGCGCTCTCAGCATGGCTAAATCTCCCCGGTTTCCAGCCGCAGTAAATCCTGGCGCATCAGTTCATACTGCCCGAATTTATCAATATCCATGGCCAGCTCAGCGTACGGGCTGACGATGGCCCGTCCGCGCATGCCCATACGCTGCGCCACGCGCCGCACCGCCCCCTCCAGGTCCAGCCGCCCCAAAAGCACCAGCGCCAGCGTATCCAGCCCAATCAAAGCTGCCTGCTTGAGTGGGTTCTTGCGGGTGGCAATCAGGCGTGCCGCCATGGGCTGGTCATCCAGCGCCAGTCCCAGCCGAAAGCCGTTCAGATCCCCACCGCACACCTCGGCCCCCTTCAAGCGCAGATAGGTGCGCCGCGAGCCGGGGTAACGCGCCTCCATCACCTGCCGCTGTACCACGGTATAGTACAGATCCTCCTCGCTCTCACCCATGCGCTCCGCCAGCCAGGCGATGATCTCCGGCCGGATCCCAGGAATGTCGGCTGAGACGGAAATGCAGTTCTCCTGCGGCGAGCGCCATTGCATCAAAACCTTAGCCCCCGCCACCATGTTTTCCAGCACCCCGCCGTGATCCGCCAGGCGCGCCGCGCACTTTGGGCAGTCCACCGCCGCCCCCTCCGGCAGCCCCACAATCACCACCCGTTCCACGCAGTCCGCCGCGTTCATGGCGTCCAGAGTCCACTGCGCCACCGCTTTGCCGCCCAGGGGGATCAGGGATTTATGCCCAGCCACCGTCAAGGGGTACAAAGGGTCGTCTGTCCGGCAGGTTCCACCCGCTAAAAGAATCGCATCCATGCGCCTTACAGCTCCTGAAGCTGCGGCTGAAGCTTCAAATCAGCCACCAGCGATTTCATCAAGTCCAAATAGCCGTCCATGTGCGCGTAATCCACCGGCTTTTTCCAGTCAATGGCCGCCAACATGCCCGCTTCCAATAAATTGGTGCCAAAGGTGCGCCCGTCATACGAGGGCGTGGTGGTGACCATATGCTGAACCCCCGCCGCGCGAAAGATGGCGCGGTCTTCCGGCGTGGTGGTGTTGGTCACAATCACCTTGCCGTCCATGCGCTCCGGCATGTTATGGGTGATGTAGTGGCAGTCCCCCGCCACCACGTGCGCCCATTGGAAATACTTCTCAAAGCGCGGATGGCGCTCTTCCTGCTTTTCCCCGGTGGGGTACAGCCACGAAAAAGGCAGCCGCCCCACCACCGGCAGCAGCAGCCGCAGCACCCGCTGCAGGCTGCGCTTGCTGTGCAGCGGAATGGGCGCGCCCAGCACGAACATCAAATCGCCGATCACCGAATCATACCCGCCGTCCAAAAAGCCGCAGGTCAGGCCGTAGCGGTCTACCCCGCTGATCAGGAAAGCGCGCCTCTGTTCCCCCGTGGGCTTCAACTGGGCATCCACCACATCCGCCGCCTGACGTTCCAGCGTCTCTTTCAGGCCGGTTCCGTCCACCACCGGCGTCTTCTGCACAAAGCGTACCATCGGGGCCACCGAACGCAGCGGGTGCCATTCCCCCTCCACCAATAAGCCCAAAACCGCCCCGCCCACCCCAAAGGCGTCCACCT
>DAIOUB010000026.1:19152-23511 GCA_036751735.1 Levilinea sp. | reverse complement strand
TCGCGGAAGTAGCGGTAATCGGCCTCGGTCTCTTTGGAGCGCATCTTGCGCAGCACGCCCGCGTCCTCGTCCCATTCCAGCGTCCAGGCTTCAATGCGGTGGCCCGCCTCCACCTCACGAATCTGGCGGGCGGCTTCGTGCTCAATGGCGTCGCGCACGGCCTCAATCGAGTTGACGTTCTTGATCTCGGTTTTCGGGTTCAGGTAGTCCGCGCCCCGGGGACGGATGGAAACGTTGGCGTCGCAGCGCAGGTGGCCTTTTTCCATGTCCGCTTCCGAAACGCCGATCCAGCGCAGCAGTTGGCGCAGGCGAATCAGGTATTGGGCGGCCTCATCCGCCGAGCGCAGATCCGGGCCGGTGACCATTTCCACCAGCGGCACGCCGCAGCGGTTAAAGTCAATCAGCCGCTCGCGTCCGGCGTTTTTGGTCTTGCCCGCGTCCTCTTCCATGTGCAGCTTGTGGATGCTGACGCGGCGGACATAGCCAGACGGCATGGGCAGGTCTAAATAGCCCCCGCGCGCCAGGGAACGGTCGTACTGCGAAATTTGGAAGCCTTTGGGCAGATCGGGGTAAAAATAATTCTTGCGGTCAAAATACGACACCGGCTGAATCTCGGCGTGCATGGCTGCCGCCAAAAGCATACCTTTTTCCACCACCGCCTGGTTCAAAACCGGCAGCACCCCCGGCAGGCCGGTGCACACCGGGCAGATATTGGTGTTGGGCGGGTCAAACCACGAATCCGCCTTGCACGAGCAGAAGATCTTGGTGGTGGTGTTCAGCTGGATGTGGGTCTCCAGCCCAATGACGATTTCATAATCGGTCATAGAAATTCCTCACTCATCCGAATTTGGGTCAGACGATAGCATGCGTGCATGAATGCGTTTGCTAATCCAGGGGTAATGATAGTCACCCCCCCGCACCAGCCGGTAGGCTGCCACCAGCGGCAGCGTACCGTAAATGGGATACACCAGAATGGCCAGGGCCACCAATCCCACTACAATAAAAAAGGGGATCAGTGCCATGCGGTAGGTCGCCGCGGGCAGGTCGCTGAAGGCACCGCTTTCGGGCAAAATCAGCAGCAGCGGAAATGCCACCGCCGCGATCTGCGCCGCCAGCAGCGCCGCCGAAATCACCAGACCCGCCAGCTGGTACACCAGGGTCTGCAAAGCGTGAAAGCGCAGCCAGCGCCGCTCTTTTTGAAAGGCCCAGGCCAGCAGCGGCACCAGCAGGCCGTAAAAGGGGATCATCACGCTCAGGTGAGCGTTGGCCGCCACCCAGCGGTCTTCATGATCCTCATCCCAGCCCTCGGCCGGGCGCAAAAACGCCGCCAGGCGCGCCCCCAGCCAGGGGTAGCGAAAATCTTTGCCCAGGGCGCAGGCCGCACCGGCCGCCACCCCCAGCAGCGTATAGGCCACCATCAGCACCCCGGCCAGCCCCAACGGGATCCCCAGGGCCAGCAGGCCGGTGGTGTAAATTTGTTCCGGCGCGGTCAGGGTGATCACGGCGAACCACACCCCGCCGACCGCCAAAAAAACCAGCAGCACCAGGGCCGTCACCAGCCCCTGAAGGGTCTGAAAGCCTAGGGCTTGCAGCGCCTGAAAACAGGCGAAACGCGATTTTCCCCGCATGCCGTTCCATACCAGCAGCGGCGCCAGCAGGCCCGGCCCGGTGAAAAGGACGGCCAGGTGAGAAACGGCTGCGGCAGCCCGTTCCTGGGAGGATGGAACCTGCGGGGTCGCGTCCAAAGCCCGGCCTACAGGTGCGCGCTTTGCGGCTCTTCCTGCCGCCAGGGGTCGTCCTGCGTGGCCACTTCATACGCGCGGCCAATGCGCAGCAGGGTATCCTCGCGGAAGTCCGGCCCCAAAAGCTGAATGCCAATCGGCAGCCCCTCGGCGGTGAGGCCGCCGGGCAGCGAAACGCCCGGAACGCCGGCATGGTTGGCGGGCACGGTCAGCTGGTCGGCGTACTGCATCATCACCGAATCGCCGTACACCGCTTCTAATGGGAAAGCCGGGGTGGGCGTGGTGGGGGTCAGCAGCGCGTCCACGTACACAGCGCCGTCTGGGTCAAAGGCCTGATCAAAGTCGCGGCGGATGAGGGTGCGCACGCGCAGCGCGCGCTGGTAATACTGCTCGGAATACTGCGCCGCCGAAACGTACATGCCCATCAGAATGCGCAGCTTGGGCTGCAAGCCAAAGCCCTCGGCGCGGGTCTTGCGGTACAGGTCGCGCAGGTCAGCGGGGGGGCGCTGGGTGCGGTAGCCGTATTTCACCCCGTCAAAGCGGTGCAGGTTCGAAGCCGCTTCCACGCGGCTGATGACGAAGTAAGCCGGGATGCCGTAGCGCGCGTTGGGCATGGGCACATCTTCCACGATCTCCGCGCCCATCTCCGCCAGCACCTGCGCCGCCCGCAGCACCGCCTGTTCAAACTCCGCTGGAACCGGCTCGGTGTGATATTTGCCCGTGCGCGCGTCGGGAATGGCGATGCGGAAGTAATCCGGCGAAAGGCCAATGCGCAGCCCCTGCACGCCCTCTTCCAACGCTTCCATGTAATCCGGAACCGGCACGGTGGCAGAAGTGGCGTCTCTGGGGTCGGGTCCGGCGATGGTTTGCAGCATCATGGCCGCGTCGGTCACGTCCCGCGCCATGGGGCCGGGACAATCCAGCGAGGAGCCAAAAGCGATCAGGCCGTAGCGCGAGACGCGCCCGTAGGTGGGTTTGAGGCCCACCACCCCGCAAAAGGCCGCCGGTTGGCGGATGGATCCGGCGGTGTCCGTGCCCAAAGACAGGGCCACCTCGCCCGCCGCCACCGAAGCCGCGCTGCCGCCCGAGGAGCCGCCCACCACGTGGTTCAGGTTCCAGGGGTTGCGCGGGCAGGGCTGAAACGCGCTGGATTCGTTGGACGAGCCGTAGGTGAACTCATCCAGATTGACCTTACCCAAAACCAACGCGCCCTGTTCCTCCATGCGCGCCACCGAGGTAGCCGTGTAGGGGGAGACAAAGTTGGCCAAAATGCGCGAGGCCGCCGTGGAGGGCGTGCCCTGCACGCAGAAAATGTCCTTAATGCTCACCGGCACGCCCGCCAAGAGGCCGGGGTCTTCGCCCGCCGCCACCTTACGGTCCACTTCTTCGGCCTGGGCGCGGGCGCGCTCTTCCGTCAGGGTGATGAAGGCGTGCACGCGCAGGCGGTCTTCCGCGGTCAGTTCCCCCGCGTCCAGCGCGCCGGGGCGGCCGTCCACTTTCTGGATGCGCTCCAGGCAGGATTCTAAAACCTGGGCCGCCGTGGCTTTTTGGCTGCGCACATGCTGCGCAATTTCATAGGCTGATAAATCGCAAAGTTCCATAAGGGATTATTCCAGAGTGGTATGGGGGATGTCGGGCACGACGATGTAGCCTTCGCTGGTCTCAGGCGCCTGTTTTAAAATGGTCTGCGGTTCAGGGTAGGGCTGCCATTCGTCTGGGCGCAGGCCCTGGCGCACCTCCAACGGGAAGGGCACCCCGTGCAAGCTGGCGGGGATGTCGGCTTCCAACGGGATGGCGCTCAGTTCCTGAATGGCGGCCAGCTGGTGGTTCAGCTCTCCCCGCAGATATTCGGCCTCGTCGGGGTTCAGTTCCAGGGCGGCCAGGGCCACCAGGTGTTCAAAAATCTCTTGGGTGATCTGTTCAGGCATACGCAGGTCTCAATTTTGAATGGTTCCCCCAGGACAGACGCCCCAGGGGAGGATGGATACGGGATATCAGGGATGCCAGAGGACAGCCGAAGCAAGCCAGTCTTTAGGGGCCGGGCGGCGGATCCGTGGGGGTCACCGGTGTGTTGGTGGGCGGCTTGGGCGTCCGGGTTTTGGTGGGGCGCGGCGTGCGCGTGCGCGTGGGGGTGTTCGTGACCGTCGGCGTCTGGGTGATGGTGGGCGTGTTGGTGGGCGTGTTGGTCACCGTGAACGTGGGGGTGAAGGTAGGCAGGGTGAAGCCGGTCGCCGTGGCCGGAAGGGTGGAGCTGGGCGCCAGGGTGACGCCCGGGCCGGCCACCGCCGGCTGCTCGCCGGTGAAGCCTTCGGGGGTCCAGGTGGGCGGCAGCGCGCGCAGCGTGGCCGTCGAGGTGGGAATCGCAATCGTGGGCGGCAGCGTGGGCGGCTTAAACGGGTTAATGGCTGTGTATGGATTGACCATGATCTGAAGCACAACAACCACCACCCCGGCCAACACAAACAGGGTCAGAATGGTGAGAATGTCCCAGATGGTTATCTTCATGGCTTTCCCTCCTGGCTAATTTGCACCGGTCGCGCCGCCGCATTCATCTACAATGATAAGAACCTGTGCAAGATCTACGCCAGATCTGCTGCACCCAAAAATGGACATACAA
>DAIOUB010000026.1:0-19052 GCA_036751735.1 Levilinea sp. | reverse complement strand
CCAACCGTCCTCTACATTGAAGATGAAGCCGAACATCGCCAACTGGTGCAGCAGGCCCTGGAAGCCATTGGCTACGGTTTTGTGGGCGCGGAGACCGGCATGGAAGGCATCGCCGCCGCCCAAGAGACCCTCCCGGACCTGGTCCTGCTGGATATTCATCTCCCCGATGTCTTAGGCTACGAGGTTGTCCGCCAACTGCGGGCCAGCTCCAACCCCAAACTGCGGGATGTGCCCGTCATCGCCATCAGCGCTGACACCCTGCGCGGCGCGGTGGAAAAAGCTCTGCAGGCCGGCTGCGACGTGTACATGAGCAAACCCATTCACATTCGTGAGTTGTGGACGCGTGTCCAAAGCTTTTTATCCGACTTTAAATAAGGAAAAGAGATGGCTAATCACACCCACCGCTCCTACTTTCTGCGTCTGGAATGTCCCCAGTGCCAGCGGGTCTTTGACCCCCACCAGCTGCAAACCTTCTGCCCCGACTGCCGCGGCCCCCTGGTCTCGCATTACGACCTGGAAAGCGTGCGCCGTCACACCGACCGCGATTCCCTGGCGGCCCGTCCGCGGGGCATGTGGCGCTGGGCCGAGCTGCTGCCGGTGTTTGACCCCGCCAAAATTGTCAGCCTGGGCGAAGGCGACACCCCCACCCTGCACCTGCCCCGCCTGGGGGCCCAGATCGGCATGCCCCACCTGCTCTTAAAAGATGAAAGCCTCAACCCCACCGGCAGCTTCAAGGCACGCGGGTTGGCCGGGGCCATCTCCAAAGCGTATGAGCTGGGCGTGGAGCGCGTGATTATCCCCACCGCCGGAAACGCGGGCGGGGCTATGGCTGCCTATGCCAGCCGGGCGGGCATGCAGGCCGCCGTGTATATGCCCAAAGATACCCCCCAGGCCAACATGCTGGAAACCCGCATCACCGGCGCCGAAGTGCACCTGGTGGACGGCCTGATCAGCGACGCCGCGGCTTTGGCCGGGGCGCGCGCCCGCGACGAGGGCTGGTTCGATGTTTCTACCTTTAAAGAGCCGTACCGCCTGGAAGGCAAAAAGGTCATGGGCCTGGAAATTGCCGAAAGCCTGGGCTGGCAGCTCCCGGATGTGATCCTGTACCCCACCGGCGGCGGCACGGGCCTGGTGGGCATTTGGAAAGCCCTCAAAGAGCTGGAGGCCCTGGGCTGGCTGGAAACCCAATCCTTCCCGCGCATGGTGGCCGTGCAGGCCGACGGCTGCGCGCCGGTGGTGAAAGCCTTTGACGAAAACGCCGACACCTGCCAGATGTGGCAGGGGGCGCAGACTCTGGCCTCCGGGCTGCGCGTGCCCAAGAGCTTCGCCGACCGGCTCATCCTGCAAACCCTGCGCGAAAGCGGCGGAACAGCCGTGGCCGTGCCCGACAGTGAGATCCTCGCCGCCCAGCGCCACCTGGCCGCCGCCGAAGGGCTGTTTGTGGCCCCCGAAGGCGCCGCCACCCTGGCCGCCCTGCAAACCCTCCAGCGCCGCCAATGGGTGCGCCCCGACGAGCGCGTGCTGCTGCTCAACACCGGCACGGGGCTGAAATACCTCGAATCCAGCTTCCCCGAAGAATTTGCCCACTAGGCATCCCTCCATATGACCCAGCGCAGACGCCCCCACCCGCGGGGCGTCTGTTTTTGGGCTGTGCTATAATCAGCCCCATCAAACCATGCCCCCAAGCAGCCGCGCCGCTTTGGGTATTTGAAGGAAGATCATGACGGCAAGCCCCTGGATGAACTGGCTCAAACGCTACCGTGTGTTGGTTTTGGCCGCGGTGCTGTACTTCCCCCTCATCTTTTTCGGTTACGGCAGCGATTACGACGCCCACGGTGTGGTGTGGGCGGGTAAGTATTTCATTAAAACCCTCGATTACGTCCCCTCGCGCAGCCCCGGCTTCCTGGTACACGAAACCATGACGCTGATCCTCAACACCCTGGGCGGCAGCCTGCTGACCAATTTGGGCAGCCTGTGCATGGCCCTGGTGTTCCTGGGCAGCTTCTTGGCCGTCGCCCGCCGCTTCCAGCTGGAACAGGCCGAGCTGCTTACCCTGATCATGGCCGTCCATCCCTACACCTGGGTCAGCGCCGCCAGCACCATTGATTACTTCTGGGCGCTGGGCTTCGCCTTCCTGGGCTTCTATCTGCTGGTGGATCAGCGCCCGCTCTTCGCGGGCATCGCCCTGGGGCTGGCGGTGGGGTCGCGCATCTCCACCGGTCTGGTCATCGCCGCGGTGCTGCTGTTCGTGTTCCTCACCCAGCACGCCCAGCGCAAACAGGCCGTGGGCGCGGGGGTTGCCGCCGCGCTGGTGGCGGTGCTGTGTTACCTGCCCACCGCCGATTTTGTGGAATGGAGCTGGCGCTTCCTCAAACCCACCGTCGGCGACGAGACCTTCTGGTCGCTGCCGCTGCGCCTGGGGCGCTTTGGCTACAAAAACGTCATCTTCTGGAGTCTGCCCGGCTTCCTGGCCCTGGTTTTCGTGGGCGCCGCCGCCCTTCTCCGGCTGGTGCGCCGCGGCAAAAGCCTGCCAAACGCCGCCCTGGGCTGGCTGGGGCTGGCGGGCATTTTGGCCTACGAGGCCTTTTTCTATCAAATCCCCACCGAAATCTCTTACCTGCTGCCCACCCTGCCCTTCTGGATGCTGCTGCTGGGCGTCACCCTGACCCACAAGCGCCGCTGGCTGCTGGGGCTGGCCGCCCTGGTGCTCATCAGCAATTTTGTCACCGTCAATGTGGCGCGTCCCAATGTGCCCAATCAGGCCACCGGCGCCGAATATGGGCTGTGGGTGGAGCCCGGCCATCTGGTGAAAGATTTCTACGCCCGCCAGGCGAAAATCGGCTACGAATACCCCGACCCCATCCCCTGAAAGCCCGCGCCTGCCTGCTCATGCTATAATCATGGGGTGACGCCCATGAACCCCAAGCCGCCTTCCCAAGACTCAACCGAACCCGAAGCTGTGGAGCTGGCCGCGGGACGTGCGCGGGTGCGCCTGTTCATTCAGGCCCCCCCCGGCACGCGCGTGCGCGTGACCCTGGAGGCCGAAGACACCCCCGATGGGCTGGCCGTGCAGGCCCAGGCCGAGCCTGACAGGCCGCATGTGCTCAGCGCCGCCTGGGAGGCTCTGGCGGCCGGGGTGCAGCGCGTTTCGGCCTGGGTGCAGCGCGCCGGGGCCGAAAAACATCTGGAATTCGGTCTGCTCGGCCTGACCCTGGCGGTCTATCTGCTGACCCGCTTCATCGGCCTGGAGCAATACCCCATCTATTTCTTCACCGATGAGGCCGTGCAAACCGTGCTGGCCCAGGATTTCCTGCGCGACGGCCTGCGCGGCTCCGATAAGATCCTGCTGCCCACCTATTTCCTCAACAGCTACCAGTACAACCTCAGCCTGTCGGTGTATGTGCAGGTGCTGCCCTACCTGCTGCTGGGCAAGGCCATCTGGATCACCCGCGGCGTTCCCGCCCTGCTTTCGGTGCTGGCCTGCCTGTGGGTGGCGCTGACGCTGCGGCGGGTGTTCCACCTGCCCCACGCCTGGGCGGGCGCGCTGCTGCTCTCCATCACCCCCGCCTGGTTCCTGCATTCCCGCACCGCCTTCGAAACCAGCCTGGCGGTCACCTTCCTGGCGGGCTTCGTCTATTACTATCTGCGCTACCGCACCGGCCATCCGCGCGCCCTGCTGTTGGCGGCGCTGATGGGCGCGCTGACCTTTTACAGCTACGCCCCCACGCGGTTGGCCATTGGGCTGGCCGCCGTGTTCTTGCTGCTCAGCGATGCCGCCTATCATTGGCAGCAGCGCAAATGGGTGGGCTGGGCCTTTCTGCTCACCCTGCTGCTGGCCCTGCCGCTGCTGCGCTTTCAGCTGGCCCACCCCACCGAGAACCTCAACCACCTGCGCGTGCTCAATTCCTACTGGATCCAGCCCATCCCGCTCAGCGCCAAGCTGGGACAGTTTTTCAGCGAATACGCCCGCGGCCTGAACCCCCTGTATTGGTATCTGCCCAACACAGTTGATTTGGAGCGGCACACCATGAAAGGCTACGGCCACCTGCTGCGCTTTACCCTGCCCTTCCTGCTGGTGGGTCTGGGCGCCGCCCTGTGGAAAATCCGCTCGGCCCCCCACCGCGCGCTGCTGCTGGTGCTGCTGGCCGCGCCCAGCGGAGCCGCCCTGGTGGCCCTGGGCATCACCCGCGCCCTGGTGATGGTCATCCCGGCCGCATTGCTCAGCGGTCTGGGCCTGTGCCTGCTGCTCCAATGGATCGAAAAGCGCTGGCGGGTGCCGCGCACCGTCCTGGCCGTCCTCACCTTCGTCCTGCTGGCGGGGGTCAACGGGTACATGCTGCGCGACGCCCTGGTCAACGGCCCGCTGTGGTTCCGCGATTACGGACTGGGCGGCATGCAGTACGGGGCGAAACAGCTGACGGCCGCCATTGACGAATATCAAAACCAAAACCCCGGCGCGCGCCTGATGGTTTCACCCTCCTGGGCCAACGGCACCGACACCATTCTGCGCTTCTTCTACCCAGAGGATCTGCCCTACCAGATGGGCAGCATCGAAGGCTATTTATATGAAATTCAGCCGCTGGACGAGCAGACTGTGTTTGTGATGATCCCGCAGGAGTTTAAGATGGTGAACGCCAACCCCAAGTTCACCGATGTGCGCGTGGAAAAAACCGTGCCCACCCCCGACGGGCAGACCGGCTTCTACTTTGTGCGCCTGCGCTACGCCGACAACATCGCCGAGATTCTGGAGTCCGAGCGCCAGGCGCGCCAGGCCCTGCGCGAAGGTGAAATCCGCCTGGGCAGCCTGACCCTGCCCGTGCGCTATTCCTATCTGGACATGGGCGAAATTGACCAGCTTTTCGACGGCGACGAGAACTCCCTGGTGCGCACCCTGGAAGCCAACCCCCTGCGCCTGCATATTACGATGAATGCGCAAATCCGCCTCTCCAGCGTCGAAGCGCGCATCGGCGGAACCGCCACCGAGGTGACCGCCACCCTGGTGGACGCCGCCGGGCAGGTGTTGGCCCAGGAGCAGATCTCCGCTGCCGACGACCCCAACCCGCGCTGGGTCAGCCTGCACTTTAACCAGGCCTACACCCCCGCCGCCCTGTGGCTGGATGTGCGCAGCCTGAACGACGGCGAACCCGCCCATGTGCACCTGTGGGAGGTGCGGTGGCAGGAGTGAAGCCGCGCTGGGTGCGCACCTGGCAGGTCTGGCTGACCGCCGCCCTGTTTGCGCTGGCCGCCTTCTTCGGCTTTTCGCGCGCCTACCAGGGTTTCGTTTACAGCGACCTGCTGGCCGCCTACCACACCCACCCCACCCCGCCCTATTGGGTCGCCACCGGCCTGCTGTGGGGCCTGGCGGGCCTGCTGGGCAGCTTCAGCGTGTGGTCAGGTTGGCACGCCCGGCGCATCGCCTATTGGACGGCAGGGGGCATGGCCGTCACGTATTGGGCCGACCGGCTGCTCTTTTCGCAGTCCAGCGCGGCGCGCGCCAACGCGCCCTTTGCCGCTTTTTTCAGCCTGTGCCTGCTTGTGTTCGTCATCGCCGCCTTGCAGCCCAGGCCCCCTCAAGAAGGAAAATCTGATGAATAAAGATGAAATCGAAGCCAAGTTTTACCTGCGCGACCGCCCGGCCTATCTCGCGCGTCTGCAAGCGGCGGGGGCCGTGTTGGAACACCCCCGCATGTTGGAACAAAACCTGCGCTTCGACCTGCCGGACGGCAGCCTGATGGCGCAGAAAAATGTGCTGCGCCTGCGCCAGGACCGCGCCGCCCTGCTCACCTTCAAAGGCCCCACCCGCCCCCAGCAAGGCGTGGCTGTGCGCACCGAAATTCAGTTTGAGGTCAGCGATTTCAGCGCCGCCCGCGATCTGCTGGAAGCCCTGGGATATCAGGTGGTGGTGATGTACGAGAAATACCGCGAAGATTACTTCCTGGGGGAAGTTCTCATCACCGTGGATGAAATGCCCTTTGGACTGTTCACCGAACTGGAAGGCCCCTCTGTGGAGGCCGTTCAGGAAGCCGCCCGCCAGCTGGGACTGAACTGGGATGCGCGCGGGGCTGCCGGTTATCTGGAACTGTTCGACCGGCTGAAGAAGGCCCGCGGCCTGCCCTTGCAGCACCTCAGCTTTGCCGAGGTCGGCGGGCTGGGGGTGCGTCCCGAAGAGCTGGGCATGATTCCCGCCGATTAACCCGCATCTGCGCTATGATCGCCAGGGGGAAAACCGCCAAACCTGCCGCTCCGGTCAAAATGTGCCTGAAAGTGTGACCGGAATGTGCCTGCGCACCCAGGGCAGGCTTTCTGCGCCTCTTTATAATAAAACCAACCAGTCGGTATGTTTACCTGTCAAAACTGTAATCTGATTCTAAGGAATTTTTGGACAAATCCGGTTTACAATTGCTTCGATTGAAAGACGGTATCACCATGTGTAAACCTTTGGAAAATGACGGTATCATGTTTGAACCTGTGAAATTACCCCTACCGGTAGACGCTTCTGCCCCCGTCACCGCTCTCACTGCGCTGCACAATCCCAAACCTCTGCTCAGCCTGCGCCAGGTGGTCAAGGTGTACCCCACCCGCTCCGGCGACATCACCGCCCTGAAAGGCATTGACGCCGAGTTTTACCGCGGCGAATTTGTCGGCATTGTGGGCAAATCGGGCGCGGGCAAATCCACCCTCACCCACATGATCAGCGGGGTGGATCAGGTCAGCTCCGGCGAAGTGTGGTTTGAAGACACCCCCCTGCACGCCCTCAGCGAGGATCAAAAAGCCTTGTGGCGCGGGCGGCATGTGGGCGTGGTCTATCAGACCTTTCAGCTCATGCCCAGCCTGTCCCTTTTGGATAACATTCTGCTGCCGATGGAATTTTGCGGCACCTATCAGCGCGGTAAAAGCGAAGAGCGTGCCCTGGAGCTGCTGCGCGCGGTGGAATTAGAAGATCACGCCTTCAAAAAGCCATCGGCCATCTCCGGCGGCCAGCAGCAGCGCGCCGCCATCGCCCGCGCCCTGGCCAACGACCCGCCCCTGATCGTGGCCGACGAGCCCACCGGCAACCTGGATACGACCACCGCCGAGACCATTTTCAATTTGTTTGAGACCCTGGCCGAGCGGGGCACGACCATTTTGATCGTCAGTCACGACCGCAGTCTGGAAGAACGCGTTTCGCGCCTGCTGACCATCACCGACGGCGAATTATCGGAAACGCGCAGCCTGCGCTAAGCTGTAAGGAGTACCTCGTATGGCAGTCACCAGCGCGCTTCCGCAGGTTCCCCACCTGGGGGAATCCATCCGGATGCGCAAGATTGTAAAGAAATTCAAGACCGTGGCCGGGGATGTGACCGTCCTCAAAGGGGTGGATGCGGAATTTCACCCCGGCGAATTTGTGGGCGTGGTGGGGAAATCCGGCTCCGGAAAGTCCACCCTGGTCAACATGCTCACCGGCATTGACAAACCCACTTCAGGCGAAGTGCAGATCGGCGACACCCTGGTGCACAAGCTCAGCGAAAGCGACCGTTCCCGCTGGCGCGGTTTAAATTTAGGGATCGTCTTCCAGTTCTACCAGCTTCTGCCGGTCCTTTCCCTGCTGGAGAACACCATGCTGCCCATGGACATCGCCGGGAAGATCCCCCCCACCGAGCGCGAAAGCCGCGCCCTGGGCCTGCTGCGCCAGGTGGGACTGGAGCACGACGCGCACAAACTGCCCGCCGCCGTTTCCGGCGGCCAACAGCAAGCTGCCGCCATCGCCCGCGCCCTGGCCAACGACCCGCCTTTCATCATCGCCGACGAACCCACCGGCAATTTGGATTCGCGCACAGCGGAATCCATCTTCGGCATCTTCGAAGGCCTGGCCTCTCAGGGCAAAACCATCCTGGTGGTCACCCACGACCCCCAACTGGCCCAGCGCACCACCCGCACCCTGCTGCTGTGCGACGGCGAGGTCATTCACCCCGCCGTGGCCGCCGCGCTGCCCTGGCTGAGCCACCCGCAGATGCTGCGCGCCACCCACCACAGCCGCCCCATTCAGCTGGAAGCCGGGCAGAGCCTGGTGAAAGCCGGTGACACCCTGGAAGGCGTGTTTGTGATCGTCAGCGGAACCCTGGAACAGACCCATGCCGACAGCGGCGAGCCCCTGCGCCTGGGAGCCAACCGCATCCTCGGGCACAACGCCTTCCTGATGGGCCGCCCCGCCCGCGCCGAAGCCGCGGCGGTGGAACCCAGCGAAGTGCTCCTGCTGGACGGCGCCGTCTATCAAGACCTGGCCGCCCACAGCAGCCTGCGCGCCGAGCTGGCCAAAACGGGCGAGGATTGGCTGTGAAACCCTGGCAGTCCTATTTAAAACCCAGCTGGCGTAAAGTTCTTTCCGATTTGATCGGCAACCGCACGCGCACCCTCTTGGTGGTGGCCTCCATCGCCGTGGGCGTGTTTGCCGTGGGCATGATCGCCGGGTCGTATTACATCATCCCCAGCGACATGAATGACAGCTACAGCAGCGCCAACCCCGCCAACATTCAAATTCAAACCCGCCCCTTCGACGAAAACCTGATCCGCGCGGTGGAGCGCACCCGCGGCGTATCCAGCGCCGACGGCGAGCGCACCGTCTCTGTACGCATGAAGGCCCCCGACGGCGATTGGGTCAGCCTGAATCTCATCGCCCGCACCCAGTCTTTCGCCGAGCGCATTGACCTGGTGAAACCCCTCAGTGGGGAGGTGGAACCCGGCAAAAACGAGCTGATCCTGGAAAAACGCACCGCCGAAAAGTATAACCTCGGCCCAGGGGATGTTTTGGAGCTGAAGCTGGAGGATGACTCCATCCGGCGCATGAAAATCGCCGGAACTGCCCAGGACCTCACCTCCGGCATTGGCGGCATGTTTAACAACACCAAAGGTTATATCTCTGACGAGAGCATCGAGTGGCTGCACGAGCCGTATTACTTCTCGCGCCTGCTGGTGCGCGTGGCCGAGGGGGATGACGACCCCGCCGCCATTCAGGCCGTGGCCGATAACGTCAAAGACACCCTGGCCAAAGACGGCTACGAGATTTACCAGATTCAAAAGAACCCCACCAATGTGCACCCGATGGAATCGATCTTACAGGCCATCATCCAGGTGCTGCTTTATCTGGGGGTGCTCATCGTCTTCCTGAGCGGATCGCTCATCTCCAACACCCTCACCGCCCTGCTGAACCAGCACCTGCCGCAAATCGGGGTGATGAAGCTGGTGGGAGCGCAGCGCCGTCAGATCATCCGCCTGTACCTGGCCCTCATCCTGTCTTTCGGCCTGCTCTCGCTGGTCATCGCCATCCCTTTGGGGAGCTGGGCTGCCTACGCCCTTTCCGATTTTGCCGCGGGGCTGATCAACTTCCCCCTCCGAGGCTTTCGCGTTGTCCCCCAGGCCGTCCTGATTCAAATTGTCATCGGCCTGTTGGTGCCCCTGCTGGCCGGCATCTGGCCGGTGGTGCGCGGGGCCGGGGTGACGGTGGATGCGGCCATCAGCGGCGGCAGCCACATGCAGGAAGCCCCCGCCCAAAAATCGCTGGTGGATCAGGGGCTGGGGCGGCTGCGCTCGCTTTCGCGCCCCCTGCTCATCTCGGTGCGCAACACCTTCCGGCGTAAAGGCCGCCTGGTGCTCACCCTGCTGACCCTCACCCTCGGTGGGGCCATCTTCATCTCGGTTTTCAACGTGCAGGTCTCGCTGAACCACAAGATCGAGCAGATCACCAAATATTTCTCAGCGGATGTCAACCTGGATTTCAACCGCCCCTACCCCATTCATCAAGTCACCGCCCTGGTGCGCGGCGTGGATGAGGTCGTCAGCGTGGAACCCTGGGCCATTGGGCAGGCCAACGTGCTCAACGAGAAAGATGAGGTGGTCGATTCCCTCACCCTGCTGGGACCGCCCGCCAACAGCCCCCTGGTCACGCCCATCATCACCGAAGGGCGCTGGATTCAGGCGGACGATAAAAACGCCCTGACCGTCAACGAAGCCTTCATGCGCAAGGTCCCCGGCCTGAAAGTGGGCGACACCATCCGCCTGAAAGTGGGCACGCGCAAAGCGGATTGGACCGTCGTGGGCATTTTTCAATTCACCGGCATCAATGATCTGATCGCCTACAGCCACTACGACCATCTGGCGCGCACCCTCAACTACACCGCCAGCGCCGCCGCCTACCGCATCACCACCCTGGATCACAGCCTGGAGGGGCAAACCCGCCTGGCTCAGGAGATAGACGCCCGTTTTCGCGCCCGCGGCTACGACATCAACTCGGTCGAAGCGGGCGCCACGATCACCAACTCGGTCACCGAATACATCGGCGTGCTGACGGCCTTCCTGGTGGTCATGGCCCTGCTGACCGCCTCGGTGGGCAGCATCGGCATGGCCGGCACCCTGAGCATGAACGTCATGGAGCGCACCCGTGAAATCGGCGTGCTGCGCGCCATCGGCGCCTACGACACCATGATTCTGCGTCTGGTGCTGGTGGAGGGCCTGCTCATCGGTCTGATCAGCTTCGTGCTGGGGGCGGTGCTGTCCTTCCCCATCACCCACGTGCTGGCGGATGTGATCAGCATGGCCATCTTCAGCGCCCCGGCCCAAACCGCCTTCACCCTGCAGGGTTTCGTCATCTGGCTGGGTGTGGTCATCCTCCTCTCGGTGGGCGCCAGCCTCATCCCCGCGCGCAACGCCTCGCGCATGACCATCCGCGAAGTGTTGGCCTACGAATAAAGCCCGGCAGGTGTACAACGGACTTGGGTTCTGCCCGGCGGGCGGGTATAATCAAGTCAGGAGGTAGTTCTTATGTCCCCTGAGCCTTCCAAAGAAATTCAGCCGCTGGGCTTCCTGGGCGAAGTGGGCCTGCGCGCCCGGCTGGTCTTTCGCCTGCTCGGCGACCGGCGCGTGAACCTGCTGCTCAAAGCCATCCCCGTCGCTGGCGTGGCCTACTGCCTGGTCCCCGATTTGCTGATCGGCCCCTTTGACGACGCCACCGTGCTGGCTGGGGCCGCCATGCTGTTCACAGAGCTGTGCCCGCCGGAAGTGGTCAACGAGCATATGCGCATTCTGCGCGGCGAAAGCCCACCCCCATCCGCTGCCGACCCGGCGCCCAACGCGGAAGAAGACATCATTGACGGGGAGTACAGCGAACTGCCTAAGGATCAATAACCATTCGAAGAGGAAATTCCCATGAGCGCCCATTTACCGGTACGTCCGCTCCTCCTGGGTCTGATATTTATTTTGGCCCTCAGCGCCTGTCAGCCCGCCCCCACCGCCCTGCCTGCGGCGGTGACCCCGGCGGTCAACACCCCTGTGCCCACCGCCCCGCCCGCCCCCACGCAGCCCGCCCCTCCCCTGCCCGACCCCACCCAGGCCGCCCCCGAACCCACCCAGCCTGAACCTGTGCAGCCCGAACCTACCCAACCTGCGCCGCCCGCTGACCCCGCCGCCCTCACCTGGCGCGAGGTGGTCAGCGGCCTGAATAAGCCCGTGGATCTGACCTACGCCCCCGGCGAAGAGCAGCGCATCTACGTGGTGGAACAGGCCGGGGTCATTCGCATCATCGAAAATGGGGCCTTGCTGGCTGAACCTTTCCTGGATCTGCGCAGCCGCGTCGGTTCGCAGGGCAGCGAACAGGGCCTGTTGGGGCTGGCCTTTCATCCCCAATACGCCCAAAACGGCTGGCTGTATGTCAATTACACCGACCGCCAGGGCAATTCCGTCGTGGCGCGCTTCACGCGCAGCGCCGCAGCCGCCCAGGCCGACCCCCAATCTGAATCTATCCTGCTGCGGGTGGAACAGCCCTACGGCAATCACAACGGCGGCGGGGTGGTCTTTGGCCCGGACGGGTTCTTATACCTGAGCTTCGGCGACGGCGGCTCGGCCAATGACCCCCTCGGCGCGGGGCAGTCCACCGACACCCTGCTGGGCAAGATTTTGCGGGTGGATGTTAACGCCGCTCAGGGCTACACCATCCCCGCCGATAACCCCTTTGCCGCGGGCGGCGGGCGCGCCGAAATTTGGGCCTGGGGGCTGCGCAACCCCTGGCGCTTCTCCTTTGACCGCCTGACGGGCGACCTGTACATCGCCGATGTCGGCCAAAACAAATATGAAGAGATCAATTACTGGCCTGCCGGCAGCCCGCCCAACGCCAACTTCGGCTGGGATCTGCGCGAGGCCAGCCACCCCTTTGAAGGCTCCGTGCCCGCCGGGCTCCAGCTCACCGACCCCGTCTGGGAGTACGATCACAGCCAGGGCTGCTCGGTCACCGGCGGGGCTGTGTATCGCGGCCAGGCCCTGCCGGAATGGCAGGGGGTGTACATCTTTGGCGATTACTGCTCCGGCCTGGTTTGGGGTCTACAGCAGACGGACGGCAGTTGGCAGGTGCAGCAGATGTTTGACACCGACGCCAATATCAGCGCTTTTGGCCTGGACACCCAGGGTGAATTGTATCTGCTGGATCACCGCACCGGGCGGGTGCTGCGGCTGGAGCGGGCGCGGTAAAATAGTTACGCGCTTTGTCAACGATAATTGATGACGGAACGCACTATGAAAACCGGCTGCGTGCGTTTATAGTACAATTCAGACAGCATAAGTGGATTTTTTAGGAGGTTCGCATGGCTGAAATCAATTGGGAAACCTTAAAAGTGCGCCACTGCAAACACGCAGGCGGCAAAGTCCGTTTAGAAGTGCAAAAAATCTATCCCGCCGAGTTTATGCCGGATCAACCCGCGCGCGTCGTCGCTCACCGCTGCTCACACGGCATGCGCTGCCTGATCACCAGCAAAGGTGCCTGTGTCTGGTCGGGCGGCAACCCCGGGTATGATCCTTTCACCGAAAGCGACTGAACCCGCCGCTCTGGGATCTATTCAACCGAAGACAGGCGCAGCGTCTCTGCCGTGGGCAGAGACGCTGCGCTTTTAAACCCTACGATCCGCCTTTCAAGGCTGTCAACGAGAGCATTCTTGACTTGCTGGTTTGGATATCCTATCCTCAGGGGGAGGACAGGCACAAAAACCTGCGCAGTACAGAAAGGAGAACGATGAAACGCACAGTTTTAATTCCCTTGATTGTCTTAATTTTGGCCAGCGTGGCCTGCAGTTTAGGCGGTTTAACCGGCGGAGATACTCCGGCGGCGTCTCAGCAGGAGGGAAACCCGCCTGCCGCCACCCAGGCGCCCAAATATCAGCCCACCCAGCCCGAAGCCACCCCCACCGAAGCCCCGCGCGCCGAAGTGGAAGGGTTTCAAGATGAATTTGATGTGATCAACACCGACTGGTCAGATGTTTTCACCGTCACCACCCAGGCGCTGAACGGTAAGATGTTCTCCACCGTCAAGTTGGAAGACGGCAAACTGACCTTCGCCCTGAAGGACAAAGAAACCTACCAGTACAAATTCTACAAGAACCCCTTCCCCGCGGACGTGATCATTGACGCCAAGTACCAGGCGGGCGGCTACCTGTTCAACGGCATCGCCCTGGTGTGCCGCGCCAACAGCGATATGACCCAATGGTATGAGTTCCGCGTCTCCAGCGAGAGCAAGTACGCCATCTACCTCTTTGATCAGAGCCTGCGGGATGCGGGCAAGAACCCCTACGTCAGCCTCAAGCAGGGTGTGGTGGCGGTGGAGACCCTGGCCCCCACCAAAGAGAACGAACTGCGGGCGGTCTGCGACGGAACCAGCCTGATCCTGGAAGCCAACCAGGTGCAGATTGCCAACGTGCAGGATACCACCCTCTCCGAAGGCGGAATGGCCGGGGTGGGGGCCATGTCGGGCAGTTTAACCCCCGTCACCGTCTGGTTTGATTATTTCCACGTGACTCAACCTTAATCCCTCTCAGCCTGCCTCGTGCCGCTGCCCAGCCCCGCGTTCCCCTCCGCGGGGCTGGATGGTTTTTGGGAGAGGTCTCAGCGGCATTTTTTGTTTTTGACAAAATCCATTCACAATACTGACAAAAAACGTGTAAAATAGGTCAAGAAGCGATTTCCGCCCAGCGCTGTCCATTGACCCGGCTTTTGACAATAAGGAAGGAGTTGGAAGATGAAGCGTATCCTCTACCTGATGGTTCTTATCGTGTTTGTCTCTGTCGCCTGTTCCTTACCGTTTGGAAAAGATAAGGAAACCCCCACCCCAGAGCCAGAAATGCCAACCCCTATGACGGAACCGACTCCTTTGCCGGTGGAAGAAGAACCCACCGCAGAGCCGGTCAGCGGCGGCGGCGCAGTCTCTAACCTGCGGGACGCTGAAAAAGCCGTGGTGCGCATCGTCACCCAGGGCGCTTATGAATTCGCTGGCTACGGCTCCTACGAACAGTCCTTCACCGGCACGGGCTTCATCATTGACCCCAGCGGTATCGCCGTCACCAATAACCACGTGGTCACCGGCGCCGCCCTGGTGGAAGTCTACTTCTCCGGCGATCCCAAACCGCGCCAGGCGCGCCTGTTGGGCCATTCGGAATGCTCCGACCTGGCCATCATTGATATTGACGGCGACGGTTTCCCCTACTTTGACTGGTTCACCAATGACATTGACCTGGGCCTGGAGGTTTATTCCCTGGGCTACCCGCTGGGCGACCCCGAATATTCCCAGCACCAGGGCAACATCTCTAAGAAAAACGCCAACACCCCCACCAACTGGGCGGATGTTTCCAACGTGATTGAGCACGATGCGCTCATCAACCCCGGCAGCTCCGGCGGCCCGCTGGTCACCAGCGACGGTCAGGTGGTGGGCATCAACTACGCCTCCATCGGCTCGGCCAATCAGTACTACGCCATCACCTACAAAGAAGCCCTGCCCATTTTGGACAAGCTCAAAGCCGATCAGGATTTCCTCTCCATCGGCATCAACGGCGAGGCCTTCCTCACCGATGACGGCTTCTCCGGTATCTGGATCTACTCGGTGGCTTCCGGCTCCCCCGCCGACATCACCGGCATCAAAGCGGGTGATATCCTCCTGGAGATGGAAGGCATCTCCCTGGCCAAGCAAGGCACCATGTCCGAATACTGCGGCATTCTGCGCGGCAAAGCGGAAACTGCCGTGATGGGCGTCAAGATCCTGCGCTACAAAACCGGTGAAATTCTGGAAGGCCAGATCAACGGCCGCAAGCTGGAAGTCACCGCGGCGGGCAGCGCCCCCGACCCAGGCTCAAGCAGCGGCTCCACCAGCCAGGCCAGCGGCGACTACTACACGGAGGAATTCAACGGCGATGTGACCCCCTGGAAAACCTGGGTGGCCGCGGGCGACGCCAATAAGAATTTTGCCACCGCCGGAGCGGGCGTGCTGCGCTTTGAACTGCCCTCTTCCGAAACCTATGCCTACGTGCACAACATTGATTATGTGTATTCGGATGTGTACGTCGAAGCCGAGTATAAAACCATCAGCGGTGGGCGCAACGGCTTTTCTGTGATCTGCCGTGCCTCCGATCAAGGCTGGATCGAAGCCCGCATCAGCACCCGCGGCCAGTACACCGGTTCCTTTGAGCTGTACCGCTACGATTACAACCTGAAATCCCGCGGTCAGAACCCCTATGTGCAGTTGGTTCCCGGCATTGACCGCGTGTACACCAACGCCATCAAGACCGGCTTCAACACCAACACCCTGGGATTGTCCTGCGTGGGCAATGAAATGCGCCTGTTCATCAACGGCATCGAGCAGTTCACCCCCAACAAGAAGGCCATCATTGACAACGTCCTCACCAGCGGCACCACCGGCGTGGGCGGCATGTCCTTCAGCGACGGCAGCGTGATCATGGAAGTGGAACGCGTGCAGACCGTTCAGCCCTAGAGGATGAGCTAGTTTTTACAATCCGGTGCAGGGTTCGGTTCTCGCCAAAGGGCCGAACCCTGCCCATTTTTTAAGCGCGAAGCGCTTGCAAAGCGCATTGAAGCGGGTATAATTTCATTAACAATTGTTCTAGGAACCTGACAGGGGACAACATGCCCATTAATTATCAGGAATTGCAGCCCCAAATCCACACCCTCGGTGAGCACGCCGTACAGCGCGAACACAGCCTGCGCGAGCGCCGCGAACAGGCCCTGCGCCTCTTACAGCAGGCCGCCGCCCAACCGCAGCGCCTGCGCGAACGCATCGAGCTGGCCGCCCTGCAAGACCCGCGCCTGCGCTGCGCGGCCCCCGCCGCCGAAGGGCTGACCCTGCACCGCCCGCCCCCCCATCAGGATCAGCCCCGCACTTTGCTAGCCGCCGACGGCTCCCAGATCCCCCCCGACCGCCACGCCGCGGTGGAATTTGCCCTGCTCAACGTCGGCCTGATCGAAATGCACCCCCAGGAGGCCGCCGCCCCCCAGGAGCACATCACCACGCTGCTGCTGGCCGACGACGAGGATCATCCGTCCGGCGCCCCCCTGACCGAAGAGGCGGTGGAAAACCGGCGCGACATTCTGGAACGGCAGGTGCTGGCCCGCCGCGCCGCCCAGCTTCCGGGGCCGGTGGTGGCCCTCACCGACGGGCCGCTGGAACTCTTCCGCGAAACCGGGCAGCCGGAGCTGCGCCAATATCTGGACGAGCTGCGCTCCCTGGCGCGCCTAAGCGTCATCACCGCCGGGTATGTGGAAATCCTCAAGGCCCAGCTGGTAGTGCGCGCCCTGGAGCTGCTGATTTTGGCGGAAGACGAACTGGGCCGCGCCAGTCAGCTGCGCCCCCTCTTCGGCGTGGATGACGGCGACCTGTTCCGCGGTCTGCTGGATGTGGGCGAGCGCTCGGCGGTCTTCGCCCTGCAATCCAACCGCGCCCAAAGTTACAAAGATGAATTGGCCCTGCACTTTTTCTATCTGAACGTCGGCCGCCCCCACCAGCCCTATCTGGCGCGGGTGGAAATCCCCGCATGGGTGGCCCAGGAACCCGCCAGTGTGGACCTGCTGCACGCCGCCCTGCTGGCCCAATGTGCCCTGTTGGGCAGCCGCCCCTACCCCTACATCCTCCAGCGCGCGCATGAGGTGGCCGTGGTTCGTTTTGAAGAAGCCGAACAGGTGCTGCTCATGCTCCAGCGCGAGCTGCTTTCGCGCGGGTTAGACCCCGGCAGCCTGTCGAACAAGCTGTATCATAAACAGATGAGCCATCAACGAACGAGGTATGGACGATGAGCACAATTGAAATTGGGCGCCTGCTGCGCTCCAGCACCACCGGCTGCGTCATCGGCTGCCGGTTGTCGGATATTGATGTGCCCGCCCTGGGCGGCATGGTGCGCATCCCCCTGGAAGACCCCGCCCACACCCAGGTGTACGGGCTGATCTACGACATTCACGTGGATGACGACGGCCTGGTGCGCCAGCTGATCACCGCCGATCAGGTGCACCCCAGCGTCATCCTGGATAACCGCCTGAACCGCAACGTGCCCGTTGAAATCTCGGTGCTGTTTACCGGCTACGAGCAGAACGGCCAGATCTGCCATCTGCTGCCGCCGCGCCCGCCCCTGACCCTGGATGTGATATACCTGTGCAGCCCGGCCGAGCTGGCGCGCTTCACCGCCGCCGGACGCTTTGGCTATTTCCGCCATGTCCTGCGCGCCCGCGACCTGCCCGTGGAAGAGCTGCTGGCCGCGCATGTGCAGCAGGCCGCCGCCGCCCAAAGTGCGGCGGGCAGCCGCCAGTGGGCACAGCAGGCCGCCGCCGAGCTGATCACCCTGCTGCGCGATGATTACCCCACCCTGATGGGCGTCTTAGGCGCGCTGGCCGACGCCCAAATGGGTTCCATCGGAGGGCAAAATGCCTGAGAAACCGCTTTCCAACCCGGTCATCGGCTACGTCGTCGGCGGCGGGCTGAAGAACAGCCTGCGCGTGCGCCTCAACGTCTCACCCCAAAGCGTGCAGGAAGGGGCCTTTGTGGTGGTCAACAGCGGCGATTGGCAGTTCTACGGCCTGGTCACCGATCTGGAACTGGGCGCCACCGATCCGCGCTTTGCCGATGAGCAGTCCGAACAGCGCCTGCCCCCTGCCCTGGCGGGGCTGCTGCACGGGCAGACCCTGTACACCAATCTGGAAGTCCTGCCGCAGTTGATGCGCGAAATCGGCCCCGACCTGGGCGACCCGCGCTACCCGGCCTGGCGCGCCGAACACCCCGACGACCGCGAACTGCGCCTGCTGCCGGTGAAAACCATCCCCTCGCATCACGCCCCCGTGCGCATGGCCGACGCGGGCGACGTGGCCGAGATCTTCGGCGTGCCCGGCGAGGGCGGCAATTTCGAAATCGGCAGCACCCGCGAACAGGGCCACCCCATCAGCCTCAACCTGGATAAGTTCGTGCAGCGCTCCTCCGGCATTTTCGGCGCCACCGGAACCGGCAAATCCTTCCTCACCCGCATCCTGCTGGCCGGGCTGATGCACCACAACAAGGCCTCCATCCTGGTGCTCGACATGCACAACGAATACGGCCTGGATGACACCGCCAGCGACACCGGTCAGCGCGTCACCGGCCTGCAGAGCAAATTTGGCCGCAGCCGCGTGCGCGTGGTGGGGGTGGGCCGCGGCACCATGATCCGCGGGCAGGCCCCCGATTTTCACCTGGAACTGGCCGAAAGCGACATCACCGCCGCGGATATCGAGATGCTCACCCGCGAGCTGAACCTGAAAGAGACCACCCCCACCACCCTGGACGCCCTCTACCATTCCTTTGGCAGCCATTGGTTCTCGCGCTTCCGCGGGCTGAAGGTGGGGGCCGTCATCGAGGATGACAACGGCAAGAAAATCCCCGCGCCCGACAGCGTGGCCGCCTGGGCATTGGAAGCGGGGGTCAACGTGGCCGCCGCCGAAGGCCTGCGCAGCAAATTGGAACGGGTGTACAACCTGCCCTACATCGTGGAAAAGCCCGCTTCCGACAGCCTGCAGGAGGTGATTCGCTCACTGGAAGACGGCAAACATGTGGTACTGTCCTTCGGTGAATATGAACGAGACCTGGACTATCTGCTGGTGGCCAATATCCTCACCCGTCACATCCGCGCCGCCTGGGAACGGCGCACCAACGCCTTCCGCGCCCACGGCGAAAAAGAACCCCGCCCCCTGGTGATTGTGGTGGAAGAGGCCCACAAGCTGCTCAACCGCGAAATGGCCGC
>DAIOUB010000025.1:20184-23549 GCA_036751735.1 Levilinea sp. | reverse complement strand
ATTCAAAACAGGGGTCCCCGCAAGGGGGATTTTATTCGAGTCCCCTTGGGGGCACCAAACAAAAGCCAGCCGATACCGGTTGGCTTTTTTGTTTCAAAACAGGGGTCCCCGCAGGGGGGATGTTTCAAGTCCCCTTGGGGGCACCAAACAAAAATCCGCCTTTAACGGCGGATTTTCTTTTTAAGGATTTTTTCCCCTCACCCCCGCGCGGCCAGGTGCTGCCGGTACCACTGCAGGGTCTCGGGCACGGCGTGCGCCAGGGAGGTGGCGATATCGCCGAAGGCCTGGGTGAAGGCGCTGGAATCCACCTGGAAGGGCTTTTCAAATTCATAGGCCATCTCCACCATCTCGCGGGCGGCGGGGATGAACAGCCCGCCCAGGCCCAGCATGAATTTGCTCATCACGGTGAATTTGGGCGGCAGGCCGGCGGCCTCAAAGAACTGGGTCAGCAGCTGGCGCTGGGTGAGGGCGGGGGTGTTGGGCACGTGCCAGGCGCGTCCCAGGGCCTCGGGGCGCTCGCCCAGCACGGCCAGGGCTTCGCCAAAGTCGTCAATGTAGGTGTAGGCGTGGGGCAGGTCCAGCGCGCAAGTGACCTCGGCGGGCTTGCCCTGCAGCAGGGGGACAAAGGTACGCTCGCCCAATGCGGAGCTCAGCACGCCCGGGCCGAAGAAATCGGAGCCGCGGGCCGAGGCGGTCTGCACTGTGCCGCTGCGGTGGGCTTCCTGCAGGGCCAGGGCCATCTGGGCGCGGACTTTGCCCTTGCGGGTGCGGGCGCTGTAGGGCAGGCCCTCGTGCAGGGGCTGGCCGTCGGTGTCGCCGTACATATACAGGTTCTCGGCGGCGATCAGTTTGGCGCGGTTTTCGGCTGCGCCCGCCAGGATGGCGGCCTGCAGGGATGGGAATTGGGTCACCCATTGGTGATATTCGGGCTGGGCGCATTGATACACCACCGCGGCCCCCTGGGTGACGGCGCGGGTGAAATCCGGGGAATAGGCGTCGCCTGCGGCGATTTCCACTTCGGCGGGTACCCCGGCGGGGCGTTTGCCGCTGCGGTTGACCATTTTCACCTGGCGACCGCGGCGCAGCAGGGCGCGCTGCACGGCCTGGGCCAGCGGCCCGCTGCCAAAAATGACGTGAAGCTCAGACATGGTTATTCTCCATTAAAGGAATATTGAATCAGCATACTGCGGATTTCCCGCTGAAAGATTTCGCCAGCGTCGGTGATGTGGGGGGGGAACTGACGGCCAATTTCCAACTGCACCAGCCCGTGCACCCGGCTCCAGATGACCAGGGCCAGATAAATGACCTCGCGCTCCAGGGGCACCCCGGCGCTTTGCCAGGCGCTCAGCATGGCCTCCAGGGCGGGGGTCAGGGGGGCCAGGTGGGGCCGCGGCGAATTTTGGATCGTGTAGAGGCGGTGGATGACCTGCATTAAGGACAGCAGAGCGCGGCTGGCGGCGGGGTTGGTGACGTCTTCGGGGGCGTGGTAATGGGGGATGGGCGTGCCGAAGATGAGCTGGTAGCGCTGGGGGTAGCGCAGCGCCCACTGGCGGTAATCCATCCCCAGGGCGATCAGCTGCTCCTGCGGGCTGGCACCGCTCAGGCGGTTCAGGGCGGCCTGCTGCGAATCGGCCAGCGAGCTGAAGGCGTCCACGATCAGGGCGGTGACGAGGTCGTCGCGGCTGGGAAAGTAGTTGTAGATGGCCGGGGCGGTGATGTGCAGGGCGCGGGCCACGGCTCGCAGGCTGAGGGCGGCGGCGCCGAACTCGGCGATCTGCGCCCAGGCGGTTTCCTGGATGGCGGTCTGCAGGTGGGGGATTTGCGCGCTGCGGCGGGGTCGTGGGGACATGGGAACCTCTTTAAGTAAACGGTGTTTATTTATTAAATATACAGCGTTTATTATTCTTTGTCAAGAGGTCAATTTAGCCCATAAAAAAACAAGCCCCAGGGCGTTGAGAGCGCCAAGGGGCTGGGTTCAAGTCGGGTGGAAAGTGGTTTTTAAGGCCGCAGTTTGTGAATCAGATCCAGCAGGGGGGAGGTTTTTTCGGTCTTTTTGCTGGTTTCCATGCTCTTGTAGCTCAGGCGGTAGGCCAGGGAGATGAGGGCCAGCCCGGCCTCCGACTTGGGCGCGGTGGCCACCAGCGGCTCGCCGGTGTTGATGGCGCGCACGAAGCCGCTGCTGTCGTAGGGAATTTCGTGATAGGGCCGGTTTTTCAGCACGGAAACAATTTGCTTCACCGGCAGCAGGCGCATGGGGAAGAGGTTGTTGATCACCAGATATACTTTGCGCAGGTCGTAGCCCAACTGCTCAAACACATCCAGCGCGTCGCTGCAGGATTTCACCGAGGCGATATCCGGGGCCAGGGTGAGCAGGATGGCATCGGAGCGCTCCAGCACGTTCATGACCGGATCGTTGAGATGGTTGCCGGCGTCCACGATGAGATAGGGAGAGCGCACCTGCAGGAAGGACATGACCTGATCCACCACTTTGGAGGTCACCAACTCCGATTCGGACACGGAAGGCGGGGCGGGCATCAGGTACACCCCGGCCTCATGTTTGACCAGGAATTTTTCCAGCAGGCTGGCTTCAATATTCTCCCCGCCCAGCTCACCCAGCTCGGCCAGGGAATTTTTGGGCTTGAGGTTCATCATCGTGGCACAGTGCCCACCCTTGAGCGCCAGATCCCAAAGGCAGACATCAATGCCCCACAGCTGTGCGATGGCAATGGAGAGGTTGATGGCCACCGAGGTGGTGCCCACCCCGCCGCGCTGGCTGAAGACGCTGATGGTGCGGCCCACCGATTGAACGAAGGTGGCCTCATCCACCTGGTTGCGCGAGAGCAGGGCCTTGACGCGCAGTTCCAGCTCGGTGGGGGTGACGGATTTGTTGAGATAATCATCGGCGCCAGCTTTGAGGCCGTTCACGCGGGCTTCCACGTCGGAAACAGAGGTGAGCATGATGATGGGCACGGCGGCCAGGGTGGGCATGGCACGGATGCTGCGCACAAAGGTAAAGCCGTCCATCTCCGGCATCATCACGTCGGTCATCACCAAATCGGGCTTGACGCCGGAGGTGTTGAGCCACTCCAGGGCCTGCACCGGATTGGCGTAGGTGGTGACGGTGTAGCCCAACCGCACCAGGATGGCCTTTAACTTAAAGAGGGTGATTTCGCTGTCTTCGACTGCTAAAATATGCGCAGATTCCATCAGAGCATCTCCAACCGGCTTGGGTGTCGTGACCGTTTGATTCTAACCGATCTGGCTTCTTAGGGAGGGGAAACGGTGAAACTGCCAAAGGTGGCCTTGGTGCCGTGCCAGGTGCGCAGGCCGGCCTTGCCTGTGGGGTAGGTGCTGTCGGTGGCGGT
>DAIOUB010000025.1:10822-20084 GCA_036751735.1 Levilinea sp. | reverse complement strand
TTGATGATGCGCTGATCGCCGCCGCGCATTTCGATTTCGCCGTCGTTAATGGACCAGTCCGTCTTGCCGTAGATGGTGATCCAATCACCAGTGGTCACAAATTCTTCCTGAACATAGGCGGAACAGCCCGGGGCGGT
The DNA here is from genome assembly GCA_036751735.1 of Levilinea sp. Taxonomy (GTDB): domain Bacteria; phylum Chloroflexota; class Anaerolineae; order Anaerolineales; family Anaerolineaceae; genus Levilinea. The sequence goes on along the minus strand of DAIOUB010000025.1, from coordinate 19,947 downwards.
GTCGGGGGCGATCTGGCGCACGATATTGCAGTACACATCCGCCAGGGTGGTGCCGGTGAGGGACAGGGCCAGAACCACGACCAACACGACCAGGGCCATCATCAAGGCATATTCAATCAGCCCCTGTCCTTTTTCGCTGTGCAGTGAATGGTTTTTCATTCGATTTCTCCCTTTTCTCACTGCTCGGGCGGCAGCATGGTTTCCTGCACGCGGATTTGGCCCACATTAAAGGTCTTGCCGCGTTCAATCGTCACCCGGGTGGAATACCCCACACCGCCGTAGCTGACCATCAGCTCCTGCGGCCCTTCGGGCACGCTGCTTAAGGTGAACGCTCCGGCCGAGTCAGCGGTGGTGACGTTTTCGGTCTGGAGGATGTACACCTCGGCCGGAATGGGGGTCAAACTCTGGTTGACCACCTGCCCCGAAAGGCCGCCTGTGCCTGCGGCGGGGGCCGCCGCAGCGCGGGGTAGGAGCTGAAAGACGGCCAACCCCAGCGCCAAGATCACCAGGGCGATGGTGGGGTAGCGCGTCCAGGGCCGCCGGGAAGCTGCCTGGGCTTTTTCCTGCTCTGTACTCTGTTTTTCAACCTCATTTTCCACCTCGGAGAGGGATGGAAAATCTTGAATGGGTTTGTTGGTCATCAACGCACCTCCTTTTGAACTGGACGGATCAGGACATGGTTTGGATGTATTTCTGCAGGACGGTATTCACCCGCTGGTATTCGGCCTGGATTTGCACCAGGAGCGCATCGGCCCCTTCCAGGCTGGCGGCTTTGGCCAGCTTTTCCAGCTCGGCGCAGTGCTCTGCCAACGGCCCGGCCCCCACCTGATGGCTGTTGCCTTTCAGGGTGTGAGCCGCGCGGCGCAGCACTTCATAGTTAACTTCAACCTTGCTTTCGTGCATTTCAGCGATCAAAGCGGCTGCATTTTGCAGGTACATTTGGACCAGGTCGCGCACCATTTCGGCGCCGCCCTCGCCCATCATTTCCTCGAATTCCCGCAGGGCGGAGAAATCCACCGGTGCGCCCTGGGCGTTTTCACTGACGGACTGCTTTTCGGCGCCGGAAGAGACCGCGGGCGGGTCATCCTCCGAAAGCGGCTGACTGTTGGAAAGCGCCCGCACCAATTCTTCCATGCGAATGGGCTTGCTGATGTAATCATCCATGCCTACCTCCAAATAACGCTCACGGTCGCCCTGCATGGCATTGGCGGTCATGGCGATGATGCGCGGCTGGCGTGCAGAGGGCAGCCGCCGCCGGATTTGACGCGTGGCCTCTTCGCCGTCCATCTCCGGCATTTGCCCATCCATGAGCACCACGTCATAGGTTTGGCGTTCCAATGCCTGCAAGGCCTCGATGCCGTTGCTGGCCAAATCCGCCCGGTAGCCAATTCGGCCCAACATACTGAGGGCCACCGTCTGATTGACCGTGTTATCTTCTACCACTAACAGGTGCAGGGGGTGCTTTTGCCCCATTTCGCGATCAAACGTGGAGATTGGAGCCACAAAATTGACCTTTTCTACGGTTGATTTCCGGTTAACAGAACTGGCCAGGCTGTCGAACAAGATGGAAGGTTTGATCGGCTTGGTCAAATAAGCGGTAAAGAAAGCTTCGTCATCCTGCGCGCGGTGATAGCCCAGCGAAGAGAGCAGGATGGAGGGGAAGGATTTGTCTTTCAGCAAGTCTTGAATCGAGCGGCACAGGTTGACACCGTCCATTTCGGGCATTTGCATGTCCAGAATGGCCAGGTCAAATTGGGCGCCGCTTTCCAGCTGCTCCAGCGCCTGCGGCCCCGATTCGTAGGCGGTCGGCACCATTTTCCAGGAGCTGAGGTAGCGCAGCAGGATTTCGCGGTTGGTGCGGTTATCGTCCACGATCATCACGCGCAGCCCGGTCAGATCCACCGGCTGGTTGACGACCGGCTCAGGGGTCTGATCTTCTGCCTCATGCAGCAGGATGGTGAAATGGAAGGTGGAGCCTTCGCCGGGCACGCCGCTGCTTTCGGCCCACATGCTGCCGCCCATCATTTCGCACAGGCGCTTGCTGATGGCCAACCCCAGGCCGGTGCCGCCGAATTTGCGCGTGGTGGAGGCATCCACCTGGCTGAAGGACTGGAACAGGCGGTTCATGCGGTCGGGGGGGATGCCCATGCCGGTGTCGCGCACGCTGAAATGCAGCTGGTACTGGCCGCCCTCAAACAATGCACCGGTCAGCGAAACGACCACCTCGCCGTTTTCGGTGAACTTGACCGCGTTGCTGAGCAGGTTAACCAGAATTTGGCGCAGACGGGTGACATCCCCCACCATGTACACCGGCAGGTCGTTTTCGATCATGTAGGCCAGTTCGATCTTCTTTTCCGAGGCTTTGGGGGCGGTCAGATCGAGGGCTTCTTCCATGCAGCGGCGCAGATCAAAGGTCTGCTTTTCCAGCTCCATCTTTTGAGCCTCGATCTTGGAAAAGTCGAGGATGTCATTGATGAGGGTCAGCAGCACCTCACCGCTACCGCGCACCGTATCGGCGAAATAGCGCTGCTCCTGGTCAAGCGGGGTGTCGAGCAGCAGGCCGGTCATGCCGATGATGGCGTTGAGGGGGGTGCGGATCTCGTGGCTCATGTTGGCCAGGAACTGGCTTTTCACCTGGCTGGCTTTGGCCAGTTCCAGGTTAGTTTTTTCCAGCTCCTCGTGCATGCGGTGCAGCTCCAGGCTGGCCATCTTGCGTTCGGTGATATCTTCCTTGACCGCCACAAAATGGGTGACCTGCTGATTCTCGTCCAGCACCGGAGAGATGACGGCCGATTCCCAGAACAGCTCGCCGTTCTTGCGGCGGTTGTGGAATTCACCCTGCCACACCCTGCCGGAGAGGATGGTTTCCCACAGACGAGAGTACTCGCTGGGGGCGGTTTCGTCAGTTTTGAGGATGCGCGGGTTATTGCCGATTGCCTCTTCCAGGGTGTAACCGGTCACGCGTGTAAAATGCGGGTTGACGTATTCAATGGCGCCGTGGGTGTCGGTGATAACGATGGAAACCGGGCTTTGCTCGATGGCGCGCGAAAGCTTGCGCACCCGTTCGTCGGCTTCCTTCTGCTCGGTGATATCGCGGGTGATGCCCAACATCTGCACGGGGCTGTCCTGCTCGTCGCTGCGCACCGTCACGCGGGTGGTGATGATGCGCACCTCAGAATCGGGGCGGAGGATTTCTGTTTCCACCTCCACATCCTGCTGGGTCTGAAGCGCGTTTTGCAGGGTCACGGCGAATTTCTCCCAGTTGGTTGGAGAGAAGAAGCGGGAGAAATCAATGTAGGTTTGCACAGGCTGGCCGGAGGGCTGGCCGAAGATGCGGTACATCTCTTGAGACCAGTCCAACTCGTTGGAGAGCAAATTCCATGACCAACTGCCAATATGCGCCAGGGCCTGGGCCACCGCCAGGTTCTTCTCGGACTGTTCGATGCGCTGGGTGGTTTCGCGGCTTTTTACCCTGGAAATGAAGAAAGCCGTCGCCAGCGAAAAAGCCAGCAGGGTGATCATTTGGGCCATCAGGCGGTAACGGGCGATGGTCTGCTGCACGTAGCTGGCGTTCAGATCCAGACCCAGCACGCCGATCAATTTCCCATCGTTTTCGTTGGTCACCGGTGTAAAACTGGAGACAAAGGTGCCGTATTCATCGGTGTAAGGGCCGATGATCTGCGTGCCGCTGCCCGAAAAGACCCCCATCAACGCTTCCGGCGGGTTTTCATACACCACACCCGGATCCACATAGACGGGATCGGTGGTGGCGGCGCCGCTGGCGATAAAGATGATCTGATCGTCCTCCAGTTTCATCAAATACACATCCAGCAGCTGCGGGTCGGAACTTTTGATGGTCATCAAATCTGCGCGCAGAGGCAAATAATCGGACCAGTCCAGATTGGTGATGACCCCCTGCAGGCGGGTAAAGTGGGTGCGGTTGATGGACACCCTGGCCAGATGAGTCTCGTTGAGCAGGGTTTTGCGAAGGTCTTGAGAGGCGAAATGACCGATGGATTGGGTGAAACCCCAGCCCAAGAGCAGAATGGCCGCGTTGACCAGGAGAAAGACGGTGAGGAACGATTTGCGTTCTGCGCGCTCGTTACGGATTTGCAGCGCCTGCCGGTTGTTTTGATCGTGCTGCCAGAGCAGGATGGTGACGGTCACGATCAAAACAGCGCGGATGAGCTGGATGGGCAGGCCCAGCGCATCTTGAAACGCGGATGGGTTGAGCCAGGCGGCGGGCGCAAAAGCGGCGCGCGGCGCAACCATGCCCACACTGAGCGCGTAGGCCAGCAGCAGGACGGCCACCCGCTTGAACTGCGGGGTTTTGGTGCGGCGGCAGGCGCGGGAAAAGGTCAGGGCTGCAGCCAGGCCGCTCACCAACCCGTAACTGTAAGCGTTCGCCGCCGCGAGACCCTCCAGCCCTGCCAGCGCACCCAGACCGGTGAGAGCGGCCAGGGGGGCATGCAACCAGGGGCTGATATGCTTGCCAGTGCATGCGCTCAGCGCTCGGCGGTCAAATTCTACCAGGGCAACGTAGGAAGCGGCGGTGAGCACGAAGCGGAGGAGGGTGTTAGCCGGCCCGCTGTCAAAAGACAGGGTCAGCAGTTCTACCCATTCGCCCAGACCGTGCAGCACCCCAAAAGCCGCCAGAAAGCCCCAGGGGAGCTTGAGCCGCCCGGCGCGCGCCTGTGGGTAGCTGATCATCCCCAGCATCAGAAAAGCCAGGCCGCTGATGAGATATACGAAGTCCATCTGGCTTTCGAAATAACTGGTGATCCACTCCATGCCCATCGGCTCCTATGCGAGTCAAGCGCAGCAAAATGATAATTTCAGTGAGGTTTGTCAATATCAATATGACAAATGTACCATACGCGGGCGCTATTCCACTTTTCAATTCTGAAATCTTGCAAAACCGTGATGGATTCTCAACAAGTAGCCCCCCTGGAGTTGAGCGGAGGGGTGAGAGCCCCAACTTGCTCTCTGGGTAGGATACGTCTTGTACTTTTAGGGTCGCTAGAAAAACCCACCCCCCGATTTTCGCGGAGGGTGGGGGGTAGGCTGTGGAGGCTGGCACGGTTACTTACCCGCTGTGCGCGGGGGAGATTTGCGCCTGCGCCTTTTGGCGATGATCAGATAGCGATAGGGCAGATCGGGGGGCTCGACGGTGGAATAGTCGGTTCGCGGAATTTGAGTCTCCAGCCCGAACTGGGCGAGCCATTCGTCATGTTCTTCTTGCGCCTCGATGCGCCAGTTGGCGATTTTTTCCTCACGATCTGCTTCGGTCTCGGTGATGAGGGAGCGCACTACTTTAAAGTAACCGTGTTCTTCCAGGGCATGGATGGTTTCATCCAATCCGCGCGAGAACTCCCACATCCAATGATTCATGATGATATGATAAGGCTGGCCGCGCCAATCGGGGTGCATCTCCCAACCGTACAGAAAGAGGCTGCCGCCGGGTTTGAGCGCGCGAAACAGGCGGTAAATGCTGTGGAAGAAGTCCACCGTGTCCAGATACAGCATGGAGGAAAAGGAACAGATCCCGTCGAACTGGGCTTCAGCGGTCAGCTCGGTGGTGTCTTGTTCCCAGAATTCCACCTGCGGGAATTGGGCACGGGCGCGGCTGAGCATAGCGGGGGAAATGTCGCTGCCCACGGCGTGAAAACCGCGGTCGAGCAGATGGGCGATGACCGGCCGCCCATGACCGCAGCCGGCATCCAGCACGTGGGCAGCCGGGGGCAACTCGGAGAGCCAGGCGTCAAAAGCATCCAACAGGAGTGGGTTTTCTTCGAAATATTTCTCTTGATAGGCCTTGGAAAGGTGATCGTAGGCGCGGCGGTTTATTTCACGCGGGAACTGCCAGCGGCTGGTTCCCTGTGGAAGCTTGGCGGGGTCCGGATGCTTGCCCTGGCAGGCGGCTTCTAATTCGGCGACCAATTGGCGCATGAAATCCAGACCGTCTTCCAATTCAATTCCTGGAAATTGCATCTCCATGATTCTCTCGCCGGGGGCGCTGTGGCCAAAGACCGCGCCGAAATCTAAATCTACCGTCAGGGAGTAGCGGGTGAACGTTTGTTCTTCCCCATTGAATGTGGTGGTATGGGTTTTGCGGGTGAGCGAAAGGCCCGTTTCGGGCAGCATATCGCCATAACCAAAGTGGTCGCTCTTTCCCTGGGCAAAAGCTTCGAGGCGCTCAGCCTGCCCTTCACAAAAATCTTCCCAGGCGTGTGCGACGACGTTGCGGGTTTCAAAAACAGGCACCCCCTGCACACTGTAGCGCACTTCAATCCAAAATTGTTTGCGGGCGTTGAAATTCGCGCCGCTGCCGATGACAAAGGACTGCTCGGCATTTCCACCCAACCCCCAGACGTTGACTTCCAGACTTTCGACGCTTTCGGGCTCGTCTTCTTGGGCTTCTCGGATAAAGCGAATCACAGCCATGGTTTTCCTCCCCTTTCTGATGTTGAAGATTTACCCTTATTATGGCACAGAATGGAAAACGGAGGCTGGACAGCCGCCCTGGCCTTTTCGGCCGCCGCCGGAAGCCGCGCGGCAGCAGGTTGAGAATTCGCGGAAAGGGAGCAGAAAAAATCACCCCCCGATTTTCGCGGAGGGGTTTTCTGCCTACACCCAGCCGCGCTGCTGATAGAGCGCAAACCCGGCTTGCAGCACGGCGCGGATCTGCTGACTCAGCTCTGGGGTGAGGTTCTTAATATGAAAACAGGATTTGCCCTTGAGATGCCGGAGCAGTTCGGGCGGGAAGAGGGCTTTCATTTCGCTCTCGACATACACGGGCATGAAGTAAAAGCCGACGTAGCTTTTTTGGATGATCAGCCCGGCAAAAAAGACCTCTTTGCGCTTGCGCCCCTCAATCACCAGGTCTTTCACCGACCACAGGTCAAAGCTGCGCTCGGTATCCATTTTGGGGGTGAGCGGGGGGGCATAGCCTTGCAGCAGGCTTTTCAATTCGCTGAATATCGCGGGTAAGTCCGTCACGGCAAGCCTCCGGGGGAAATTGGAGTTAAATGGTCTGATATGCTCTGATTATGCCATCTCTGGGGGCGGTTTGCAAGCTGGGGCGCGCAAAACATTCTGCTTTTGCCCGTCCTCTTTTATAATTCAGGTGCGCGCAGGGCCGCAGGGGGAAACGGCTGAGTCGGCGCGCGGGAGCGGAAGGATGGCAGCGCAGAAGGAAATCATCATCATCGGTGGGGGCATCGCTGGTCTGGCGGCGGGCTGTTATGCGCAGATGAACGGCTACCGGTCGCAGATCTTTGAGCTGCACACCCTGCCGGGGGGGCTGTGTACGGCCTGGGAGCGCAAGCAGTACGTCTTTGACGGCTGCATTCATTACTTGTTCGGCAGCGGCCCCGGCCAGCCCTTTCACCGCGTGTGGCAGGAGCTGGGCGCGCTGGAGGGACGGAAGGTGATGGACCACGAGGAGCTGCTGCGCGTGCGCGCGGCGGATGGGCGCACGCTGGTGGCTTACGCTGACCCTGACAGGCTGGAGGCGCACATGCAGGCCCTCAGCCCGGCGGACGGGCGCCTGATCCACGCCTTCACGGATGCGGTGCGCACCTTCCGCAAATTTGACATGTCCCTCTTGCAGCAGGAGCCGCGCGAGAGCTGGGGGCCGAACGACTGGCGCGCGCTGGGGATGAAGATGCTGCCCTTTGTGCCGCCCATGCTGCGCTTTGGCATGAATTCCGCCGAGGAATTCGCCGCGCGCTTCAAGGACCCTTTTCTGCGGCAGGCCGCGGCTCAGATGTTCTCCTGGCCGGAGATCCCCATGACGGCCGGGCTGTCTTTGCTGGCCTCCATGGCCAACGGCAACGCCGGTTTTCCGCAGGGGGCTTCGCTGGAATTTGCGCGCGCCATCGAGCGCCGCTACCTGGCCCTGGGCGGGCAGATCCATTACAACGCGGCCGTGGAAAAAATTCTGGTGGAAGAGGACGCCGCGGTGGGGGTGCGCCTGTATAACGACGAGGAATACCGCGCCGATTACGTCATCTCCGCGGCGGACGGACACAACACCCTGTTTGAGATGCTGGGCGGCCAATACCTGACCCGGCAGCTGAAGAAATTTTACGACGGCAGTTTCCCGCTGCATTCGCAGATTCAAGTGTCGTTGGGCGTCAACCGCGATCTGAGCGGCGAGCCGCATTGGACGGTGCATTTGCTGGATCAACCCGTGACCATCGCCGCTGAGGAGCGCAGCCTGTTGGGCATCAAGAATTACTGCTTTGACCCCAGCCTGGCGCCGGAAGGCAAATCGGTGGTGGTGGTGATGCTGCGCATCCATTACGGCTACTGGCAGCGCATTTACGGCCACCGCCTGTACGACAGCGAGCAGGATCAGGTGGCGGATCAGGTGATTGAGCAGTTGGAGCGCTTTTACCCGGGCATCGGCGGGCAGGTGGAGATGGTGGACGTGGCCACGCCGCTGAGCTATGAGCGCTACACGGGCAACTGGCAGGGGTCTTCCTGCGGCTGGCTGCTGACCAAGCGCACCATGCCGCTGATGATCCTGGGCATGCGCAAGACGCTGCCGGGGCTGAAGAACTTTTGGATGGCGGGGCAGTGGGTGGAGCCGGGGGGCAGCGTGCCGGTGGTGGCCATGTCGGGGCGGCTGGCAGTGCAGTCCATCTGCCGCCAGGACGGAAAGGCGTTTCAGACGCAGATTGTGGGAGAGGCGTGAGCATGGAAGACATTCGTTCGCAGGAACTGCACCTGGGGTCGGCGCGTATTCACTATTACACCAGCGGGCAGGGCGACGAGGCGGTGGTGCTGCTGCACGGCGGGGGCATGGATGAGGCCCTGCTCTCGTGGCGCTACACCCTGCCGTTCCTCGGTGCCCATTTTACCGTGACCGCGCCGGATTGGCCCGGCTACGGCCAGAGCGAGGTGGGTGCCTATGACCTGACGCTGGAGGGCAACGCCGCCTTTCTGCTGAACTTTCTGGACGCGTTGGGGATTGAACACGCGCGCCTGGTGGGCATTTCCCTGGGGGGCGGCTCGGCGCTGCAATTCGCCCTGGATCACCCCCAGCGGGTGAGCCAACTGGTGCTGGTGGACAGCTACGGGTTTCAAAGCCGCGCGCCCTTTCACCGCCTGGCCTACCC
>DAIOUB010000025.1:0-10722 GCA_036751735.1 Levilinea sp. | reverse complement strand
GAACTGGAGCTGCCGGTGACGATTCTGCACGGCGACCGCGATCAGGCTGTGCCCCTGGCAGACGCCCAGGCTGCGGCGCAGCGGCTGCGGGATGGGCAGATGGTGATTTTGCCCGACAGCGGGCATTGGCCGCAGCGCGACCACCCCGAACGCTTTAACCGCGTGCTGCTGGCCTGTTTGCAGGGCCGCTTTGCGGACGCACGCGCGGCAGCGGAGGGCGGGGCATGAAGGCGCGCAGCGGGCTGTTGGGGCGGGTGCTCTTGTGGCTGGCGGCGGCCTTTTTGGCCTTGATCGTGCTGAGCGGGCTGTCTTCGGCGCGGCAGATGCTGCGGCGCGGGCTGGAACTGCGCCAGCAGCCCACCGGCCGCGACGCGGTGAGCGAATGGCAGGGGCGGCTGGCGGAATTGAAGCACGATCTGCCCGCCGAGGGGCAGGTGGGTTACGTCTCGGAGCGGGACGTGCCGGGGATGGAATTTGGGGCGGTGGATCAGGATGAGGAATTTGCCATGACCCAATACGCCCTGGCTCCGCTGGTGGTGGTGCAGGGCACGGATGCGCAGTGGATCGTGGGCAATTTTGCGGAGCCGCAGACGGATGAATTTTTTGAGTCGCATTTTCCGGTGCGCGTGTATGCCGAGTACGGCATGGGCATTTACCTGTTTGAGCGGGTGCAGCCGTGACAGCCGCCAGCCTGCTGACCCTGCTGCCGGCCTTTGCGCTGGGCTGGGGGCTGACGGCCTGGCTTTGGCCGCGGCCGGCCCAGGCGGCGGAGCTGCTCTTTCAGCTCATCGTGGGAGCGGGCCTGGGGGTGGGGGTGCGCACCTGCCTGGCGTTTTTTAGCCTGCTGCTGTTTGGCGCGCGTTTCGGCGGCCTGCTGTGGGTGGAATTGCTCTTGGCAGCGGGCCTATGGGGGTTGGCGCTTCGCGCCGGACGGGCTGCGCCGCGCCCGGCGGGGGCTTTTTGGCCGCGGCCCAGCGCCTGGGGCTGGGGGCTGCTGGGGGTGCTGGCGGTGTGCGCCGCGGCGGCGGCCTTTAGCTATTTGGAGACGGTGCAGCACACCCCCCACGGCACCTTTGACGCCTATGCCATCTGGAATTTACGTGCGCGGCACTTGCTCAGCGCGGAGGATTGGCGCACGGCGTTTTCGCCCGCGCTGAATTGGAAGGCCCACGCTGATTACCCCTTGCTGATCCCTTTGAGCGCGGCCGTCAGCTGGGACTGGCTGGGGCAGCAGACCGTGCGCACGCCGATGCTGCTGGCGGGCTTGTGGACCTGGGGCACGCTGGGGCTGCTCTTCAGCGCCTTATGGGGGCAGCGCGGGGCGGCGGCGGCCAGTTTGGGGGCGCTGGTGGTGGTCAGCTCGCCGCTGCTGATCTGGGTGGGCAGCAACCAGACGGCCGACATGGCCGTGGCCTTCTTTGTGCTGGCGGCGATGGCCGCGGTCTGGCTGGCCTCCACGCGCGGCTGGCCCGCGGGCATGCTGGCGCTGGCGGGGCTGTGCGCGGCTTTGGCGGCCTGGGCCAAAAACGAGGGCATCGTCTTTGGGCTGGGCACGCTGGCGGCGGGTGCGGTGGTGAGCCTGCGCACGCGCAAAGCGCGCTGGCTGGGTTGGCTGGCGGCGGGGGCGGCTGTGCCCGCGCTGGCCCTGATCCTATTTAAAGGCTTTGTCGCGCCGCCGGGGGATTTGTTTGCACAGGGAATGAGCGCCATCCTGGCCAAGCTGGCGGATCCGGCGCGCTATGGGGCGGTGTGGCGCGGGTTGGTGGAGACCCTGCCGATGGTGGGGGCCTGGCACGTGCTGCTGGTGTACACCGCGCTGACGGCCAAGCGGCTGCGGGGAGCCGAGGCCCTGGCGGGCTGGGCAGGGCTGGCGGTTTGGGGGGCTGCCGCGGCGGCGGCGCTGATGATCTACGTGATCACGCCGCATCCGCAGGTCTGGCATCTGAAATATTCGCTGGACCGCGTGCTGTTCCAACTGTTTCCAGCGGCGGTGCTGTGGATGGGGCTGGCGGCGCGCCCGCCGGAGGAATGGAAGCTGATTTCCAAAGGCTGATATAATGAGGACTGCCCGAAAAACGGAAATGCCTGGGCCGCACCGCTGAGGCGGGCGGCGCAGAGGGAGGTCGGTTTGTTCAAGCGCGTTTCGATCAAAATCGAGTGGGTCATCTTTGTGCTGGTGGTGGGGCTGCATTTATACGCGGTGTTTGCGCCGCCCAACAGTTTGATGAACTGGTTCACGTCTGACGACGGTTTTTATTATTTTAAGACTGCGCAAAACATCGCCGAGGGCCGCGGGGTCAGCTTTGACGGCCTGGGCGCGACCAACGGCTTTCACCCGCTGTGGATGGCGGTGCTGGTTCCCATCTTTGCCCTGGCGCGCCTGGATTTGATCCTGCCGCTGCGCATTGTGCTGCTGGTGATGACGGTGCTGAACGCGGGCAGCGCAGTTTTGCTGTACCGCATTGTGCGGCGCGCCCTCAACCCGGCGGTGGGTCTGGCGGCGGCAGTTTTTTGGGCGTTTTTCCCCGATATTCACAAAGTGACCAACATGCTGGGGATGGAATCGGGCCTGTACGCCTTTTTCCTCCTGCTTTTGCTGGCGCAGGTGCAAAGCCTGGAGCTGCGGCGGGCGGCGGGCGAGCCGGATACCCCTCGGACGCTGCTGAAACTGGGCATCACCGCGGCTTTGCTGCTGCTGAGCCGCCTGGATAATATCTTCTTGGTGGCGGTGATGGGGCTGTGGGTCATGTTCCGCTCCCCGGTGCTGCGCTACCTGCTGCTGGGGGATCTGGTGCTGACCCTGGTTTCGGTGTTTGCCAGCTACCTGATGCGTTTGGGGATTGGCCTGTACTTTTTCTACTCCGATTACGCCGTGTGGATGGCGGTGGTGTCACTGGTGATGCGCTTCTCGGTGTACCTGTTCTTTGGCCTGTACGGAACGCGCATTTTGATCCCCAACCGGCGTTCGCTGTGGCGCATCGCCGCGGCGGCCAGCGCGGCTTCGGCTCTGGTGGGTCTGGTGATGATCGTTCTGACCACGGCTGGCGCGGTGACGCGCTTCCCGCGCGCCGTGCTGGCGGTGGATTGGGCCCTGGGGCTGGGGCTGGCCTTTGCCCTGCGCTACGGCGTGGGCTGGGTGCTGCGCCGCCGCGGGGTGGATCTGGAAGAAAGCGCACCGGAGACTGATCCGCGGCTGCATTGGAAGCCCTGGCTGCAGGCTGGGCTGCGCTATTACGGCCCGCTGGCGCTGACCCTGGCGGTGTACCTGACGGTGAACGTGCTCTACGCGGGCACGCCCATGCCGGTGAGCGGGCAGATCAAACGCTGGTGGGGCACGATTTACACCGTGTACGGCTACCCCGAAAAAGATCTGCCGGGGCTGATGGGCATGAACCCCGACCCCGACCGAGGGCCGTGGTGGGAGGCGCGCGCAGTTCCCAAACGGCTGGGCAACGCTGCCGCCGAAGCCCTGGGCTTTGAGGGCGACGGAACCCGCGCCATTCGCGCGCGCAAGCTGGCAGCCTGGGGGGTGGGGTTGGGGCTGGCGGCGCTGGCCGCGGGTCTGCTGTGGGCCAACCGGCGTTGGGCCGGGCGGGCCGCGGGGCAGATGCTGCTGCTGCCGCTGCTGGGGGGCAGTTTGATCAAGCTTTCCAATTACAAGTTCACCACCTATGTAGAGACCCTCAGTTGGTACTGGGTGGCCGAGATGGCCTTTAAGACCCTGCTGGCGGCGCTGCTTTTGGGCTGCGTGTATGAATTGCTCCAGCGGGTGCGCGCGCCGCGGGCGGTGAACTGGGGCATCAGTTTGGTGATCGCCGCGGCGGTGACGGGCGTTTTCACGGCGCAGATGGCTGAGATCACCCCCTGGAAGGTGAAAAAAGGCCAGGAAGAGCTGTATCTGGCGGGGGTCAAGGGGGTGATGGAGATGACCGAGCCGGGGGCTGTGGTCGGCTCGACGGGCGGCGGCGTGACGGCCTATTTCATTCAGGACCGCACGGTGGTGAATCTGGACGGATTGATTTCCAGCTATGATTATTTCCAGCGCCTGAAAGCGGGCACGGCCACGGAATATCTGGATGAGATCGGAATGGATTATGTGTACGCGGGTGAATACATTCTGGTGTATTCTCAGCCGTACACGGATATGTTTGCGGGACGATTGGAATACATAGGAGATGCTTACGGATCAGCGCTGTACCGCTACCTGCCCGCACCCTAAGCGGCGCTGAGCCCGGCAAAGTGATCCAATGCGCAAAAAAGTAGTTCTGGGCGCAGCCCTGGTGGCTGTTCTGGCTGCGCTGGCCTGTTTTGCCTATTTGAGCACGTTTACGCGGCTGCACGCGGACGATTACTGCATCGCGGCTGACGTGACTCACCTGGACCCCGCTGCCTATTTCCTCAAGTGGTACACCCAATGGACGGGAAGGTTTGCTTATATCACCTTTACCGGCCTGCTGACGGCCCTGGGGGCGGGTTTTGCCGCCTGGCTGCCCACGCTGACCCTGGGGGTGTGGCTGGTGGGGCTGAGCTGGGCGCTGGCGCCGCTGGCGCGTTGGATGAAGTGGGATCACCCGCGGCTGTGCGCCTGGATCGCGGCGGGTCTGATCTTGCTGGTGCTGTATGCCGCCACACCGAATCTGTTTCAATCCGCATTTTGGGAAATCGGCCTGATCAACTACAGCTTCCCGCTGGTGGGCTTCACCTGGGCCGGGGGGGTGCTGGTGCGGCTTGGGTTGGGGCAGATACAGCCCAAACCCGCCGCGGCCTGGGTGGGCGGCCTGAGCTTTTTATCTGGCGGTTTCACCGAGGCATTTTCGAGCGTGCAGGTAGCTTTTTACGCGCTTTTGCTGGTGGGGGCGGCGGTGTGGGGCAGGGGCAGCGCGCGGAGGGCTTTGCTTTCGGCGGCCTGGGCGGGGCTGCTGGGCGGCGGGCTGGCCCTGGGGGTCATCTTGGCTTCGCCCGGCAATGAGGTGCGCCGGGATGCGCTGCCTGAACCGCCGGGTCTGATCCGCCTGGTGACGTTTTCCATCCGCAATGCGGCCTATATTATGGGTAAATATTTCTTGTGGACGCCGGGCTGGGCGGCGCTTTCGGTGGGGGTTCCGCTGGCAGCCGGCTGGGCTTTTGGCGCGGGCCATGCGCAAGGAGCGCGCGGGGCGAGGCTTTCCTGGCGGCTGCCGTGGGTGCAGGCGGCCGGGGTGATGCTGACGGCGGGGTTTGGGTTGGCCGTGGCGGCCTGTGCCCCGGTGGTGTATTCGCTGAACGCCTACCCAGACGACCGTACCATCTTTTTGCCGCTGTTCTTTTGGATTCTGGCGTTAACGGTCAGCAGCACCCTGCTGGGGAGCGGTTTGCGGGGGTTGGGGGTGTTATCCAAATGGGACCTGCACCCGCGCAGCGCACAGGCCGCGGCGGGGCTGGCTTTGGCCGGGCTGATGCTGGCGGCCGGGGTGACCGGCTGGCGCACTGCGCAGGCTGCCCCGGAATACCGCCAATATGCCCAGGATTGGGATCGGCGCGATGCGCAGCTGCGGGCATTGAGCCAAAGCGGAGTGGAGGAAGTCACCGTTGTTGGGCTGCCCAGCCGCTTTGGGGTGGCTGATTTGCAGGAATCGCCCGACCATTGGGTCAACCGCTGTATGGCGGAGTATTACGGCATCCCCCAACTGCGCGGCCGCTGAGTCAGGCTGGAGATAAAATATACCCCCACGGCGCTGGATGAATGGCCGTGGGGGCTTTGATTTTAAGCGGCGCGTTCCAGCAGCTCGGCGAAGAAGGCTTCAATCTCCTTCAGCGAGAGCTTCAGGGTGGCATCACCGGTGACGAACTCCCACAAATGCCAATCGGGCAGGGTGGTATCGCCCAGGGCGTAGAAGGAGAAGATGCCCTTGTCAATGGCGATCTGGTAGGCGGCGTCTTCCAGCTTTTGGCGGTCGCCGCGCAAGGCCAGATGCATCATGTTGGTGTGCGGCGGGCGCGGGATGATGCTGATACGGTCAAACTGAGTCAGCAGATGGGCGATTTCCAGATTGCGCTGGACGTAATCGGGGATGCGGGGCAGGCGCGTGCGCAGACCCAGGCGGGCGGAGAGCAGGGCGGGGAACTGGTGAATGATCTGTCCGCCGTGGCGGTGCATCCACACCCGCGCCTGCCGAATGAAAGCTGCGTCCCCCAGCAGCATGGCCCCGCTGATGCCGCCCAGGGTCTTGTAGAAGGAAACATACACGCTGTCGAACAGGGAACAGATTTCGGCATAGGGGCGCTGATAAAAGGGCTGAGCTTCCCACAGGCGCGCTCCGTCCATATGCACGGCTGCGCCGCGGGCGCGCGCCCAGGCCGCCTGGGCGTTGAGATCGTCCCACAGGGGCAATTGGCTGCCCAGATTGCGCTGAGGCAGCTCCAGCAGCAGGGCGGTGATGGGGTCGGACACTTTTTCTAAATCTGCCAGGGTGAGCAGATTATGGTAAGAGCCCACCAGAACGCTGTTGAGATGATGAAGGTGCTGGTAGGCCTTGTCTTCGTGATTTTCCAGGTGGCAGCGCGGGTGGAAGGCCACCGTGGAGCCGCGGCGCTGGTCGGCGTGGATGCGCAGGGCGATCTGCTGGGCCATGGTTCCGCTGGGCATGAACACGGCGGCTTCTTTGCCGAGCAAATCGGCGACTTCTTTTTCAAAGTCGGCAATCATCGTGCCTGCGCAGTAAACGTCCATGCGTTCCACTTCGCCGGTGGCGGCCAGAATCTCGGTGAGAGACTGGCGCGCGCTGAGCGGGCCGTGATGAGTCAGAAAATGATTACATTGGATTTGCAGATCGCCAAATTCTAGTTTAGGCATAGGTCCTCGGTTAAGAATTTAGGAAATTTGTGACACGCGCAGCCATTCATGCAGGCTGGCGCGGTGCAAAGCGCGTTCAAAGAAACCGCCCTTGGGGCTGAGGCCGTCGTACCCTTTTTCGGCCAGGGCTTCCATCAGCGGCAGCATCTGCTGGGCATAGTGGCGCATACAGGCTTCGGGGTGGATGCCGGGCCAGGAGTAGCAGGTGGTGGTGATGCGGCGGTTCTGGGTGTCAATCGATTCAGGAATGGTTTTCATCCAGTCTGCATCCTGGGGATCAAAGATGTATTTGTTCAGACTGCCCATGGGGATACCTTCGACGCCGCGAACCACCGGCGGGTCGGTGCTGAGGGTGTAGGGGTCCACCGAGAGGTCCACCACCACGGCGTGTTCCGGCAGCCAGGCGATCCACGGATTGGGGACGATGGGTTTGGAGGGGTCGCGGCGCTGCGCGGCATCCACCAGCATATCCACCCCCGAAAACATCTGGCGCATTTGCTCTGGGTTTTGGCTGATGTTGCGGCCGACACACAGGGCCACCGCGCCTGGGCCGCCCTGGGCGATGTGATCGTTGTTGCGTTCGATGTTGCCCAGCTTGGTGGCGGCGTCTACGGCGTGTTTGCCCACCATGCCGCTGCCCAGAATGAGCACTTTCCAGGGGTCATCGCGCAGCAGCCCCGGCCAGCGGCGCTCCAGGGCGTCAAAGCCGGCCTCCAGGCCGTTCCAGGCCACGGCCTTCATGTTTTCCATCAGACGGATGTTATTGTCATCCACGATGCTGTCCATCGAGATAGCTTTGATACCCTGGCGGGTGAGCCGTTCCACGCGTTCGGGACGAGTGGGGTAGTGGAGCATGGAGATCAGGCAGGTTCCAGCGGGGATGAGATCAAATTCCGCATCGGAAGGTGAGCGCAGCACCATGACGTACGCCTGGGTGTGGGCCTGCTCCCGTGAGCAGCTTTTAACCAGGGGATTACCCTGTTTATAATCGTCAAAGGAGTACCCCGAACGCGAGCCGTAACCTTCTTCGATGGATATTTCAAAGCCGAGCTGAGTGAGGTCCTGGATGAAATCGGGGAGGAAAACCCGCCTTTCGCCGGATTCTTTTCGCATCCGAGGGAAACCGAGTTTTTTGAGCTTTTGCATGGTGGAAATCTCCTTTCGAGCGGCGCGCAGTGATGGGATGTTCAGCCTGGGGTGCAGCGCCGGAAGGCTGAACAGGCAGCGGTGGTTACATCCTAAAATCGGAGGAACAGGCAGATTTCAGGCGGTGAAATGATTATGCCTGAAGAGTCCAAAATGTGCAATTCAACGGCCTGTGAAAGACAGGTGAACGCCGTTTCGGTTGTTAACTTAATCCGGTAAGGGTGGTCAAATCAAAGCCTAAATTGAAAGCGACCCCCATATATGGTGGTGTTCTAAAAACTGTTCCCCGTATTTGTAGGAGACCTTAAATATACGTATAGTCGAATTATACCATTGAATCCCCGGCCGCCTCTTAAGATTAGCAGGCTCTTAAAGATTCGCTTTTTTTTAGGCAGGCGTAGGGTATTCAACTTGTTGGATCGGCTGGTTTCTGCTAGAATGCATGTATCGAGCAACGCCGCCGTGCAACGCTCGCAGCCCTTCGCCCGGAAACTCGGGCACCCCAAAACCAATCGAAAACACCTGCGTCCCACCGCGTATGCCGTGGGGCTTATCTGACTGTGTTGCTTGGGGCGGGAGGGCGAGAAATTTTTTGGGAGGTCGCTGCATGAACGCACAACAAGCCTGGCAGGCCACCTTGGGGCAGCTTCAAATGGACATGTCCAAAGCTGCTTTTGAGACGTGGGTCCGCAACGCAGAGTTGGTGACGCACGATGGTGAGACGTTTAAGATCGGTGTGACCAACGCCTACGCACGGGACTGGCTGGAAAGCCGCCTGTCCAGCACGGTTGCGCGTCATCTGACGGGCATGATGAGCCGCCCCCAAAAGGTGGAGTTTGTCGTCTGGCATAAGGAGTATGAAGGAGAAGGCGAGAGCGAGGGCGTGGAAGAAGCGGTGGAAGAAGAGCCAGCCCCGGCGCCCAACCCGACGATCAACAGCCGCTACACCTTTGACACCTACGTGGTGGGGGCCAACAACCGCCTGGCGCACGCGGCCTGCATGGCCGTGGCCGAGAACCCGGCGCGGGCTTACAACCCCCTGTTCCTGTATGGGGGGGTGGGGTTGGGGAAAACTCACCTGCTGCACGCCATCGGCAACCAGGCGCACCGCCAGGGCTTGCAGGTGCTGTACGTGTCTTCGGAAGAATTTACCAACGATCTGATTAATTCGATCCAGAAGCGCAACACGGCGGCTTTCCGCGACCGCTACCGCCGCATTGACGTGCTGCTGATTGACGACATCCAGTTCATCGCTGGCAAGGAATCAACGCAGGAAGAGTTCTTCCACACGTTTAACACCCTACACGGGCAGGACAAACAGGTGGTGATTTCCTCCGACCGCCCGCCCAAGGCGATGGTGACCCTGGAAGAACGGCTGCGCTCGCGCTTTGAATGGGGGCTGACGGTGGATATTCAGCCCGCCGACCTGGAAACGCGCATCGCCATTCTGCGCTCGAAGGCGGAACGCGCCGCCCGGCAGGTTCCCCAGGAAATTTTGGAGCTGATCGCCCGCCAGATTCAGTCCAACATCCGCGAGCTGGAAGGCGCTTTGACGCGCGTGCTGGCCTATTCGGATTTGAGCGGGCAGCCGGTGTCTCAGGGGCTGGTGAATTCAGCCCTGGCTGACCTGATCCCCCAGCACAGCAGCCTGGGCGTGGACGCGGTGGTGACGGCGGTGTCTTCGGTGTTTGGCGTGCCCAGCGACCGCCTGTTGGGCCGCGACCGCACGCGTGAGGTGGCCTTGCCGCGCCAGGTGGCCATGTACCTGATGCGCGAAGATGCCAACATCTCCCTGCCGCAGATCGGCGAAGCCCTGGGCGGGCGCGATCATACCACGGTGATGTACGCCTGCGACAAGGTGGCGGATTTGATGCAGCGCGATGACCGCCTGCGGCGGCAGGTTTTGCAGGTGCGCGACCAACTGTATGGACAAGCAAGGGCGGCGGCGTAGGGGTGGCCCAGTCCCTGAAAGAGCGCGAAAGCGCTCTTTTTCTTTGCACATGCGCGCAGGGCATTCATGGTAGAATCTTAAGGGATGGACCTTTTTGATCACGCCTTAAACCAGCAGCTTGAATCGCAGTCACCCCTGGCCGCGCGTATGCGCCCGCGCACGCTGGAGGAATTTGTGGGCCAGGAGCACATCATCGGCCCCGGCAAACTGCTGCGGCGGGCGATTGAGGCCGACCGGCTGTTTTCCTCCTGCATCTTCTTTGGCCCGCCGGGAACCGGCAAAACCACCCTGGCGCGTTTGATTGCCGAACGTTCCAGCGCCCGCTTTGAATCCATCTCGGCGGTGCTGGCGGGGGTAGCCGAACTGCGGCGGGTGATTCAAGAGGCACAGGAGCAGCGCCGCCTGTACCGCAAGCGCACCCTGCTGTTTGTGGACGAGGTGCACCGCTGGAACAAGGCCCAGCAAGACGCCCTGCTGCCGCATGTGGAAAGCGGGCTGGTGACGCTGATTGGGGCCACGACCGAAAACCCCTATTTTGAAGTGATCCGCGCGTTGGTTTCGCGCTCGCGCATTTTTGAACTGCGGCCGTTGACCGAAGCGCATCTGGGCATCGTCTTGGATCGGGCGCTGAACGACCGCGAGCGCGGTTACGGCGGGCGGCTGATTGTGCTGGATGAAGACGCGCGCGCCCATTTGCTGGATTTGGCCACGGGGGATGCGCGCAACCTGCTCAACGCCCTGGAGCTGGCGGTGGAGACGACCGCGCCGGAGCCGGACGGCAGCATTCACATCA